>NZ_JAMYVB010000015.1:0-173758 GCF_040323635.1 Mesorhizobium sp. M0037 | reverse complement strand
CCCCCCCCGGATAATTCCCCCCACCCCCCCGGCCTCCCGCATAATCGCCGCGGGTTTGCCCCCACCCCCCCCCCCCCATCTTGTTTTACACAAAAAAAAAAAACCCCCGGGGGGGCCGCGCCCCCCCCCGGCTCATTGTGTCGTCCGGTTTTCAGGGCTGCTTGGGCAGCAGCGACCATATCGCCGGCACCAGGCTGGCGGCGAGCGCAACCTTGATCAAATCCCCGAGGACGAACGGCAAAACGCCGAACTGCCACGCCTTTTCCACGCCGATGAGGGTGGCCAGCCAGGCAAAGCCCATGGCCATCATGACGATTTCGGCGACCAGCATGGCGTTGAACAGCTTGATCGGGTGGCGGTCCCAGCCGCGGTCGGCGGCCCAGCCGACAATGGCTGCCATGACGATGAAGCCGGCGAGATAACCGCCGGTGCCGCCGATCATGTAGGCGATGCCGATGCCCTTTTCAGGCGTGCTCTGGAAGACCGGGAAGCCCATGGCGCCTTCGGCCATGTAGAGAAGCAGGGTAGCGACGCCAAGCCGCAGGCCAAATGCGGTGGCGATCAGCAGGACGGCCAGCGTCTGCATCGAGATGTCGACCGGCCCGAGCACGACTTTCGTCTTGGCCGACAGGGTCAAAAGCAGCGTTCCGGCGATCGCCAGCAAAAGCTGGGTTGCCAGGCGCTGCGCGCCCTCCTGGGGCAAAGCGAGAGAAACAAGCGGGCGCATCGTCGTTGCAAGTGCCATGGTCTTCCCCAATCCGGATTGCCGCAGATCGCGGCCTTGCGTTTTTCTATATTGGCTTCCGTGTTATGCGGCAATCAGTTTTGCCGTCTTCCTGAACAGAGATTCAACGACACCGCCATGGCGCTCAAATTCGACACCAGCTTCGATCCGGCCTATGGCGAGGGCGTCACCGTTGCGCCGGACGTCTTGCGCGTCACCGCCAAAAACCCCAGCCCGTTCACCTTTCACGGCACCAACAGCTACATCGTCGGGCGCGATACGCTGGCGGTGATCGATCCGGGCCCCGATGACGAGGCGCATTTCCAGACGTTGCTGAAGGTGATCGCAAACCGGCCGGTCAGCCATATCTTCGTCAGCCACACGCATCGCGACCATTCTCCGCTGGCCGCCCGGCTGAAAGCGCACACCGGCGCTATTGTACTGGCCGAAGGCCCGCACCGCCCGGCAAGGCCGCTGCGGATCGGCGAGATCAACCCGCTCGACGCCAGCGCCGACACGGTTTTCGTCCCGGAGATCGCGTTGCCCGACAATGCGCTGGTCGAGGGCGATGACTGGACGATCCGGACGGTGCTGACGCCGGGCCACACCGCCAATCACGCGGCATTTGCGCTCGAAGGCACCGGCATCCTGTTTTCAGCCGACCATGTGATGGCGTGGGCGACATCGATCGTGGCGCCGCCGGACGGAGCGATGGCCGACTACATGGCCTCGCTCGACAGGCTGATCGCGCGCGGCGATCGCCTGCTGCTGCCCGGCCATGGCGGCCCGGTGACCGCGCCGCGCAGCTTCATGCGCGGGCTCAAGACCCATCGCAAGATGCGCGAACGGGCGATCCTCGAGCGGATCCGCGACGGCGACCGGACGATCCCGGACATGGTCAAGGCGATCTACCGGGATACCGACCCACGCCTGCATGGCGCTGCCGGTCTGTCGGTGCTTGCCCATCTCGAAGACCTGGTGGCGCGCGGCCTGATTGCCACCCAGGGTGACCCGGCCATCGACGGCGTCTTTGTGCCGGTGGGGTAGAGAACTACTCGGCCGGAGCCGCACCCACCTGGCCCGCAACCTCCTGGTCGAGTTCGGCGAGGAACCCGACGATGCGCGCCGCATTGTCGCCGAGGTCATAGCGGCCGTAGCGGGAGGCCGAGCGCATGTCGACGACGATGGTGTCGCCATCATTGCTGACCCGGATGGCGACGTCGGCGGGCAGGCCGACGACGAAGCTCCGGGCCACGGCCGATATCGTCACCTCGTCTTGACCGTCGGTCACTGGGTATGGCGCGGTAAGTTGCCAATCGCGGCGGTCGAGCACGGTTTCAACGGCGTCGACGACGGTTTCGAAAGGCAGATTGTAGCTATGCCCGGTGACCAGCGGATAGGCGTCGGCCTGCAGGCGCGCTTCGCCCGGCGTTGGCAGCGCGAGCACGTTCATGTCCTTGGTGCGGTCGCTGGTGTCGAGCACTGGCGGATTGTCGAGGTCCGTCGTGATGTCCCTCAGGGGCGGCGTGGTCGCCGCCAAATAGGTGGCAAAGCCGTAGGGCGTCAGCACCAGCAGCGCCAGCAGGGCGCCGACCGAGAGGTCGCGGCCGCCACGGTCACCGAAATGCCACAGCCGGGACAAAGCGAGGCCGGCAAACAGCAAAGCGAATGCGGCAAGCAAGGCGACGATCGCCAGCACCCACAGGAAGGCCGGCGTTTCGACCAGTTCGAAATGATGGCCGGCCAGCACGGTGAGCAGCAGGACCAGGGCAAAAGCGCCCGTGCGCCGCGACCAGCCGGCCGCCTTCGATGTCTGCCGCTCGTCAATTTCCATTGTCTTCAGCACCGCCCCAACCCGCACAGACGCTTAGAGCAAAGGATGCTCAAATTGAACATCCCCTGCCCTAACGTTTTTGCCGCCGGTAGCTTGAAGGTCAAGGAAACGCACGGTCCCGGTCAATCCGTCGGCAGGCGGTAGTCGCTGAACTGCTTGCGCAAGGTGATCTTCTGGATCTTGCCGGTGGCGGTGTGCGGGATTTCGCTGATGAAAGCGACGTCGTCGGGCATCCACCATTTCGCCACCTTGCCGTCCATGAACGCCAGTATGTCCGCCTTGCTCGGCTCCTTGCCGGGTTTGGCGACCACGACCAGCAAGGGCCGTTCGCCCCATTTCGAATGATGGACGCCGATCGCCGCGGCCTCGGCGACATCGGGATGGCCGACGGCGAGGTTCTCCAGGTCGATGGTCGATATCCACTCGCCGCCCGACTTGATGACGTCCTTGGCGCGATCGGTGATCTGCATGTAGCCGCCGGAATCGATATGGGCGACATCGCCAGTGTCGAACCAGCCGTCCTTGTCGAACTGCTCGGCTCCGACGCCGCCAGAATAGGCGCTGGCGACGGCTGGACCGCGCACCTTCAGCCGGCCGAAGGTCTTGCCGTCCCAAGGCAGTTCCTTGTCGTCGTCATCCGTCACCTTCATCTCGACGCCGAAGGGCGGGTAGCCCTGCTTGCCCTGGATATCGAGCCGGTCCTCGCCCTCGAGCGCTTGATACTGCGGCTTCATGGTGCACAGCGTGCCGAGCGGCGACATTTCGGTCATGCCCCAGGCATGGATGACTTCGACACCGTAATTGTCCTGGAATTTCCTGATGATGGCGCGCGGGCAGGACGAGCCGCCGATGACGACTTTGCTGAGATAGGGAAGCTTCTTGCCGGTCTCTTCCAGATGCTGCAGCAGCATCATCCAGACGGTCGGCACGGCGGCGCTGAAGGTCACCTTCTCGGTGTCGAGCAGCTCGTAGATCGAGGCGCCGTCCATCTTGCAACCGGGCATGACCAGCTTGGCGCCGATCATCGGCGCGCTCTGGCCAAGGCCCCAGGCATTGGCATGAAACATCGGCACGACGGGGAGGATCGTGTCCCGCGCGGAGAGGCCCATGGCGTCGGGCATGGCGGCGATCATGGCATGCAGCACATTCGAGCGGTGGCTGTAGAGCACGCCTTTGGGATCGCCCGTCGTGCCGGAGGTGTAGCACATGCCGGCTGCGGTGTTTTCGCCGAAAACCTTCCAGGCGAAGTCGCCATCGGCCTCGTTCAACCAGTCCTCATAGGCAACCACATTCGGCAGCGTCGTTTCAGGCAGATGCGCCTTGTCGGTCAGGACGATCACCTTTTTCAGCGATTTGACCGCGCCGGCGATCTTTTCCAGCAGCGGCATGAAGGTCAGGTCGACGAAGATCCCTCTATCCTGCGCATTGTTCATGATCCAGACGATCTGCTCGGGGAACAAACGCGGGTTAAGCGTATGGTAGACGGCGCCGATGCCCATGATGCCGTACCAGGCCTCTATGTGGCGCGCCGTGTTCCAGGCCAGGGTCGCGATGCGGTCGCCGAGCACAAAGCCATCGCGCTCCAACCGTTGAGCGACCTTGAGGGCGCGGCGATGAACTTCAGCATAGGTGGTGCGAACGACAGGACCTTCGATCGAGCGCGAGACGATCTCGCGCGTCCCGTGCTGCCGCTCGGCATTGTCGATCAGCTTGTGGCAGAGCAGCGGCCATTCCTGCATCAGTCCGAGCATCTGGTTCCTCCCATTGCTTCCTCGTTTTTCCCGTCTTTTGTTCCATTGTGGGACGAACGGAAGGATTGTCCAGTCGTGACGTCTCCAACCGTTAACGGCTGAAGCAAGCAGTGATCGAAAGGCGGAGAAAACCGCCACAATCCGGCCATCGTCGACGTTAAGGTTCGTTAACGGGGTAGGGGTGCGGATTGGCGACTGAAAGAGGTTCGCATGGACACGCAGCTCGACGACAAGCAGATCGACGGCAGGCAGATCGACGACAGGCAGATCGACGACAGGCAGATCGACGACAGGCAGCTGGATGACAGCGGGGCCCAAGACGTGCAGTTGGACGATATTCAACTCGACGACAAAGAGCTTGAAGACACGCTTGCCGCAAGTCTGGCCGATCTCGTGCCGGAGGCCAAAAAGGTCACCGAAGACGAATTTGTCGAGGTGGTCGGCGGCGCCCTGGAAGCGGTCGGCGGCACGCTGCTGTTCAAAATGTGCGTCCAGAACGAAGGCGAAGGCCAGCATGTCGCCGCCGCATCGATCGGCGACGGCGGCAATCGCCAGTTCCTGCTGCTCACCTTGCCGACCGGCGGCGGCCCGCTAAAGGTCGAGACGACGTCAAGAAGCACCAACCCGGTAGCCGGTATTGCCGCGGCCTATGCCGGCCTCATGGACGTGTTCAAGACCGCAGCCTGAGCATTCCACGCGGGATCGTTTTTAGTGATCGGAAGGCCAGCTCTGGCCTACTGGCGAAGGCTTGCGCAACGAGTTCTCCAGACACATTTTAGGGACATGGGAAGCAACCCCGCACGCTCCCAATCGAACTGTGCTCCCAATCGAACAAGGAGAACCCCCGCATGGACCAGATCGCCAACCCCGCCCCCGGCTTTCAGAGCAATCCCGGCAAGGTCATCACCGTCGAACCCTATCGCGGTACCGTGGTCGTGCGTGCCGGCGATACGGTGATCGCCTCATCGACGCGAGCGAAGCTTCTGTCCGAACCGCCCTACCCCCAGGCATTCTACATCCCCTTCGAAGACATCGACTTCACCCAGCTCGGCAAAACCACCCTGTCGACCCACTGCCCCTACAAGGGCGACGCCAGCTACTGGAGCGTGCTGCCGGCCGGCGAGACCGGCAAGGACGCAATGTGGGGCTATGAGCAGCCCTTCGACGAAATGGCTGAGATACGCTACCACGGCGCCTTCTATCCCAACAGGGTGACGATCGAAGCAGCACCGGCCTGAGCAAGCGACTCAAGCCGCCGTTGCTCGCTTCGTCATCCCAGGGTCTTCGCGACGGAGCTTCGCTCCTGTTTCATCCTGGGATGACGAAGCTCAGAGGCCTCGGTTAATCTCAAACGTCGGCGACGTCAGTCCAAAGGCGATGAAACTGCCTGCCGCCGCCTGATCCTAATCAGTCGTCCCGTCGTTGCCGACACCGTCGGCGTCATCCAGCCGCACGAACATCAGCCCCTTGGCCTTCAGCGCGAGCAGACCTTGCACGACGCCCTCGCCGGCAGCGTGGGTCGGCTGGTTGATGTGGGCGATGATGACATCGCCATCCTTGGCGGCGGCGATGCGCCGGGCAGTTTCTTTTGCGCCGAGCAACGAGCCGCCATCGCCGTTGATCGAAAAGCCGGCGACCTTGAAGCCGAGCCTGCGGATCATGGCGATAGCCGACGGGCTGTATTCGGCGGTCGCGCCGCGAAACCATTTCGGCGCCGGCTCGCCGGTGCCAGCGAGAGCGGCAGCGCCCGATTCGACTTCGGCCTGCACCGCTTCCGGGCTGCCGGCGCTGCGGATGCCGTAGATCTTGCGCGGCGTGTCAACGGCCGGGATGTGATGGCCGCCATGGTTTTCCAGTTCGAACAGGTCCGGATGCGCGCGCATGATCTCGACGGCGGCGGCGTTGCGCTTCAGCCAGATACCGGTGACGAAGATCGTCGCCGGAATCCGGTTCTCCACCAGCGCCGACAGGATCCTCGTATCGGTCTGGCCGCCGCAGGCGTCGAGCGTAAGCGCGACGCGGCCGACACTGCTACCGTCCTCAGCCTTCAGATGCAGCGCCGGCTCGACAAGCGGCGCGGCCTGGGCCGAGGACACGGCCACGATAGATAGCGCCAAGGCGCAAAACAGCTTTTGCAAGGGATGCCTGTCTTGTCTGAGAATCGGCGCTGTCATAGCCGCATCCCAGGACCCGCAACAAGGCGGAAATCGGGATAGTGGCCGTGAGGAAGCTGATATCCCGACAATGTGACCGCCGCGCACCGTCAGACGGCGTGTTCCAGTTCCACATGCGTGCGTGACAGGACTTCGCGCACGGCCGCGACGACCGGTTCGACCTCGAGGCGCCAGACGCAGCAGGCCTTGCTGGGATCGAGCGGATTGCACAGGCTGCCCGCCACGCAATTGCACGGCATGGATGGCTGCAAGGCGAGGCTGGGCACGCCGACCGGTCCCCAGACGGCCGGGCTGGTCAGGCCGAAAAGGCCGACAACCGGCGTTCCGGCCGCTGCTGCCATGTGCATGGGGCCGCTCTCATTGCCGACAAACAGCCGCGCCTGCTGCAACACCGCCAGCAGCGTTTCCAGCGACAGCGCGCCGACGAGGTTGATGATCGACGCGGCACTGGCGAGGATCTGCTCGGCCGGCTTGCGCTCGTCAGGGCCGCCGACGAGTACGAAATCCAGTCCGGTTTCGCGCGAAATCGTGTCGATCACGGCGGCAAAGCGTTCATGCTGCCAGCGCCGGCCGTGAAAACTTGCGCCGGCATGCACCGCGATAAAGCCGTTTGGCCGCAAATGGTGTTTGTCCAGCAATGCCTGGGCCCTCGCCGTCTCCATCGGCAATGGCCGAATCGACGGCACCCGCACGCGCAGGCCGATGCCGAGCGGCTCGAGCGGCGAAAGGTAGCGGTAGAGATAGTGACGTTCGCCAAAACCGAACGGCTCGGCAAAGACATTGGCGGGCTGGCGCTCATGCCAGCGCAGCGGCCTTTCCGGAGGATTGTAGCCGATGCGGGTGCTGGCGTTGAGGAACCTGACGATGAGCCGCGATGTCTTTGAATCGGTGAGGTCGATGGTCAGGTCGAAACGGAATTGGCGCAGCTTGCTGATCATAGAATAGAGCTCGCGCCCACGCTCCAGCGGGGTGCCGCGCATGGCGGCGCGGCGGAAGCTGACGACCTCGGCGGCGATGCCGTGCGCGGTGACGAAACTGGCGAGGCGCGCCTCGCAGAGAAAGACGATCCTGACACCGGGATATTCGAGCTGCAGGTTCTTGGCGAGCGTGGAGGACAGAACAATATCGCCGATGAACTTGGTCTGGATAATCAGGATCGAGCGGAAGGGTCTGGGCGAAATCTGTAACATCTTTTCTCGGCACCGGCGGGTTGGGGGGCCGTGAAATTGGGAAGAAACGATGTCGGGATTGCGTGTTGGGGCGCGCACATCAGCGTGAATTTGCTTACAAAATCGTAAGCTTAGCGCCAAACGGCCACCCAGGGGTGGCCGTTTCATCGATACCGAAAGGACTGTGTCGAAATCAGGATGCCGCGGCGCTCTTTTTGGGGCGCGGCACTGCTGTTTTGGCAATCTGCACCGCGGCTTGGGCTGCGGCCAATCTTGCGATCGGCACGCGGTAGGGAGAGCACGAGACATAGTCGAGGCCGACCTCTTCGCAGAAGCGGATCGAGGCCGGATCGCCGCCATGTTCACCGCATATGCCGAGCTTGATGTCGGGCCGTGTCGCCCTGCCCTTTTGCGCAGCCATGCGCACCAGTTCGCCGACGCCCTCGATGTCGAGCGAGACGAACGGGTCCTGCTCGATGATGCCCTTCTGCCGATAGGTCTCAAGGAACGAGGCAGCATCGTCGCGCGAGATGCCGAAGGTGGTCTGGGTGAGATCGTTGGTGCCGAAGGAGAAGAACTCGGCCGTAGCGGCGATGACGTGGGCGCGGATCGCCGCGCGCGGAAGCTCGATCATCGTGCCGGTGAGATAGTCGATCTTGACGCCGGTCTCGTCCATGACAGCCTTGGCGACCGCATCGATGCGCGCCTTGACGTAGTCGAGCTCCTTCACCAGGCCGACCAGCGGCACCATGATCTCGGGAACGACCAGCGCGCCGGCTTTCTTGCCGGCCTCGACGGCTGCCTCGAAAATGGCGCGCGCCTGCATCTCGGCAATCTCGGGATAGGAGACGGCGAGGCGGCAGCCGCGATGGCCGAGCATCGGGTTGAACTCGTGCAGGGCTTCGGTGCGCTGCCTGAGCTTGTCGAGCGAGACGTTCATGGCGGCGGCGACCTCCGCCACCTCCGCTTCCGTCTTGGGCAGGAATTCGTGCAGCGGCGGATCGAGCAGCCGGATCGTCACCGGCAGGCCGGCCATGATCTCGAACAGTTCGAGGAAATCCGAGCGCTGCATCGGCAACAGCTTGGCGAGCGCGGTGCGGCGGTCCTTCTCGGTATCGGCCAGGATCATCTCGCGCATGGCGACGATACGCTCGCCGTCGAAGAACATGTGCTCGGTGCGGCAGAGGCCGATGCCTTCGGCGCCGAAGGAGCGCGCCATGCGCGCATCGAGCGGCGTCTCGGCATTGGTGCGCACCTTCATGCGGCGCACCGCATCGGCCCATTCCATGATGGCGGCGAAATCGCCCGACAGTTCCGGCTGCAGCATCGACACGGCGCCCTTCAGCACCTGGCCGTTGCTACCATCGATGGTGATGATGTCGCCCTTGCGGAAGGTCTGGCCCATCGACATCAGCGTGCCGGCCTTGTAGTCGACACGCAGCGAGCCGGCGCCCGAAACGCAAGGCTTGCCCATGCCGCGCGCGACCACGGCGGCGTGGCTGGTCATGCCGCCGCGCGTGGTCAGGATGCCTTCTGAAGCATGCATGCCGTGAATGTCTTCGGGGCTGGTTTCGATGCGCACCAGGATTGCCTTGCGACCTTGCGTCTTCAGATCCTCGGCATCGGCGGACGAGAAGACGATCTCGCCGGTCGCGGCGCCCGGAGAAGCCGGCAGGCCGACGCCGATGACATCGCGCGCGGCCTTGGGGTCGATGGTAGGATGCAACAGCTGATCGAGCGAGGCGGGATCGATGCGGGCGACCGCCTCCTCCGTCGTGATCAGCTTGTCGCGCGCCATTTCGACGGCAATCTTCAGCGCCGCCTTGGCGGTGCGCTTGCCGGAACGCGTCTGCAGCATCCACAATTTGCCGCGCTCGATGGTGAATTCGAGATCCTGCATGTCGCGGTAGTGCTGTTCCAGGCGGTCGGAGATGTCGACGAAGGACCGGAACGCGTCCGGCATCAGTTTCTGCAGCGACGGCTTGTCGGAGCCGGCGGCGATGCGCGCCGCCTCGGTGATGTTTTGCGGCGTGCGGATGCCGGCTACGACATCCTCGCCCTGCGCGTTCACCAGGAATTCGCCATAGAGCATCTTTTCGCCGGTCGAGGGGTTGCGCGTGAAGGCGACGCCGGTGGCCGACGTCTCGCCCATGTTGCCGAATACCATGGCCTGGACATTGACCGCCGTGCCCCAGCTTTCCGGGATGTCGTGCAGGCGCCGGTAGGTGATGGCGCGGTTGTTCATCCAGCTGGAAAATACCGCGCCGATCGCCCCCCACAGCTGCTCGTGCGGGTCCTGCGGAAACGGCTTGTCGAGTTCCTCCTCGACCTTGGCCTTGTAAAGGGCGATGACGCTCTGCCATTCCTGCGCTGTCAGTTCGGTGTCGAGCTCGTGGCCGAGGCTCGCCTTCTGGTCCTCCAGGATTTCCTCGAACACTTCGTGGTCGAGACCCATGACGACATCGGAATACATCTGAATGAAGCGGCGGTAGCTGTCATAGGCAAAGCGGGCATCGCCGGAATCGGCTGCCAACGCCTCGACCGTCTCGTCATTGAGGCCGAGATTGAGCACGGTGTCCATCATGCCCGGCATCGAGGCCCTGGCCCCGGAGCGGACCGAGACCAGAAGCAGCTTCGACGGATCGCCGAAACGGCGCCCCGTCAGCTGCCCGATATGGTCCAGCGCCTTGACGACATCGGCCTGCAACGCGGCCGGATAGCTGTTGCCGTTGGCGTAATAGGCGTTGCAGACTTCGGTGGTGAGGGTGAAGCCCGGCGGCACGGGCAGGCCAAGACTGCACATCTCGGCCAGATTGGCGCCTTTGCCGCCGAGAAGGTTGCGGTCGCCCGCACGTCCCTCCGCGGCGCCATCGCCGAAGGTGTAGACCCATTTGGTCATGCTCGCCCTCCAAGTCCTCGGAAGATAGAACACCGGGGCCAAGACCCGGTTCCCCCGCGTTCCGACCCGAGCGTTATTATGCTGCAGTGCGAAAGGCAAGGTGTGGCAGCGAAGCCCGGCGACTACAATCGATTAAGCAAAAGCTGCGTCGAAAAGACTTGCCGGATCGCTGCCCAGGATATAGAACATATAGGGAACAAGTTGGGAGCAGCGTGATGAAACTCAACGGAAAACTCGACTATCTCGAACTGCCCGCGACCGGCGCGACGCTGGACAGCGTCAAGGCTTTCTACAGCGCCGCCTTCTCGTGGTCGTTCACCGATTACGGGCCGACCTATTCGGCCTTCGGCGAAGGGCTCGATGGCGGCTTCCAGGCCGATGCAGCGGAGGCGCCGGCGAAACCATTGCCGGTGCTCTATTCGCAGGATCTGGAAGCAACGCTCGACGTTGTCGAAAGCGCCGGCGGCACGATCGTCAAGCCGATATTCTCGTTCCCGGGCGGCAGGCGGTTCCATTTCACCGATCCCGCTGGCAACGAGTTGGCGGTCTGGGGCGAATAGCGCGTCCCCGCGCCAAGCGGTGGATCAGTTTTGCACAGTGGCCAACTCGGCATTGAGCTTTCGTGCCGCTCGTCCTATAAGGCCGCGCGCAACGGGCAAAGCTCGCTTGCTGGGGCGTCGCCAAGTGGTAAGGCATCGGTTTTTGGTACCGACATTCCCAGGTTCGAATCCTGGCGCCCCAGCCAAATCACATGCCTTTGGAATCAATGATTTACCGACCTTATCGATGGCTGCCGTCAGGAGCTATCTGACTCCCACGCGACCCCGACTCCGTTGACAGAGCCGGGGCCGTGCGGAGAGGATCAGTAATCGTTGTCGTCCTGGATGACGACGGGATGATGCCGATGATGTCGATAATAGCGATGATGGCTGCGCTCGATCGAGCCGGTCACGATGACCGTATCCCGGCGATGATGTCTGCGGCCGTGGTCGTAGAAGGCAACCGTGCCGTGTCTGCGGTGATGAAGGCGTTGACCCTGGTCATTGATGACCTTTACGCTCCTGTGATGATGTCGATGGTGGGTCGTGATGACCACGTCAGCTTCGGCTGCCGGAGCTATCGTCGGCATGGCAATGAACAGCGCCAAGGCGCTCACGATCATTGTTTTCATTGTAATATCTCCACCTGCTAATTATCCCTTCGCGGGGATAACCGCGTCCCATCCCTTTGGTTCCGAGTAGCGTCGTCGGTCCACGGGCGCGATCAGTGACGGCTGCTCCCGTGCAACACGGCGTATCGAAAGAAGAAGTTGCGACAGCAGCTCCTGTTGGCAACTTCTGGTAAAGGCGCTCTTTCAAGCCGACCACCGGGGTTACGCCACTCGACAAAGGAGCGCTGCACAGGACCCTTCTATGTCGTCGCGTTCGATCTCCTGATCTGTGACGGGAAACACCCGTCTTGCGAGGAAGACCGTCGGCACAATTTGTGAGATTTACGAGACCAATCAGGCCATTTCAGATCCCATAGGTCGGGCCGTCTCAGATCCCGTAAGAAAGTGCAAGGTAAACCACCGGCGCCAAGATCAGCAGAACCGCGATTCCGATAACCACTGCGATTGCCAGGCGCTCTGTTCGCCTGACAAGCTCAGCGACCTTGTCGTCGTCAGCCGATGGTATGAGGTCAAGAACGGAAGAAACTTCCGCAGGACTGTCGTTGTCGTTTGCGGGTCGGGTTGCGCCGTCACGCACTGATCTCTGGACAAAGGTCACTGTCAGCCTCTCTATTGAACGAACACCGCTTGGCGGTGTCACGACGATCGGGTGCCCGCTAACCTCTCAGGAATGGCGGGCACCCGATTGACCACCGATGAAGGGACTCATGCTCGGCAGCCGGGTTCCAATGTATCGGGAGGGCATAGGTTGCCCGCCTTCGGGCCTATGGCTCCGACGTCAGGACTTCAGTCATACCCTGTTCGGACCTTGGTCTGGCAATCGACGAAGCGATGGCCGCCATTTTGTTTCGACGCAGAAAATGCGGGAACATTAGTAGGCTCTTACGAGTTCACTCCCAGCAACTAGTTCGGGAGAGATACGGTGAACAACATAATCTGGCTCATCGGAGCAGTCGTTATCGTGATTGCGATACTGAGCTTCCTGGGCTTCCGATAAACGTGGCAGCTGAATTGCTGTCGGAGCCTATTGCCATCTGCGCCTTGTAGGCATCGCTTTCGCGTTGGCCGGCGCTTTGCATGTGGGCTTTGGCGTTCGCTCTCAGGTGGCGCTTAAATTCCTTCTCTTCGAACCTTACAGAATGCGCGTCGCAAGCAGGTCGCAAGGGCGACGGTCCTGTTGCAACAGTCGGATCGAGGCCATCGCCGACGAAATCAACAAAGCATGCTGCGTCAGCTCGCCTCGCGCATCGCCTCGGCGGCCTGCAGATCGACCGAGACCAGTTGGCTGACGCCCTGCTCGGCCATGGTCACGCCGAACAGGCGGTTCATGCGCGCCATCGTGATCGGGTTGTGGGTGATGATGACGAAGCGCGTCTCGGTGGTCGCGGCCATTTCGTCCATAAGGTTGCAGAAGCGCTCGACATTGTGATCGTCGAGCGGCGCGTCGACTTCGTCGAGCACGCAGATCGGCGCCGGATTGGTCAGGAACACGGCAAATATCAGCGACATCGCCGTCAGTGCCTGCTCGCCGCCGGACAGCAGCGTCATGGTCTGCGGCTTCTTGCCGGGCGGACGTGCCAGGATTTCGAGCCCGGCTTCGAGCGGGTCGTCGGATTCGATCAGCTGCAGTTCGGCCGTGCCGCCACCGAACAGATGCGAGAACAGCCGCTGGAAATGGCCGTTGACCACCTCGAAAGCGGCAAGCAGCCGTTCGCGGCCTTCGCGGTTCAGGCTCTGGATCGCTTGCCTGAGCTTGCGGATCGCCTCGATGATGTCCTCGCGCTCGGAGACGATGGTCTCCAGCCGGTCCGACAATTCCTTCTGCTCTTCCTCGGCGCGCAGATTGACGGCGCCGAGCCGCTCGCGCTCAACCTTCAGCCGGTCGAGCTGGCGCTCGATCTCGGCCATTTCCGGCATCGGGCTGTCGGCTTCCAGGCCAGTATGGCGAATGACCAGATGCGGCGGCGTGTTCAGCGTTTCCTGGATGCGCGCCTCGACCTCGAGCCGGCGCTCATCGGCGGCGGTCAATCGCTCTTCGGCGCGGACGCGGGTTTCGCGGGAATCGGCCAGCGACTGGATGGCCGCGGTGGCGGCCTTGTCCAGCTCGGCCTGCTTGTTCTCGGCCTCCTGCAAACGGTCGGCGGCCGCCTTGCGCAAGGTCTCGGCCTCGGTCAGCTGCGACAGCAGCGCGCGCCGCCTGGCGTCGATCTCGTCGGGGGCGTCGGCCAGCGTTTCGCGCTCGGCCTCGGCCTCGGCCCTGCGCTCGCCCAGCGAGGCAATCTGCGTCGAGGCGTTTTCGGCCCGCTGCAACCAGTTGCTGCGCTCGGCGCCGATGGCGTCGAGCCGGCGCGTGCGCGCCTCGGCTTCGCGGCGCAGGCCTTCATGGACGGCGCGCGCGTCGGCCAAGGTTGCGCGGTCCCTGCCGACATTGGCGGCGGATTGTTCAAGCTGCAATTGCAGGTCGCCGAGATCGGGGGCGTCCTGCAGCAGCATTTCGGCCTCGGCGAAGGCGGCGGCCGTTTCTTCATGGCTGTCGACGATTCGTGCGCGCGCCTCGTCCAGGGCGGCGCGGCGGCTTGCCAGCTCGCCACCGGCCTTTTCGGCCTCGGCCAGCGCGCTGCGGGCGGCGTCCAGGCCGTGCTGGGCATCGCGCCCGGCCTGGCGGGCATTGCGTTCGGCCTCACTCGCCTGGCGGAGTGCCTGTTCGGCCTGGGCAAGGGCGGCTTCGGCCTCGCGCACGATCTGCGTCGCCTGTACCGCCTCGGCATCGAGCTCGGCCAGCCGGTTCTTCTGCGCCAGCCTTTGCGCGGCCGCGGTCGGTGCATCGGCGCTGGCGGTCAGCCCGTCCCAGCGCCACAGCGCGCCGTCGCGGCTGACCAGCCGCTGGCCGGGAGCGAGCAGAGCCTGCAGCCGGCGGCCGTCAGAGGTGTCGACAATGCCGATCTGCGCCAACCGTCGGGCAAGCTGCGAAGGCGCGCGCACCACGCTGGCGAGGCTCTTGAGGCCTTCCGGCAAGGCCGCATCGCCTGATTGAACCTGGCTTTCGCCCCAGTGCACCGGCGCGCTGCGGTCGAGCGGCACGTCGAGATCCTCGCCAAGCGCAGCACCAAGGGCCGTCTCATAGCCGCGTTCGACGCTGAGTTGCTCCAGCACCGACGGGAAAAGATCGCCGCTGGCGGCATTGAGGATCTTGGCCAGCGTGCGGGCTTCGGTCTCGATGCCGGCGAGTTCGGCCCTGGCATCCTGCAGCGGCGGACGGGCGGCACTCTCGGTGGCGCGCGCCTCGGCGACCGCCTGTTCGGCAGCAATGGCGCCGGCCTCGGCCTCCTCCAACCGGGCGAGCGCGTCCTCGACCAGAGCGCGCTTCTCGGCGGGATCGGGCAAGCCCGCAACCTTCGACACAATCTCGGACAATTCGCGGTCGACATCGGCCAGCTGGCGGGCAAAGCGATCGCGGCGTTCGGCGTTTTCGCGCAGCGTTCGTTCGATCTGATTGCGCGCGGCGGCGGCCTCGGCGCGTTCGGCGGTCAGCGCAGCGAGCTTGGCTTCGCTCTGCGACAGCGTTGCGCCGGCCTGCTCGAAAGCGGCCCGCGTCGTGGCCTCGCGCTCGGCGGCGCCGGCATTTTCGGAGTTGAGCGTGGCTTCTTCCTCGCGCAGGCGCTCAAGAATATCCGCATTGTCGCGGACCATGCGCTCCTCGCGGGCGATGTCGCCGTCGAGCTGCTGCAGCCGGCGCTCCAGTTCGGCCTGGCGGGCGCGGATGCGGCCAGCCTCCTCCTCGATCTGAGCCTTGGCGATCGACAGGCGCTGGAAGGCGGCAGCCGCGGCGGCCTCGGCATCGCGCAGATCGGGCAGCCGGTGGGCGCCGATGCCTTGCTCACGGGCGGCAGCCATCTGGGCGGCGGCGCGGTCGCCGACCAGAGCTGTGGCAACCGCCAATGCCGAACGCGCATCGCCCTCCTGGGTTTTGGCCAAAGTCCAGCGCAGATGCAAGAGCGTGGCTTCCGCCTTGCGGATATCGGCCGACAGGTTCTTGAAGCGCGATGCCTGGCGCGCCTGGCGCTTAAGGCTTTCGATCTGGCTCTCCAGTTCGCCGACGACATCGTCCAGCCGTTCCAGATTTTGTTCGGCCGCCTTCAGCCGAAGCTCGGCCTCGTGACGGCGCGTGTGCAGGCCGGAAATGCCGGCGGCCTCTTCGAGCAGCGCGCGGCGCGCCTGCGGCTTGGCCTGGATCAGTTCGCCGATGCGGCCCTGTCCGACCATGGAAGGCGAGCGCGCGCCGGTCGACTGGTCGGCGAACAGAAGCTGCACGTCCTTGGCGCGGGCTTCCTTGCCGTTGATGCGGTAGAGCGAGCCGGCTTCGCGCTCGATGCGGCGCGACACTTGCAATTCATCGGCGTCGTTGAAGGCGGCGGGCGCGGTCCGGTCGCTATTGTCGAGGAACAGCGTGACTTCGGCGGTGTTGCGGGCCGGGCGCGTTCCCGAGCCGGAAAAGATCACGTCGTCCATGCCGGACGCGCGCATGTTCTTGTATGAGCTTTCGCCCATCACCCAGCGCATCGCCTCGACAAGGTTCGACTTGCCGCAGCCATTCGGCCCGACAATGCCGGTCAGGCCACGTTCGATGACGAACTCGCCGGGTTCGACGAAGGACTTGAAGCCGAGGAGGCGAAGGCGCGAAAACTTCATTCGCGCCTGCCTGGAAGGCACAAAGGTGCGCTGACGCCGAAGCGCAGTCGCTCCGGCGCCGCCTGGACGTCAGAGCAGAGGGTCGATGATGGCCGATATTTCCTCAATCGACATCGCACCTTTGTAGGTTTTCCCGTTGATGAAGAAGGTCGGCGTCGAGTCGACCTTGAATTCATCGGCGCCGCGCTTCTGGACCGATCTCACATCGTCCAGAAGTTTCTGGTCCGTCAAGCAGGCCTCGAAGGACTCCTGTGTAAAACCGGCGAGCTTGGAGATCTGCAGCAGCGCATCCTTGGTATTGTTGACGCCGACCCAGTTGGCCTGCTGCTTGAACAGCACGTCGACCATCGGGAAATAATTGTCCTTCGAACAGCGCGCCAGCATGAAACCGGCCTCGGCGCTCGGATCGAATGGGAATTCGCGCAGGATGTAACGCGCCTTGCCGGTGTCGATGTATTTGGTCTTCAACTCAGGGAAGGTGGTCGCGGCGAAATGCGCACAATGCGGGCAGGTCATCGAGGCATATTCGACGATGGTGACCTTGGCGTCATCCTTGCCGAGCTGCTTGTCGGGCAAAGCGCCGGGCTTCAGCAGTTCGGCCATCTCGACATTGCCGGAAGACTCCGGGACCTTGACGGCGGCCGGAGTGGCAGGCGTCGAAGCAGGCGCGGGAGCCGCAGGCTTCACATCCGCTGCTTTGGCATCCTCGCCTGAATCGCTGCATGCGGCGAGCATAGCCACTGCCGGAATGACGGCCAGCGAAGACAGGAGGTTTCTGCGGGACAAGCTACGGTTCATGCGAATCACCTGACTGTGGTTTGATTTTGCAACGCAAAGGCTAGAAAAGGCGAGAGTTGGCGGGAATTAAGGCATCGCCGTCCCCATTCCAATCGCCAAACTCTACATGCAGGATCACGAATGCGCGAGATAGATGACGCGTTCATGACCGACTGATTGCCGGTTGATTACCTTGGCCGCTTCCTTTGGCCAAGAATTGTGGCGCCAAGACGCTCCAGCGAGGCGCGCAAGCCTTCATCCTCGATCTTGCCGACGGTATCCGACAATTTGGCCTTTTCGACAGAAGTCAGTGCTCTCGGCGTCGGTTTCGGCCGGGCTTTGTCCCTCAGCACCGGCTTTTGCACGATCCGGATCCTGCCGATCGCGTTGAAGCCGAGAAAGGCATTGACGCGGTTGATGATCTCGCCGGTCTCGTGCTGTAGGTGCAGCGCGGCCATGCCCTCGCAGGCGATGACCAGCACCGCCGGCTCGAACGGATCGTCCTCATGCATGCGGCGCGGCCACTGGATTTTTTCGGGGCGCGAATGGCCGGCGAGCCTGGGGCCGGCGATCTCTTCCCATGACTGCACCAGCCCGATCGAAATGCCGGCCCGCTTGCGCAGCACGGGGTCGAGGATCGCGGTCGCGAGATCGCTCACCGGAACGGGATTGCCGTAAGGCGTTCTCCCTGCCATGTACGTTCTCCAGCCACGCTCCTCACCAGCCTAGAGCCAGCCCGCGATCAATGGCACTGCACGAACAGACCCGCAAGGCCGCATCCGGACCAACTCTATCGGGAGAGATCGCCGCGCGTCTGCTTGCCTGGTACGACGCGCACCATCGCGAACTGCCGTGGCGGATCACGCCGCACGCCGCGGCCGGCGGTGCACCGCCGGACCCCTATCGCATCTGGCTTTCGGAAGTGATGCTGCAGCAGACCACGGTCGAAGCGGTAAAATCCTATTTTCGCGCCTTTGTCGAGAAATGGCCTGATGTGAAGGCGCTGGCGGCTGCGCCGGCCGAGGATGTGATGAAGGCCTGGGCCGGGCTCGGCTATTATTCACGAGCGCGCAACCTCAAGGCCTGCGCCGATCTGGTTGCGAGCCAGGGCGGCCGTTTTCCCGACAACGAAACGGGATTGAGGGAATTGCCGGGGATCGGCGCCTATACGGCGGCGGCGATCGCGGCGATCGCCTTCGACCGTCCGGCGGCGGTCGTCGACGGCAATGTCGAACGTGTCATCTCGCGGCTCTATTCGATCGCAACGCCGCTCAGCGAGGCAAAGCCTGAAATCCGCGCGCTCGTCGAAAGACTGGTTCCGCAGACAAGGCCGGGCGACTTCGCCCAGGCGATGATGGACCTCGGCGCTACGATCTGCACGCCAAGACGGCCGCGCTGCATGCTGTGCCCGGTGCGCGAGGATTGCAGCGCCATCCTGTCCGGCGACCCCGAGCGCTTCCCGGTCCGCCTGCCCAAGGTCGACAAACCACTCAGGCGGGGTGCCGCCTTCGTCGCCGAGCGCGGCGACGGCGCCATCCTGTTGCGCAAGCGGCCTGACAAGGGCCTGCTCGGCGGCATGACCGAGGTGCCGACCACAGATTGGACAGCCCGGATAGACGGCGCGACGACTGCCCAAGCAGCGCCCTTCCCTGCGGACTGGCGGCGCGCCGGAGAGATCGCGCATGTCTTCACCCATTTCGCGCTCGAGCTCGAAGTTTTTCACGCTCAAGTGAAAAGTGATGCGCCGGAAGGGCATTTCTGGTCGCTGGCCCATGACATTTCCGGAGAAGCGCTGCCGACCGTCATGAAAAAGGTCATCGAAGCAGCGATACCGGGCGCAACCAAAAAACACCGCCCGATTGACTAGCATTCGCTTTGAAAGGCCAGAAATGACTGAAATCCGCCATATCGTGTTCGACATCGGCCGCGTCTTGCTCCACTACGATCCGAACATTCCGTTCAGCCGCCTCATTCCCGATGCCGAAGAGCGCAAGTGGTTCTTCGACAATGTCTGCACGCATGACTGGAACATCGAGCAGGATCGTGGCCGGACGTGGGAAGAGGCGGAAGCGCTGCTGATCGCGGATTACCCGGATCATGCTGAAAACATTCGCAATTTCCGACGCTATTGGAACGACATGGTGCCGCATGCATATGAGGACAGCGTCGCCATCATGCTCGGCCTGATCGAGAGCGGCCACGACGTGACCATGCTGACGAACTTCGCCGCCGACACGCTTGCCGAGGCAAGACTGCGCTTCGATTTCCTTAGCCGCCCGCGCGGCGTGACCGTGTCGGCCGATATCCGTGAGATCAAGCCCGACCGCGCCATCTACGACCATCACGTTGCCGCGTTCGAGCTCGAACCGTCAGCCACGCTGTTCATCGACGACAGCCCCAGGAATGTCGATGGCGCCAGGGCCGCCGGCTGGAATGCTGTGCTGTTCACAGATGCAAAAACGCTCAAGGCGGACCTTGAGCGGTATGGCATCGCGACCTGAGCTACGCAGAGGGGTCGAAGGTAGCGCTTTATGGCGCCCCCCTCTGCCCTGCCGGGCATCTCCCCCACGAGGGGGGAGATTGGCAGCTCGCCCACGGCTCTTTCTTACAACGTTGAAAGTTGGCGAAAACAATGAAACGCGCAATCTCCCCCCTCGTGGGGGAGATGCCCGGCAGGGCAGAGGGGGGCCGTCGTAGAGCGCCGAATTTAAACCTTGAATCTCAAGCCCCTGCCCGTTCCATGCCGAGCCTGGCGATGCGGCGCAGTTCGTCGATCGGGGTCAGGCCGCCCGAGCGCTCATAGTGCCAGAAGGTCCAGCCGTTGCAGGCGTCCAGGCCCTGCACTTCGGCGCCGATCTTGTGGATCGAGCCGGCGCTGTCGCCGATCGCCACCGTGCCGTCGGCGCGTACCTTGGCCGACCAGCGCTTCTTGGCGTCATAGAGCGTGGCGCCGGGCTGCATCAGACCGGTATCGATCAGGCTGACGAAGGCGACGCGCGGCTCGGCGCGCTTGCCGGTGAGCACGGTGAGATCGGCGCTTTCCAGCGGCCGCACGGCATCGATGCGCTCGTTGGCGGCGTCGATATAGACCTGTTCGCGCTCGATGCCGACGAAGTGACGGCCGAGCCGCTTGGCCACGGCGCCGGTGGTGCCGGAGCCGAAGAATGGGTCGAGCACGATGTCGCCCGGCTTGGTCGAAGCCATCATGATGCGGGCGAGCAGCGCTTCCGGCTTCTGCGTCGGATGCAGCTTGTCGCCATTGTCGTTCTTCAGCCGCTCGCCGCCAGTGCAGATCGGGAACAGCCAGTCGGAGCGCATCTGGATGTCGTCGTTCGACGCCTTCATGGCTTCGTAATTGAAGGTATAGCCCTTGCCCTTCTGGTCGCGCGAGGCCCAGATCATGGTCTCATGCGCGTTCTGGAAGCGGCGGCCGCGGAAGTTCGGCATTGGGTTGGTCTTGCGCCAGACGACATCGTTGAGGATCCAGAAGCCGAGATCCTGCATTTTGGCGCCGACGCGGAAGATGTTGTGGTAGGAGCCGATGACCCAGATGGTGCCATTGGGCTTCAGCACGCGGCGTGCCGCCAGGAGCCAGGCGCGGGTGAAGGCGTCATAGGCCTCGAAACTCTCGAACTGGTCCCAGTCATCGTCGACGGCGTCAACCTTGGACTGGTCGGGCCGGTGCAAATCGCCGTCGAGTTGCAGATTGTAAGGCGGATCGGCGAAGATGACGTCGATGGATTTTTCCGGCAGCCGGTCGAGCGCGGCGACACAATCGCCCTTGAGGATCGTGTCCAGCCACTCGGATTGCGGGGGGGCGTGGGAGAGGTCGGCGACAAGACGCACGGCAGACATTTTTACACCCAAGGCACGCGTTACTGTTTACTCCACGTTATGGTTACCGATCAGCGTAAATATTCGGTGAAGGACGCAACGGTCCAGGCAGCCCTGACGTCGTCAATTTGCGCAGCCCGGCCCGTTGGTGTATGTCGCGCCGCTTGAGCCTTGCCGGGCCTCCATCACCCTCCCTCGTTCGGATTGCCATGCCCCAGCCAGATCTTGTCATCTTCGATTGCGACGGCGTGCTCGTCGATTCCGAAATCATCGCAGCCCGCGTCGAGGCCGAATTGCTGACCTTGGCCGGATATGAAATCTCGGCCGAGGAATACGCCGAAACCTATGCCGGACTGACCTTCAAGGACATAATGATGCGGGTCGAGGCGAAGTCCGCGATCCCGTTCCAGGCCTCGATGATCGACCGGGCCGAAGAGCTGGTTGACCGCAAACTGCGCAGCGACGTGCGCGCCATCGACGGCGTGCGCGAGGCTGTGGCCGCAGTGACAGCGCCGCGCTGCGTCTGCTCGAACTCACGCTTGGAGCGGATCGAGTTCATGCTGGAGAAAGTGGGCCTGCTGCCGTTCTTCGCCGGCCGGATTTTTTCGGCGCTGGAAATACCAAGCAAGAAAACCAAGCCCGCGCCGGATGTGTTCCTGATCGCGGCGGAGCAACTCAACGCCAATCCGGCAAACACCTTCGTCATCGAGGATTCGGTGCACGGCGTCACCGGCGCCAGGGCCGCCGGCATGCGCGTGATCGGCTTCACCGGCGCCGCGCACAGCTATCCCGGCCATGCCGATGTGCTGACCGAAGCCGGCGCCGAAACCGTCATCCGCCGCTGGGCCGAACTGAAAAGTGTGATTGCCGCTCTGTCGGACTGGTCGGACGCCTGAACCGATCAGTCCTTGGCTTTGGCCGACTTGGCCGGTTTCTTCTTTGCCCTGTTGTAGGCAATCGCGGCACGGACGAGCGCTTTCAGCGCATCCGCATCGATCTCGTCGCCCTCCGACACATCCATGGCACGCCACACCTTGCCGTTGAGCCCGTTGTTGAACAGCCTGTCGGGATCCGGCAGGCTGGCGCCATGGGAAAAGGTCAGCTTCACCTTGTCCTTGTGAGCGTTGCCGACGGCGATCATGCCGTCGCGCGACCATACCGGGCTGCCCATCCACTTCCACTCCTCGATGATTTCCGGATCGGCGTCGAGGATGGTCTTGCGCAGGCTGGCCAACGTCTTGCCCCGCCAATCGTCCAGCTCCCGGATTCGGGCATCTATCCGCTCGGAGGCAGAGGCGCCTCCCTCGTCTTTGCTCGACATACTGGTCTTCATGGTCTGCCTCCGTTCACATCTTCTCGCCGGGCAATCGGCTGGCCTGCTTCACCCAGGAGGCGAAGCGGGCTTCGTCGATCTCTTCGCCTTCATGGATGTCGAGATAGCGCACTTCCTTTTGCCTGGAACCGCCGGGAGGCACAGGATCGAGCGACGTGCCGCGAAAGAAGGCGACTTTGACGTATCTGGTGAAGCAATGCAGGCTGAGGAACCAACCCTCGCCCTCGATGCCATAGAACGGTGAGTTCCACTTCATCGCCTTGTAGACGCCGGGGACGGCGCTGACGATAAGTGCGTCGATCCGGCGCCCGACATCGCTTTTCCAGCCCGGCATGGCCGCGATATAGGCCTGCACCGGAGCGTCCCCATAGGCCTTCGGGATCTGCGGGTTGCCGCCCGAAAGCAGGACCGGCTTTTCCGGCTTGTCTGGGGCCGGTTTTGCGACCTTCGATTTTCCCAGCGCCTTGGCCATTCCTACCCTTGCGCGCCCTGCTCGCCACGCGATCTCGCGACGTAAGGCAGCACGAACATGTAGAGGCCACTGAACAGCAGCAGGAAGAGCGGCAGCAGCGGCGAATAGACCACCCAGGCCGGAGGTTGCCCGAACGCCATGGTGATGAAATTGGCTGCCACGGTCAGCGTGAAGATGATCGACAGCCAACGATGGGTTTGACGTATCCATTTGCTCAAATTCATTGCAACCTCCTCTTGAAACCAGCGCCTACCAACGCGCCAGCTGGGTGATCTGGATCAGATTGCCGCAGCTGTCGTTGAGCTGGGCGATGGTCGAGCCGGTCACTTCTGTCGGCGCCATGGCGAACGCACCGCCGCGTCCCTTGATGCGCTCGTAATCACCCTTGACCTCGTCGGTGAACAGCATGAGCGCGGGCTGCCCCTGCTTGAAGATGGCCTGCTGGTAGGCCTTGGCGGCCGGGTTGTCGTTGAGCGCCAGCTGTAGCTCGATTCCGTCGGGCTCATCGGGTGAGGTGACGGTCAGCCAACGAAAAGGCCCATTGCTGAAGTCGGCCTTCACGGCAAAGCCCAGCACGTCGGTGTAGAAGCGCAGTGCGTTGTCCTGGTTGTCCACATAGACGCTGGTCAGCTTGATCTTCATCGATTTTGTCCTTTTTGCATTCGGTGCCCCGCAGTCAGGGCATGGTACCGGCAGGCTTCAATCCGGCTTCGCCAGAAGCTGCTCCAGCTTGGTGAGAAATTGCTGCCACCCGGCCCTGGCGCCGCCATAGGCCTGCTTCTGGCTCGGCTGGAAGCCCGACTGCTCGACGCGCAGATGGGTCCCCGTGCTGGTGGGCGTGAGCGTGAACGTCACCACGCTCTTCAGATTGTAGGCGGCATCCTCATGCGCAAAATCCCAGCTGTAGGACAGCGTCCTGCCTTGCTCGACGGCGAGGACCTCGCAATCGAGCACGCCGCCCCAGTCGCCGCGAAGATTGAAGCTGTGGCCGACGACAGGCTTGAAATCGTTCTTCATGAGCCATTCCTCCATCAGATGCGGCTGCGTCAACGCGCGCCAGATCTTCTCCGCCGGCCAGGATATTTCACGTTCGACGACGACGGTGCGCAGTTCGGGATTGCTCACTGGTCCATCCTTTTCAGCAGGTTCTCGAGGTCATCGAAGCGGCCCTCCCAGAATCCTGTCATTTGAACTGTCCAGTCGGTCAGCGGACCAAGTGCCTCGGGCTGGGCGCTGTAGTGGGTCTGGCGTCCGGCGTGGCGGTCACGCACCAGCCCGGCCAGCTTCAGGACGCCGAGATGCTTCGACACCGCCGGTTGCGAAACCCCGGACTGCGCCGTCAGCGCCCCCACGGTCTGCTCACCCTGGCGGCAAAGGCGCTCGAAGATGGACCGCCGGGTCGGGTCGGCAAGCGTTCTGAACAAAGTATCGTGGGCGTCTGGCATAGGATCGATAACCTGCGAGATATTGATTTACGTATAACCGCCGGGCTATGGATGAGTCAAGTGCGCTGGCGGAATGGATCGAGATTTAAAGGCAGACGCGACCTGCCCGCAGGCGCACACCTGCAGGATCACGATCGGATCGTTGGATGTTTCAAAGAGTTGACCGGCACCGTCGCAGCAGCGACGGCGCCCAGGCGCTTAGTTCGTCGCGGGAGCGCGCTTCTTTTTCTTGCCGGACTTCTTGTCCGCCGCCGCCGGCGCGGTGTCGTCATAGCCGGCATAGACAGTGTAATCCCGGGCGGAAGGTTCGGGCACGACGACGTTGGGATCGGTGAACACGAACTGGGTGGCGGTCGAGGGATCGCTGACCTGGATCTGATAGGGGTGGATCTGCGAATAAAGTACGTCGGGGCCGTGCATGACGGCAATGCGGATCGGCATGGTGATGGTGCCGGGGGCGAACAGCGGTCCCGGCACGATCTTGCCGGCAACGCCAACCTTCATCGTCAACTGGCCGTTGGCACGGCTGCAATCGCGGCTCACATCGCTGATCGAGGCCTGGTAGATGATCTTGGCCGGATCCTTGTTCGGATCGACGATGGAGCCGTCAGGCGCCGTCTGCGCGGCGGCAGCGGCCTCGGCATCCTGTGTTGCATCAGCCTTTTTCTTTTTCGGCTGCGGCGCGCCCTTGGCGTAGGTATTGAAGTATGCGGTGCCGTCCCGCACCGTCACTTTCGGGCAGTAGGCCTGCAACTGGCTGGCGAGAACCTTGGGATCCTGAGGCGGTATTGGCGCATTCGGGTCGGTCTTCTTGCCGAAACCGAGATTGAGGATGCCATTGTCGCTCGATTGGCAACCGGCGGCGGCAAGCATAAAGCCGGTTAGCGCCAGACCCGCGACAAAGCGACGGTTGAACTTATGAAACGCCATGAAACTGCACTTCCCTCTCGCAAAGTTGGTGACGTATAGCAACGCCACGGCAAAAATGCGACTGAGGCGGCTCGGAAAATTAACCAATTGCCGTGGATGAAACCGGCGGCAGCAATGGACCTTTGACGATGCGCTATGTGAGTACCCGCGGGGATGCACCCGTGCTTGGATTTGCCGATGCGGTGCTGGCGGGGCTGGCCCGCGACGGCGGGCTTTATGTGCCGCAGACATGGCCGCAGTTTTCGGCAGCCGAGATCCGCGCCATGCGCGGCCTGCCATATGCGGACCTCGCCATCCGCGTGCTGACGCCGTTCCTCGGCGGCGAGATCGCCGCACCCGTCTTCGAGCGCCTGGTGCGAGAAGCCTATGCCACCTTCCGCCACCGGGCCGTCTGCCCGCTGGTGCAGACCGGCGCCAACACGTTCATCCTCGAGCTCTTCCACGGTCCGACGCTGGCCTTCAAGGACGTTGCCATGCAGCTGCTTGCTCGGCTGATGGACCATGTACTGACTGAGCGTGGCCAGCGCGCCACCATCGTCGGCGCGACCTCGGGTGACACTGGCGGCGCCGCCATCGATGCCTTTGCCGGCCGCGACCGAACTGACATTTTCGTGATGTTCCCGCATGGCCGCGTCTCGCCGGTGCAGCAGCGGCAGATGACGACATCGACTGCCGCCAACGTCCAGGCGCTGGCGATCGAAGGCAATTTCGACGATTGCCAGGGCCTGCTGAAGGATATGTTCAACGATCATCGTTTTCGTGATCGCGTGTCGCTGTCGGGCGTCAATTCGATCAACTGGGCCCGCATCATGGCCCAGATCGTCTATTATTTTTCCTCGGCGCTTTCGCTCGGCGCGCCGGACAGGCCGGTCTCCTTTACCGTGCCGACCGGCAATTTCGGCGATATTTTCGCCGGTTACGCCGCCAAGAAGATGGGCCTGCAGATCGAGCGGCTGATCGTCGCCACCAACGACAACGACATATTGGCGCGCACTTTCGCGACCGGTGAATACCGCACCAAGGGTGTGTTTGCGACGACGTCGCCATCGATGGACATCCAGGTATCGTCGAACTTCGAGCGGCTGCTGTTCGAGGCCTGCGACCGTAACGCAGAGACGGTGCGGCGTTACATGGCCGGCCTCAAGCAATCCGGCGCCTTCACCATCGAAACCGCGGAAATCGACCGGATGCGGTCCGAATTCGACGCCGGACGCGCTGATATGGACGAGGTTGCCGCCACCATCCGTTCAACGCTCGAATCCAGCAATTATCTGCTCGATCCGCACACGGCCGCGGCCGTGCATGTCGCCGCCGGCAAGGCTGACGGTGCAGTGCCGATGGTGGTGCTGGGCACGGCGCACCCGGCCAAGTTCCCGGCCGCGGTCGAAGCCGCCTGCGGCGTGTCGCCGGCCCTGCCCGCATGGCTGGGGTCCTTGATGTCAGCCGACGAAAAGTACACGGTACTTCCATCCGACCTGAAAATGGTGGAAGATTACGTGAGCCGCCACTCAAGGGCAGCGCGTTAGGGAGTACTTGCCATATGGGTGTTGAGGTAAGCCGTCTGTCGAACGGCCTGACAGTCGCCACCGAAACCCTTCCAAGCCTCGAATCCGTTGCCCTTGGCGCCTGGGTCAAGTCCGGCGCCCGCAATGAGCGTGACGACGAGCACGGAATGGCCCATCTGCTCGAGCATATGGCCTTCAAGGGTACGAAAAGGCGGACGGCCTTCGAGATCGCCTCGGAAATCGAGGATGTCGGCGGCGAGATCAATGCCGCCACATCAGTCGAGACGACGTCCTATTACGCCAGGGTGCTGTCCGACGATGTGCCGCTGGCGGTGGATATCCTTGCCGATATCCTGCAGGAGTCCGAATTCGACCCAGAGGAACTGGAGCGCGAGCAGCATGTGATCCTGCAGGAGATCGGCGCCGCGCACGACACGCCCGACGACATCGTCTTCGACCGTTTCACCGAGACCGCCTTCCGCCACCAGACGATCGGCCGCTCGATCCTCGGCACGCCGGAAACCGTCAAATCCTTCACCTCCAAACAGCTGCATGATTTCATAGAGCGCCAGTATGGCGCCGAGAAGATGGTGATCGTGGCGGCAGGCGACATTAAGCACGACAATTTCGTGCGCGAGGTCGAAAATCAGCTCGGCGGTTTCCGCAGCAAGTCCGACAGCACGATGCCGCAATATGCGCAGTATGTCGGCGGCGATTTCCGCGAGGATCGCGACCTGATGGACGCGCAGATCGTGCTCGGCTTCGAAGGCCGAGCCTATCATGTGCGCGATTTCTACGCTTCGCAGGTGCTGTCGATGATCCTCGGCGGCGGCATGTCGTCCCGGCTGTTCCAGGAGGTCCGCGAAAAGCGTGGCCTGTGCTATTCGGTCTATGCCTTCCACTGGGGTTTTTCCGATACCGGCATCTTCGGCGTTCATGCCGCGACCGGGCAGAGCGACATTGCCGAACTGGTGCCGGTCATTATCGACGAGCTGCAGAAGGCCGGCGAGAATATCCTTCAGGAAGAGCTCGACCGCGCCCGCGCGCAATATCGCGCCGGCCTGATCATGTCGGCTGAAAGCCCGGCCAGCCGCGCCTCGCAGATCGCCAGGCAGCTGCTTCTGTTCGGCCGGCCGATCGCCAAGGAGGAATTGATGGAACGGCTGTCGGCGCTGACCGTCGAGCGGCTGACCGACCTTTCGTCCCGGCTGTTTTCGACCAAGCCGACGCTGACCGCGGTTGGACCGGTGGGTACGCTCGCGCCCTATGAGGCGATTCTCGATTCGCTTGCGGGCACGCACACCACGGCCCGCAAGCTCGCCGTCTAAGCCTTCAAGCGCCGGTGTTCGCGCTCCCTTTCTTTCGCCGTGACCTGCCGGCACTGAAAGGCGACCGGGTCATGCTGCGCGTGCCCTACACCAACGACTATCGCGAATGGTCAGCGGTGCGCGGCGAAAGCCGTGCCTTCCTCGAACCGTGGGAGCCGCGCTGGACGCCCGATGAACTCGACCGCACCGCCTGGCGGCTGCGCATCGGCCGCTACCGCGAAGACTATGCGCAGGGGACAGCCATCGCCTTCTTCATCTTCGAGAAGGCGAGCGGCAAGCTTGCCGGCGGCATTACGCTCGGCAATATACGCCACGGCGTCTCGCAAAGCGGCCATGTCGGGTACTGGATCGGGGAGCGGTTTGGCGGCCGCGGCCTGATGACCGACGCGGTCAAGGTGGTCTGCCGCTTCGCCTTCGATACGCTGAGGTTGCACCGGATCGAAGCTGCCTGTATTCCCGACAATATCCGGTCGATCCGCGTGCTTGAAAAAGCCGGATTCCGGCGCGAAGGACTTCTGCGATCCTACCTCAGGATCAACGGCATCTGGCAGGACCACTACCTCTACGCCCGGATCGCGGACGATCCACCGGGCGCTGGAACGAAGGACTGATTTTTGACGAATTTCCTGCGAAACGGGTCGCTGTTGGCCTTTGTTCTGGCGGCTGTCGTCACGCTTTGCGCGGCGCTACCGGCCTTCGCCGTCGAACCGATCAAGATTGCCCGCGACGACGTAGCGCTCGACCTGTCGCGCGCCGTCCAGATCTACGTCAATCAGGGCGAAAACTTCCAGGTGTCGACCGCGCCCGGTCCCGACGGCATCGTGCGGCGCATCGAGGTCGAGGCCAATGACGCGCGCTCGAGCGGCGACTGGGCGGTGTTCGCGCTCGCCAACACCACCGACCAGCAGCTCGACCGGCTGATCGTGGCGCCGCATTTCCGGCTGGTGAATTCCGGCATCTTCTGGCCCGATCTCGGCGCCACCCGCATCGCCGCGATCACCCCCAGCGAGGGATTCGCGCTCGACCGCCAGTCAAGCTCCGACGCCGACGTGTTCCGGGTGACGCTGAACCCGGGAACGGTGATCACCTTCATCGCCGAACTCGCCTCGCCGAAGCTGCCGCAGGTCTATCTATGGGAGCCGGAAGCCTACAAGGACTCGGTCAATTCCTATACGCTGTTCCGCGGCATCGTCATCGGCATCGCCGGGCTGCTGGCGCTCTTCCTGACCATCCTTTTCGTCGTCAAGGGAACCTCGATGTTTCCGGCGACAGCCGCACTTGCGTGGGCGGTACTTGCCTATATCTGCGTCGATTTCGGCTTTCTAAACAAGATCATAGAGATATCGCCCGGGAACGAGCAGATGTGGCGGGCGGGAACGGAGGTGGCGCTTGCGGCGACCTTCGTGGTGTTCCTGTTCGCCTATCTCAACCTCAACCGGTGGCACGGCCATTTCAGCTATGGCGCGCTGGTCTGGATCCTCGGCCTGGTGCTGATTGCCGGTGTGGCCATCATCGATCCGGCCGTCGCCGCCGGTATTGCCCGGCTGTCCTTTGCCGCCACCGCGCTGACCGGGCTCGGCCTCATCATCCTGCTCGGTCTTCGTGGTTACGACCGTGCGATCATGCTGGTGCCCAGTTGGGTGATGGTGCTGCTATGGCTGTGCGGGTCGTGGATGGCGATCACCGGCATGCTCGACAACGACATCGCCCAGCCGGCATTGGGCGGCGGGCTGATCCTGATCATCCTTTTGATCGGCTTCACCGTCATGCAGCATGCCTTTGCCGGCGGCGCGCTGCATCAGGGCCTGTTCTCCGATCTCGAGCGCCAGGCGCTGGCCGTGGCCGGCTCCGGCGACACGGTGTGGGACTGGGACGTGCTGCGCGACCGCGTCGTCACCAAGCCCGACGTCAGCATCCAGCTTGGCCTGGCGCCCAACAGCCTGGGGGGTGCGGCCCGCAACTGGCTGCCGGTGCTGCATGCCGACGACCGCGACACGTTCCGCACCACCCTCGACGTGGTGCTCGAACATCGGCGCGGCCGGGTCTCGCAGAATTTCCGCCTGCGCGGCGCCGACGGGCACTACCACTGGTTCTTGCTTCGGGCGCGGCCGGTGATCGGCTCGGATGGCGAAGTGATTCGCTGCGTCGGCACCATGGTCGACGTTACCGAGCAGAAAAAGTCCGAGGAAAGGCTGCTGCACGATGCCGTTCACGACAATCTGACCGGCCTGCCCAACCGCGAACTTCTGATGAACCGGCTGGAAGCCATCATCTCGATCGCGCGCACCGAAGAGAAGGTGCGCCCCACCGTCTTCGTCATCGACATCGACCGTTTCAAGCAGGTCAATGACGGGCTTGGCATCTCGGCCGGCGACACCATCCTGCTCACCATTGCGCGCCGCTTGCACCGGCTGTTGAAACCTAAGGATTCGCTGTCGCGCTTTGCCGGTGACCAGTTCGCCCTGATGCTGCTCTCCGAACAGGAACCCTCCCGCATCGCGGCGGTGGCAGACGCCATCAAGCACGCCATCAACAACCCGATCACCTTCGCCAAGCGCGAGATCGTGCTGACTGCCTCGATCGGCCTGATCACCTGGACCTCGGCGCAGACTTCGGCAGAAGACATGGTCAAGGACGCCGAGCTTGCCATGCACCAGGCCAAGCGCTTCGGCGGCGACAGGATCGAGCCGTTCCGGCCGGCCTTCCGCACCGTCGGCACCGACCGGCTGCAATTCGAATCCGATCTGCGCCGCGCCATCGAGCGGCGCGAATTCACCCTTGCCTACCAGCCGATCGTGCGGCTGGAGGACGGCAGCATTGCCGGCTTCGAAGCGCTGCTGCGTTGGGACCATCCGCGCCGCGGCATGATCCCGCCGGGCGATTTCATCCCGGTCGCCGAAAGCTGTGGCCTGATCGTGCAGCTTGGGCTGTTTGCCATGCAGCAGGCGGCCGAAGACCTCGCCGGCTGGCAAAAGCAGATCGGCGACACCCCGCTGTCGGTGTCGGTCAATCTGTCCAGCCGCCAGCTGATCCGCCGCGACCTGGTCAGCGATGTCCGCTCGGTCATCGCCCGCGCCAATCTGAAGCCGCGCTGCTTCCGGCTCGAACTTACCGAATCGCTGGTCATGGACAATCCAGAGCAGACCTCGCATGTGCTGACCAAACTCAAGCAGCTCGGCATCGGCCTGTCGCTGGACGATTTCGGCACCGGCTATTCCTCGCTCGCCTATCTGACCCGCTTCCCCTTCGACACCATCAAGATCGACAAGAGCTTCGTCGACGACGCGACGCCGAAGCGGGCGGTGCTGCTCAAATCCATGGTCAACATGGCGCATGAACTCGGCCTGTCGGTGGTGGCCGAGGGCATTTCCGACGAAAGCGATGCGCTGGAATTGCGCCAGATGGGCTGCGAATATGTGCAAAGCTTCATGTTCGGCGCGCCGATGCCAGGCGACCAGGTGCTGAAGGCGTTGAAAGAACAGTACCCGATGACGCAGGCGTGATGGGTGAGGCATGCGTCGTGCAGGCGCGTGGTTACATTGGAATGAACCCCGAAAATTAGCTGAAGCGACCGCGCCTTCGTCATCCTAGGGCGAAGCAAGGAGCGCAGCGACGCGGCGCAGACCCTAGGATGACGAAAGTGGCGGGCGGCTTCGGCTAGTCGCGAAGGTTCGGCGGAACGTCGGCGAAGGCGAGGCTTCAGGCGTGCCCCGCGGCCAGGCTCAAATGCGCCAGATCAATCCCGATCGATGCCAGGATGCGGTCGTACTTCCGCTCGATGTCGGCGTCGAACAGCAGCTCCGGCGTGGCCGGACAGGTCAGCCAGCCATTCTCGGCGATCTCGGTTTCCAGCTGGCCGGCGCCCCAGCCGGAATAGCCGAGCGCCATCAAAGCGCGCCGCGGGCCGCGGCCGGACGAGATGGCGCGCAATATGTCGACCGTCGCGGTCAGGCAGATATCGTCGGAGACGGTGAGCGAGGATTCCACCCGGTAGTCGCCCGAGTGAAGGACGAAGCCGCGGCTGCGGTCCACCGGGCCGCCATTGCGCACCACGAAGTCGCGGGCCTGCGCAGGCAGCCTGATCGCCTCCTGTTCGTTCATGATGCCGAGCTGCACCAGAAGATCGGGAAACAGCATCTGTTGCGTCTGGTTGATGATCAGGCCCATGGCGCCTTCATCGCTGTGCGCACAGATGTAGATGACCGAGCGCGTGAAGCGATCGTCCTTCATGCCGGGCATGGCAATCAGAAACTGGTCGTCAAGAAAGCCGCGTCCACCGGCTGTCTTTTTGTGGCGCAACAAGTCCATGGACTGGAGCGTAACGCGTTTCCGGGACGCCGAAAAGATGCGCCGCGTGCGATTCGGCCAAAGCCCAACGGTTGGAACAACGGAATCTTGACTGCGAACTTCACTCGGCCGATTGCTTGAAGCCAACTGTTCCTTGCCCGAAGGTCACGCAAATATGATACGCAGAGCGCCATGAAAACATTGCGCGGCCATGAACTGACGATCAAATCAACGCCATGCAAAGCTTGAAAATCCTGCTGCTCGGTATTGCTATCGGATGCGGAGCAGTCCTGCCCGCCGCCGCCTCCTCGTCGGAATGGTACAACAGCGAAGGCGGCAAGGTGCGGCTGGTGACAACAGGCAAGGCCGACGAGGCCGGTCGCATACAGGGCGTGCTCGACATCGCGCTCAAGCCCGGCTGGAAAACTTATTGGCGCGATCCGGGCGACGCCGGCGTGCCGCCGCAGATCGACGTTTCGGCCAGCACCAACATCACCGATGCGGCGTTTTCCTTCCCGCCGCCGCAGCGCCATGACGACGGCTACGGCAAATGGGCCGGCTACAACCATCCGGTCTCGCTGCCGGTGACATTCACTTTGTCGTCGCCTGGGGATGCGGCCGTCATCGATGCCGACATCTTTCTCGGCATCTGCGAGACGATCTGTATTCCGGTGCAGACGCGGCTGAGCGTCGATCCCGCCGCCGATCCCGACAATGCCGAGGATGCGGCGCTGGTGAAGGCTGCACTCGCCACCTTGCCCGCGCCTGCCAAGCCCGATTTCGGGATCAAGGTGCTGCCGGGCGACCATGAGACGCTGATGGTCGAGGCGACTTTTCCCGGAGATCCGGAGGCGGCGGATTTATTCGTCGCCGGGGGACGCGATTATATGTTCGGGGCGCCTGCACGCAGCGAAAAGGACGGCCGGCTGGTATTTACCATTCCGATCCTCGACCGGCCGTCGACGACACCGACCGATGGCGGGTTGTATTACACCCTGACAAGTGCCGAAGGCGCGGTCGAGGGCGTTCTGCCGTTCCCCTGATACCGAACCCGATCAGGGCTTTCCCTTGATCCAGGCCTTGTCGGCGGTTGCGGGAGATGCCCGATTTCGCTATCGCAAGAAACCTTCCCTGCTTTTCACACGAGGACCATCATGACGATTGCCGTTGGCGACAAACTGCCCGATGCGACCTTCAAGGAAATGACCGCCGACGGCGCCAAGGTGATCACCTCGGCCGAGATTTTCGCGGGCAAGAAGGTCGTGCTGTTCGGCGTTCCAGGCGCCTTCACGCCGACCTGCAGCAACAATCATCTGCCGGGCTATCTCGAGAACCACGATGCCATCCTGGCCCGCGGCGTCGACACCATCGCCGTCGTCTCCGTCAACGATGTCCATGTCATGGGCGCCTGGGCCAATTTCACCGGCGGTCAAGGCAAGATCCTCTATCTCGCCGACGGCAATGGCGATTTCGCCAAGTCGATCGGCCTCGACTCCGACTATTCCAGCGGCGGCATGGGATTGCGCTCGAAGCGCTTCTCGATGATCGTCGACAACGGCAAGGTCACCGCGCTCAACGTCGAGACCAAGCCAGGAGTCGACACGTCGGGTGCCGCTCACATTCTGAGCCAGCTCTAAACCGCGGCGGCCGCCTCGGCTCATGAACGCCATGGCCTGACGACCACGCGCTTCCAGCCGGATTGCCTGCTTTGGGGGACATCGACGATGTTTGACATCATCTGGCGCAGCATTGCGATTGGCATCGGCGCCACGGTGCTGATGGATCTTTGGGCGCTGTTCCTGCATCTGGCGCTCAGCCAGCCGCGGCCGAACTGGGGGCCGCCCGGCCGCTGGGTCTGGCACCTTAGGGAAGGCAAGGTTTTCCACGACGATATCGCCCAAGCCGCACCCTATGCGCATGAGCAGGCGCTGGGCTGGGCTTTCCACTATGTCACCGGCATCGTCTACGGCTTCATCCTGGTGGCGCTGGTGGGCACGGCATGGTTGGACGCGCCGACCTTCCTGCCGGCCTTCATCCTCGGCATGGTCACCATCGGCGCCGGCTGGTTCCTGCTGGCGCCCGGCATGGGCGGCGGCTGGGCTGCCTCAAAGCGCCCCAACGCGATGCAGATCCGCGCCTTCAACGTGATCTCGCACACGGTGTTCGCGCTCGGCCTCTACGGCACGGCCCTGCTGATCCGCTGAGGACGGGTTCTATCTGTTGGTCGCGCGCGGCTTCATCGCGGCTACGGTATCGATGATCTCCTGACATCCGCTTTAGCGCGACGCCAGACTGTCTATCGGCCGCCATCCGTGGACGACGCGGCGCGTGCCGACGTCATAGGCGAAGTAATTACCACCGCCGGCCGGCTGGTCCGCCGCGCGGCTGATTGCGCGGCCGCTGAGCGAGAGCAGCAGCAATGTTCCGACGCCGCCATGGCCGACGAAGGCAATGTCGCCGCCGTCGGCAGCACCCAGCACCGTTTCGACCTCGCTGACAATGCGTTGCTGGGCGTCGATGGCCCGTTCCCAGCCGCGAATGCTTTTGTGCGGATTGGCGAAGAACTGGTCGGCGACCGCCTCGAACTCCGGCGGCGGCAGGAAGCCGGTTGCCGACCGATCGTTCTCATGCATGCGCTCCTTCACCTCGACCGCGAGGCCGAGGTGTTTGCCAAGGATCTCGGCGGTTTCGATCGCCTTGCGCTCGGCCGACGAGACGACACGGCGGATCGATCCGACCCATGGCTGATCGAGCATGGCTGATGCTCGCGCTCGTCCGATCTCGGACAGCCCCCAGTGCGGCACGGGAACGTTGGCATCGATCTGAACCTGGGGATGGGTGATGTAGTATACGATCGGCATGAGTGAGATCCCCTTGCCGATAGCTTGAGCTCAATAGCTTTGGGTCGAGCGCCGTGCCCGTGGCGCCGGCTGCTTCTCGGATGCCGCCGGCTTCAGCGCCACTTTCGGCGCCGCAGGTTTGGCTGAGCCCCTCTTGAACGGCGCCATACCTTCCCTTGCGAGTTCGTCGGCGCGTTCGTTCTCGGTGTGGCCGGCATGGCCCTTGACCCAGTTCCAGGTCACCTTGTGGCGCCCATTGGCCTCATCCAGCGCCTGCCACAGTTCACCGTTCTTGACCGGCTTCTTGTCGGCGGTCTTCCAGCCGTTTTTCTTCCAGCCGTGGATCCATTTGGAGATACCGTCCATGACATATTTGCTGTCGGTGTGAAGCTCGACGGCGCACGGCTCCTTCAGCGCATTCAGCGCCGAGATGGCGGCCAGCAGCTCCATACGGTTATTGGTCGTCTCGGCCTCGCCGCCCGACAATTCCCTGGTCTTGCCGTTGAAGCGCAGGATGGCGCCCCAGCCGCCGGGACCGGGATTGCCCGAGCAGGCGCCGTCGGTGAAGATTTCAACCTGCTTGGTCATGTCAGTCCGTATTCAGAAGGCGACTTGATCGCGCGGTGGAAGCGCATGCGGCGGATATATTCGGTCGGATCGCGCTTCATGACCAGCCCGCCGTCGGGAACGGTCAGCCAGTCATAGAGCCGGGTCAGCATAAAGCGCAGCGCCGAGCCGCGAGAAAGCATCGGCAGCGCTGCTTTCTCGCCATCGCTCAAAGGCCGCACGCTCTGATAGCCGGCCAGCAGCGCCGTGCCTTTGGTCAGGTTGAAGGAGAAATCCTTCTCGAAACACCAGGCGTTGAGACAGGTGGCGACGTCATAGGCGTAGAGGTCGTGGCAGGCGAAATAGAAGTCGATGAGGCCGGACAGTTTCTCGCCGAGGAAGAAGACATTGTCGGGAAACAGATCGGCATGGATGATGCCTGCCGGCAGGCCCTGCGGCCAATGGCGTTCGAAATCCGCGAAATCCGCGTCGACCTCGGCCGCCAGTCCCGGCTCGACCTCGTCGGCTCGGTCGCGCGAGGCATTCCAGAGTTTGCGCCAGCCCTCGATGGCGAGCGCGTTGTCACGCGTCATCGCAAAATCCTGGCCGGCGAGATGCAGGGCGGCGAGCGCCTTGCCGACCTCCGCGCAATGCGCCGCTGTCGGCCGCCGCAGCGACAGGCCTTCGAGGAAGGTGATGATGACCGCGGGACGGCCGGCCAGCGTGCCGATGACGGTGCCGTCATGCGCGGTCACCGGCAGCGGACAGGAAATGCCTTTGCGGGCGAGATGGCCCATCAGGCCGAGGAAGAACGGCAGGTCGGCCTTGTCGACGCGCTTCTCGTAGAGCGTCAGTATGTAAGAGCCGCTTGAGGTGTGCAGCAGGAAATTCGAATTCTCCGTGCCTTCGGCGATACCCTTGTAGGACAAGAGTTCGCCGACTGGATATGCCCTCAGGAACGCGCCGAGTTCGCCCTCATTGACGTCGGTGTAGACCGCCATGGGCTGTTCACGCGGCTCCGTTGACGAAGGCCATGTCGGCCCGCGTCAGTTCGACATCGCGCAGAACCCGCATGACTGGAAAATCCTCCGTTTCGGTGGCCGTGATCGCCAGGTCGATGTTCACCTCGAAGCGCTGGCGGAAGGCGTCGATGATCTCGTCGACGATGATCTCCGGCGCCGACGCGCCGGCAGACAGGCCGAGCGTCGATATATTTGTGATGTCATTCCACGGAATTTCGGCGGCGCGCTGTACGAGAAGCGACATGGTGGCGCCGGCGCGCTCCGCCACTTCGACAAGACGGCGCGAATTGGAGGAATTGGGCGCACCGACGATCAGATAGAGATCGGCGCCGGCGGCGGTTTCCTTGACCGCTTCCTGGCGGTTGGTGGTGGCGTAGCAGATCGATTCGGCGGCCGGTGCATGCAGTTGCGGGAAGCGCTCCTGCAGCACCCGCAATATGCCGGCAGTGTCTTCGACCGACAACGTTGTCTGGCTTACGAAGCCGAGCGCTTCCGGGTCGGCGGGGGCAAAGGTCCCAGCGTCGGCTTCGGTCTCGATCAGCGTGACGGCGCCTTCAGCCAGTTGGCCCATGGTGCCGATCACTTCGGGATGGCCGGCATGGCCGATCAGAAGCACATGGCGGCCGAGCCGCTGATGGCGCATCGCCTGCTTGTGCACCTTGGACACCAGCGGGCAGGTGGCGTCGAGATAGAAGAGCTCGCGTGCCTTGGCGTCGGCCGGCACCGATTTCGGCACGCCGTGGGCCGAGAAGACAACCGGCGACTTGCGGTGCTCGGCCGGGATTTCCGAGAGTTCCTCGATGAAAACGGCGCCAAGGCTTTGCAGGCCCTCGACGACATAGCGGTTGTGCACGATCTCGTGGCGGACATAGACCGGCGCGCCGTATTTCTTCAACGCCAGCACGACGATCTGGATGGCGCGGTCGACACCGGCGCAAAAGCCGCGCGGCTGGCAGAGCCGGATCGTCAGCGGTGGTTTTGTGGCGGTCTGCAGCATGATTCCAGATCGGTTGATCGTATCGTGACGCGAAATGAGGTGTGCACCCCTGCCCTGTCAAGGGCAGTTGAGATCAGGTTGAATGGTCAACCTGATCTAACTCTTTGTTGGAGCATGATCTTGTCCGAAACCGGTTCCCACTTTTCGGGGTGATGCTCTGGATCATTCAGTCTTTGCCGGACCGCGCAGCCTGACGATCAGAACCGCGGCAAGAGCCGCCGCCAGGCCATACCAGGTGAAGGCATATTGCAGATGAGAATTCGGCAGGTCGATGATGGTGACGCCGCCGACCGGCAGCCCGCCCGGGTTCGGCGTCTTGTCGGCGTCGATGAAGATCGGCACCAGCACGGCACCGGCCGGCAGGCCGGCACTCGCCGCCATGACATCACGATCCTTCCAATAGAAGATGTTCTTGGCCACGTCATTGTCGGGCAGCATCATCGACGGCTTGGCCGGCAGCGGGTTGCGCGCCAGGCCGGTGACCGTGACCTTGCCGGTCACCTGCCCTTGCGGGCGCTTGGCGGCATCCTTGACATCATAGGGAACGAAGCCGCGGTTGATCAGGACATAGCGGCCATCGTCGAGGGCCAGCGGGGTATAGACGTTGAAGCCGGCGTCGCCGTCCCATGTGGCGTAGAAATGCCGCTCGCCGGAGTGCAGGAACGTCCCGCTGACGGTGACCGGCGTGTAGTCGACATCACCGGTGGCGGCGAATTCCTTCTCGACGTCCGCCAGCGGCTGCGGCGCTGAATGGGTGCGCTGGTCGATGGTCTGCAGAAGGGCTTCCTTCCAGTACAGGCGCTGCACCTGCCATGTGCCAAGCCCGAGCAGGATGACGAACACCACCAGGCCGAGGCCGAGCAGCAATGCCGTCTTCGGCCGCGAGCGGCCGGCGGGCTTGGTCAGCGCCTCGCTCATTGCCCTTGGTCCAGGCGGCCTTCGGCCGCCTTGTTGGCGTATTGAAGCGTCAGCAGCACCCCCTTGATCAACCTCAGCGCCGTCAGGCACAGTCCCACGGCCAGCGGTATCCAGATGATGAAATGCAGCCAGAGCGGCGGGCTCAGCGTGACCTCCACCCACAGCGCCAGCCCCACGACGATGAAGCCGATGATCAGGATGACGAACACCGCCGGGCCGTCGCCGGCATCGGCGTAGGAATAGTCGAGGCCGCAATTGTTGCAGCGCTTGCCGACGGTGAGGAAGCCGGAAAACAGCCGTCCTTCGCCGCAGCGCGGGCAGCGTCCGTGCAGGCCGGCCGAGATCGGCTCGATGGGTGGCCAGATCGCCCTGTCTTCACTCATGGATAGTCATGCTTTACGGCTCGATTTCGATCAGCGTTCCATCCGGCACCATAGTCCAGATTTCGTCCATGTCGCAGTCGGTAACCCCAATGCAGCCATCGGTCCAGTCGACCAATTGAAGCAGCCAGCCCGACCAGCCGAATCCGTTGGCCATTGATGGGGCGCCGAAAAGAAGAAAGGCGACCGCGTTGCCGCGACCGCCCTTCTGATTTGTCGGTTCGGTGAAAGCCGTCAGTGGCCTTCGATCACCGCGCCGACCGATCCCCAGACGTAGATCGATGCGAACAGGAACAGCCAGACCACGTCGACGAAGTGCCAGTACCAGGCAGCCGCCTCGAAGCCGAAATGCTGCTTGGGCGTGAAGTCGCCTTTCCAGGCGCGGATCAGGCAGACCAGCAGGAAGATGGTGCCGATGATGACGTGGAAGCCATGGAAGCCGGTCGCCATGAAGAAGGTGGCGCCGTAGATGGAATCCTTGAAGCCGAACGGAGCGTGCATGTACTCGTAGGCCTGCACCATGGTGAACAGCATGCCGAGGCCGACGGTCAGCACCAGGCCGTTGATCAGGCCCTTGCGGTCGCCATGGATGAGCGAATGGTGCGCCCATGTCACCGTGGTGCCCGACAGAAGCAGGATGATGGTGTTGTAGAGCGGCAGATGGAACGGATCGAGGACTTCGAGACCCTTCGGCGGCCAGACGCCGCCAGTGAAAGCGGTGCGGGCGTAATTCTGCACTTCGCTCGGAAACAGGCTGGCATCGAAATAGGCCCAGAACCAGGCAACGAAGAACATCACTTCCGAAGCAATGAACATGATCATGCCGTAGCGCAGATGCAGCGACACGACGCGCGTATGGTGGCCCTCATGCGCTTCCTTGATGGTGTCCGACCACCAGGCAAACATCGTGTAGAGGACGATGACCAGGCCGATGAAGAACAGCCACGGATTGGCGATGTTGTGGCCGAAAATCGGAAAATCGCCGTTCTTGAGATACTGCATCAGGGCGACGCCGCCGACTGCAGTCACCAGCGCGCCGATCGACCCCAGGAAGGGCCACGGGCTCGGGTTGACGAGATGGTAGTCGTGTTGTGGTTTTGCGTGCGCGTCTGCCATATCAACCCCCGAGATTTGCTTCGGTATCTGAAACTTTGCTGCTGCTGTTCGGCGTCGATGACGCCACCGGCTTGTTTTTTTGGACCGGGAACATGGTGTAGGACAGGGTGATCGTCTTCAAGTCCTTCAGTTCCGGCACGTTGACGATATCGGGATCCACATAGAACACGACCGGCATGTCCAGCGTCTCGCCGGGCTTCAGCGTCGTGTCGGTGAAGCAGAAACACTCGACCTTGTTGAAGTAGGGGCCCGCCAGTTCCGGCTGCACGTTGAAGGTGGCGCGGCCGGTAACGGCGCGGTCGAACTTATTGGTGGCGCTGTAATGCGCCTGCGTGGTCTCGCCGATCTTGATGGTGACCGAACGGGCGACCGGCTGGAACTGCCAGGGAATGCCGTTGGTGTTGGCGTCGAAGCGCACGGTGATGTCGCGGTCGAGGATGCGGCCGGCATATTGCTTTTCGGCGCGCTGCGTCGTGCCGCCATAGCCGGTGGCCTGGCAGAACATCTTGTAGAGCGGCACCGCGGCGTAGGCCATGCCGATCATGCCGCCGAAGAAGGCGACGCAGACGGCGGCGACGACGCGGTTGGTGTTCTTCTTCCTGGGATCGGTCACGGTCTGGCGGGTCATCATCGGCCTCATCCGGTATGGCCGAATTTCACGATGGTCGCGACGTAGAAGATGACGACCAGAATCGCCAGCGCGACGCCGATCGCCGCCGAACGGTTGCGCCGCGCCTTCTTCTGGCTTTCGGTCAGCGTGACCAGTTCAAGCTTCTTGTCGATCATGGTCATGCTCCACCGATGGCCAAAGCGCGACCGACGACACAGTCGGCAAGATAGATGGCGAAGATGGCGAAGAGGTAGAGCAGCGAATAGGCGAACAGAGCCTTGGCCGGCTTCATGACGCGGTCGCTATCGGTCATGCACAGCACTTTCCAGGCATACCAGACGAAGCCGGCGCCGAGAGCCACTGATGCGACGCCATAGAAGGCGGTAGTGAAACCGAGCACCCAGGGCAGCACGCCGATCGGCGCCAGGATCAGGGCGTAGGCAAAGATCTGGCGGCGGGTCGAGGCCTGGCCGGCAACGTTCGGCATCATCGGGATGCCGGCCTTGGCGTAGTCGTCGGACTTGAACAGCGCCAGCGCCCAGAAGTGCGGCGGCGTCCACAGGAAGATGATCAGGAACAGGACGAGGCTTTCCAGGCTCACCGTTCCGGTCACCGCGGCCCAGCCGATGACCGGCGGGATGGCGCCGGCGGCGCCGCCGATGACGATGTTCTGCGGCGTCGAGCGCTTCAGCCACATCGTGTAGACGACGGCGTAGAAGAAGATGGTGAAGGCAAGCAGCGCCGCCGACAGCCAGTTGACCAGCACGCCCAGCGTCATCACCGACAGCACCGAAAGCACAAGGCCGAAGCTCAGGGCTTCGCCGGGCAGGATGCGGCCGGACGGTACCGGGCGGCCGGCGGTCCGGCTCATCACCGCATCGATGTCGGCGTCGTACCACATGTTGAGCGCACCCGAGGCGCCGGCGCCGATGGCAATGGCCAGGATGGCGATCACCGCCAGCAGCGGGTTGATGGTCACGGGCGCAGCGACCATGCCGACAAAGGCCGTGAACACCACCAGCGACATGACGCGCGGCTTCAGCAGGGCGAAGAAATCGCCCGACGTGGCTTCCGACATGCGAAAGCCCGCTTCGTCAATCATTGGGTCGTCGACAAGGGCCATGCGTACATAAGTCCAATCATTCCGTTGGCCGAAAACCGCCGGCGGGCCGGCGGTTTCGTATTCGGGCTGCCTTACTTGATCTTCGGCAGCTGTTCCCACTGGTGGAAAGGCGGCGGCGAAGGCAGCTGCCATTCGAGCGTCGTTGCACCCTCGCCCCACGGGTTGGCGCCGGCGACGCGCTTCTTCTGGAAGGCCTCGAACACGCCATAGAGGAAGATCACCACGCCGACGGCCGATATATAGGAGCCGTAGGACGACACCATGTTCCAGCCGGCGAACGCGTCGGGATAATCGATGGTGCGGCGCGGCATGCCGGCCAGGCCGAGGAAATGCTGCGGGAAGAAGATCAAATTGACGCCGACGAAGGTGACCCAGAAGTGGGTGTTGGCGATCACCGGCGAGTACATGTAGCCGGTCATCTTGGGGAACCAGTAGTACCAGCCGGCGAAGATGGCGAAGACCGCACCCAGCGACAGCACATAGTGGAAGTGGGCAATGACGAAATAGGTGTCATGCAGCGAGCGGTCGAGGCCGGCATTGGCGAGCTGGACGCCGGTGACACCGCCGACCGTGAACAGGAAGATGAAGCCCAGCGCCCACAGCATCGGCGTCTTGAACGAGATCGAGCCGCCCCACATCGTCGCGATCCAGGAGAAGATCTTCACGCCTGTCGGCACGGCGATGACCATGGTGGCAAAGACGAAGTAGCGCTGCGTGTCGAGCGACAGGCCGGTCGTGTACATGTGGTGCGCCCAGACGATGAAGCCGACGGCGCCGATCGCGACCATGGCGTAGGCCATGCCGAGATAGCCGAACACCGGCTTCTTCGAGAAGGTCGAGACGATGTGGCTGATGATGCCGAAGCCCGGCAGGATCAGGATGTACACTTCGGGGTGACCGAAGAACCAGAACAGATGCTGGAACAGGATCGGATCGCCGCCGCCATCCGGGGCGAAGAAGGTGGTGCCGAAATTGCGGTCGGTAAGCAGCATGGTGATGCCACCGGCCAGAACCGGAAGCGACAAGAGCAGCAGGAAGGCGGTGATCAGAACCGACCAGGCAAATAGCGGCATTTTGTGCAGCGTCATGCCCGGCGCGCGCATGTTGAAAATGGTGGTGATGAAGTTGATGGCGCCGAGGATCGAGGACGCGCCGGCAATGTGGATCGACAGGATCGCCAGATCCATGGCCGGCCCGGGCTGGCCGGAGGTCGACAGCGGCGGATAGAGCGTCCAGCCGCCGCCAACGCCATAGGCGCCGGGCGCGCTCGGCATGAAAGCCGAAGCGATGAGCAGCAGGAAGGCCGGCGGCAGCAGCCAGAACGAGATGTTGTTCATGCGCGGGAAGGCCATGTCAGGCGCGCCGATCATGATCGGCACCATCCAGTTGGCGAAGCCGCCGATCAGCGCCGGCATGACCATGAAGAAGATCATGATCAGCGCGTGCGCGGTGCCGAAGGCGTTGTACATGCTCTTGCCGCCGTCGATGGCGGCATCGCCGTTCATGCCATAGACCATCTGCGCCAGACCGGTGAAGATCTGGATGCCCGGCTCCTGCAGCTCCATGCGGATGACGACCGAAAGCGCGCCGCCGACGATGCCCGCGAAGATCGCGAAGATCAGGTAGAGCGTGCCGATGTCCTTGTGGTTGGTGGAGTACACCCACCGGACCCAGCCATGATAGGGCTTGTGGTCGTGGTCGTCGTGAGCTGCAGCTTCTGCCATGGTCGGCTCCGTTCCCTAATTCTTGCTAACCCGCGGCATCAATTGCCGGCGGCCGCTACCTTGTTGGTACCGTCGACCTCGGCCATCAGCGCCTTGTTGGCGCCGGGGAGGTCGGTCTTGGCTGCTGCCAGCCAGGTCTTGTACTGCGCATCGGATACGACGCGGACGGCGATCGGCATGAAGGCATGGTCCTTGCCGCAGAGCTGCGAGCACTGGCCGTAATAGATGCCTTCCTTTTCCGCCTTGAACCACGTCTCGTTGGTGCGGCCGGGAACCGCGTCCATCTTGATGCCGAAGGCCGGAACGGCAAAGGAATGGATCACGTCGGCTGCGGTAACCAGGACGCGCGTCATGGTGTTGACCGGCACGACCAGCTCGTTGTCGACCGCCAGCAGGCGCGGATAGACCTTGCGGTCTTCCTTGCCGATCGCGGCGCGGTCGGCGTCCTGCAGGATGGCCGAGTTGAAGGAGAGCGTGTTCTCGGTCTGGTACTCATAGTCCCAGTTCCACTGATTGCCCGTTACCTTGACGGTCAGCTTGGCCTCTTCCGGCGGCGTGTACTGCGCCGTCAGCAGTTGGAACGAGGGAATGGCGATGAACAGCAGGACGACGACCGGCCCGACTGTCCAGATGATCTCGATCAGCGTGTTGTGGCTGGTCTTGGACGGAACCGGGTTTTTGCTGGCGCGGAACCTGAAGATGCACCAGGCGAGAAGCGCCAGAACCAAAGCAGTGATCGGGACGACGAACCACATCGTGTAGTTCCCGAACCACTCGATCTGCCGCATCATGTCTGTCGCCGGCGGCTGAAAAGTCATCTCCCACGGCTGCGGCTGGGCCGCATGGGCGGAGGCACCGGCGAAAAATGCGGCGGCGGCGCCTGCCGTTGCCATCAATTTGGCGCTTGCTGGGAATTTTCTCATCGCCCTCTTCATCTCCCGGTTCCTCGCGATCGCGACGCAAGAATATCGAACAATGCCGGGATGGGAATCCCGGACAGTCCCAAGGGTGGTTCAAACCATACTCTATTTCCCTCCGCAAGAAAGGAGCGGGCGAAACCGTGCGGCATTTTTGCGCGCAAGTGCTGCCGCGCTGTTTCGACGGCCTCGTGGCCCGCGCGGGTCGTCGACAGACAGGCTATGCGGGCTTGTGTCCGGAATGCGCCCGACGGTCGCAATTCGGGCGAATTTGCTAGGGAAAAGCGCATTATTGCGCCTGCCGGGGCTGACCGGCGGTCGCCCTATCCTTTACTTGGCCTTGGCGCGGCTTAAAGTGCCGTGATTCGCAATGGAGCCGTCATGACCTCTTGGCTTTCGAGAAACGCCTGGCATTCGAAGAGCGCCTGGCATTCGAAAAGCGCCTGGCTTTCGAGAAGCGGGGCGAAGGTCGTTTTTCTCGCCGCCCTGATCGGTATCGGCTCGTCCGCAACCGGCGTCGCCAATGCAGCGCAGCCCAGCGGCACGGTCAAGTCAACGCATGGCGCGTGGTCGATCATCTGCGACACGCCGGCCGGCGCCACCTCGGAACAATGCGTGATGATGCAGAACGTCGTTGCCGAGGATCGCCCGGAAATGGGACTGTCCGTCGTCGTCCTGCGCACCGCCGACAACAAGGCCGAGATCCTGCGCGTGCTGGCGCCGCTCGGCGTTCTGCTGCCCAATGGCCTGGGCCTCAATGTCGACGGCAAGGATATCGGCCGCGCCTATTTCGTGCGCTGCTTCCAGGACGGCTGCTATGCCGAGGTCATTCTCGAAAAGCCGCTGCTCGATACGCTGAAGACCGGGACGTCGGCCACCTTCATCGTCTTCCAGACGCCGGAAGAAGGCATCGGCATCCCCGTCGACCTCAAGGGCTTCGCCGACGGTTTTGCCGCCCTGCCCTGAGCTTGATGCTTGCGAAACCGTCTTTCCTCACAATTCCCACGGGTTTGATCTTTGGCTGTGGGGGTCATCATGCGTGCTTGTTCTTTGCTTTTGTCGACCGGTCTAATCCTGACCGGCGCCGTTTCCGTCGCCTTTGCCGAGGATTCCGAAATCATCACGGCGCCCGATCCGGCCGTCATTTTCGAGCTTGCGAAAGGCTATGGCTCGGCCAAGATGGACAAGGACGACGGGGCGATCCGATGGTCTCGGGCCGGCTTCAGGGCATGAAATATGTCATCTACTTCTATGGCTGCGAAAACCATGAGAAGTGCAAGTCGATCCAGTTCTCCTCGGGCTATACCGACCCCTTCACGGCCGACCAGGCCAATGAATGGAACAAGAAATATCGCTGGGTGAAGGCCTTTTCGGGTGACGGGTCGAACTTCAAGATGGATGTCATGTTCAGGGGCGGGGCTACCCGCTCCTACCTGCTGCGGATCGTCATTGCGGATTGTGCAGGCGCGTCTTCGCGCCTACATCGTGGCAACACCATTCCTCCTGTGAGCGGACCTGCCATGAACAGCCTGACCGGCCAATTCGACATTTCAGATGATCGCATCAAGCGGATCGTCGCCGACACACTGAACGGCGCCGACGACGGCGAACTGTTCCTCGAATACTGCGAGAGCGAAGCGCTGATGTTCGACAATGGCAGGCTGAAGACCGCCAATTTCAACACCGACCAGGGTTTTGGCCTGCGCGCCGTGGCCGGCGAGGCCAGCGGCTACGCTCATTCCAGCGATCTTTCGGAGGCGTCGCTGCTGCGCGCCGCCGACGCCGTCTCGACAGTCAGGGGCGGCTATTCCGGCACGCTTGCCGCGGCAGCCGCGCGCACCAACCGCCATCTCTATGGCGAGGAGAACCCGATCCCCTCGCCCTCCTTCGAGGTCAAGGCCAAGCTGTTGCAGGAAATCGACGCATGGCTGCGCGCCGAGGACCCGCGCGTGCGCCAGGTGACGGCCTCGCTCGCGGCGTCCTGGCAGCATGTCGAGATCGTGCGCGCCGACGGCCAGATCGTGCGCGACATCCGCCCGCTGGTCCGCATCAACGTTTCCGTCGTCGTCGGCGACGGCGACCGCCAGGAAAGCGGCTCCTATGGCATGGGCGGGCGCAAGGCGTTCGGCGAGTTCCTGGTCGAGGACGCCTGGAAGCATGCGGCCAGGGAGGCGCTCAGGCAGGCGCTGGTCAATCTCGAAGCCATTCCCGCGCCGGCCGGAACGTTCGACATCGTTTTGTCCAGCGGCTGGCCAGGCGTGATGCTGCACGAAGCCGTCGGCCATGGGCTGGAGGGCGACTTCAACCGCAAGAAGACCTCCGCCTTTGCCGGCCTGCTCGGCCAGCAGGTCGCCGCCAAGGGCGTTACCGTGGTCGATGACGGCACCATGCCGGAGCGGCGGGGTTCGCTGACCGTCGACGATGAAGGCACGCCTTCGGCCCGCAATGTGCTGATCGAGGACGGCAAGCTTGTCGGCTACATGCAGGACCGCCAGAACGCCCGGCTGATGGGCATGAAAGCCACGGGAAACGGCCGGCGCGAAGGCTATGCGCACCAGCCGATGCCGCGCATGACCAACACCTATATGACGGCGGGCGACATGGAGCCGGACGAGATCATCGCCTCGGTCAAGAACGGCATCTATGCCGTATCCTTCGGCGGCGGCCAGGTCGACATCACCTCAGGCAAGTTCGTGTTCGGCTGCACCGAGGCCTACATGATCGAAAACGGCAAGGTGACGCAGCCGATCAAGGGCGCCATGCTGATCGGCAACGGACCGGACGCCATGCACCGTGTGTCGATGATCGGCAACGACATGAAACTCGACACCGGCATCGGCATGTGCGGCAAGGCCGGACAAGGCGTGCCGGTCGGCGTCGGCCAGCCGCATCTCAGGATGAACCAGATGACGGTCGGCGGCACCAGGGTTTGAGCGAGGAGACGTCGGCGGGCTTGAATAGTTCCCCTCACAGGGATATCTTACCTTTGTCTTACACAAGGGTAATACCGCAATGGGTGCAATAGAAAAGCTTATAACGACCGTCTCGACCAAGGGACAAGTCATCCTGCCCAGCGCTATCCGCAAACGGAGGGACTGGGGCGCGGGCACGCGCCTGCAGGTCGAAGACACACCGGACGGTGTACTTTTGAGACCGGCGCCTGCCTTTGCCCCGACACGACCAGAAGATGTCTTTGGTGTCCTGCCGCACAGTGGCAGACCGAAGACCTTGGAGGAGATGGACGCGGCCGTCCTTGCTGAAGCACGGCGGCGCCATGCTCGCGATTGATACCAACGTTGTCGTCAGGTATCTGACGAACGACGATCCCGAGCAGTCCCCGCGAGCCCGGCGGCTGATCGACGGTCAGCCCGTTTTCGTCGCCGTCACGGTGATCCTGGAGGCTGAGTGGGTGCTGCGCAGCGGCTATGGTTATGATCAGGCCTCGATCGTCAATGCACTGCGGGTGTTCGGCGGGCTTCCCACTGTCGAGATAGAGGATGCTGCGATCGTCTCTTCCGCGGTCGATCTAGCCGAGACGGGAATGGATTTCGCCGATGCGCTCCATCTGGGCAAGTCCTCGCAATGCTCAGCATTTGTGTCCTTCGACCGTAAGTTCATCAAGGCCGCACAAGCGGCCGGGTACGAAAGCGTTCGCGAAGGCTAGTTTGCCAGCCGGCTACGTCTTGCGGGGGGCGGCAAACTCAAGCACGGCCTTGTGAAAATCGGCGGATTAACGTCGCCGTTTCGGCTTCTCCAGCAGCGCCACGGCCTCGACATGCGGCGACCACAGGAACTGGTCGATGGGCGTGACGCTCTTCAAGATGTAGCCGCCGTCGATCAGGATGCGCAGGTCGCGTGCCAGCGTCACCGGATTGCAGGAGACGGCTGCGACGAACGGCACATCCGAGCGGGCGATCTGCTTCGACTGGTCCTCGGCGCCGGCGCGCGGCGGGTCGAAGACGACGCCATCGAAAACATTCAGCTCCTTGAACGTCAGCGGCCGCCGGAACAGGTCGCGGCGTTCGCCGGTTACCCGCTTCAGGCCGGTGGCGAAGCGCGATCCGCGGTCGAGCGCCGAAAGAGCTGCCGCGTCGCCTTCGACCGCGTGGACTTCGGATTTGGCCGCCAGCCGAAGCGCAAAGCTGCCGCAGCCGGCGAAAAGATCCGCGACTTTCCTGGCCCGCTTCAGATGTCCGCCAACGAGATCGGCCATCGCCTGTTCGGCGGCTTGCGTTGCCTGCAGGAAGGCGCCAGGCGGTATGGCGACAGCGACGGTGCCGAACATGACCACCGGCTTTTTCGGCTCGATGACAATCTCGTCGTCGATCGAAAGCCGGGCAAAGCCATTGGCCATGATGAAGTTGGAGGCGACCCGGCGCTGGTTCTCGCCCAGCTTGCCCGACTCATAGACAGCGACGTCAAGCCCCGAGCCCGTCACAGTGACCGCCATCCGGAACGATTTGGTGGTGGCGCAAACCAGGTCGGCGACCGACCTCAAGCGATCGAGCGCGGCAACGATCTCCGGCAGCGAGATCGGACATTCCTCGATGGGGATGATTTCCGGCGACAGATGGCGATGGAAGCCAAGCAGCATGCCTGTGTCGGCGCGCCTGGCGGCAAGCACGACGCGGCGGCGTGTGTGTGGCGCACACGGCACCAGGGCGCCGATGTCGCCGGCAATGCCTTTCAAGGCGTGCACGACCTTGTCGCGTTTCCATTGCTGGTAAGCGTCGGCTTGCAGATGCTGGACGGCGCAGCCGCCACATTCGGTGAAATGCCGGCAGGCCGGATCGATACGCAGCGGCGACGTCTCCAATACCGCCATCAGCATGGCGCGATCCCTCTCGCGCGCGGCGGTGACGATCTCGCCGGGCAGGGTGAAGGGAATGAACAGCTCGCCGGTTTCCGTCTCGGCGACGCCGTCGCCCTGCGAACCCAGTCTCTTGATGGTGAAGCCCGTGCTCATCGGTCCTTGATCCTGGCATCCTTGATCCCGGCAAGCAGGAATTCGCGGTTGCCGTCGCCGCCTTCGATCGGCGACATGTGCAGACCCAATGTACGCCAGCCAGGGACGCCTTCGAGCCATTCCTGCAGCAAGCCGGCCACACGGGCGGCGTCATAAGGGTCTTTCAACAGACCGCCCTTGCCGATTGCCTCGCGGCCGGCCTCGAATTGCGGCTTGACCAGAAACACCGCACGAGCGCCGTCCCGTGCCAATGCCAACGCCGGTGGCGACGCCAGTTTCAACGAGATGAAGCTGACGTCGGAGACGATGAAATCGGGGATACGGCCGCCGAGATCGGCAGCCGCGAGCTCGCGAGCGTTGAGGCCCTCGATAACCGTCACGCGCGGGTCGCCCGCAATGTCGGGATGCATCTGGCCGTGGCCGACATCGATGGCCGTGACATGGGCCGCGCCGCGTTCGAGCAGCACCTGGGTGAAGCCGCCCGTCGAGGCGCCGATATCGAGAGCTTCACTACCCGCGGGATCGAGACTGAAATGGTCGAGCCCGGCGATCAGCTTCAGCGCCGCGCGTGAGACATAGCCCTGCGCCGGATCGTCGATGACGATGAGACAGTGCGGCAGAACCGTCTGGCCGGGCTTGCGGGCGACCACGCCGTCGACCGTCACGGTGCCGCGCTCGACCGCGTCGCGTGCGCGCGAGCGGCTCGCAAACAGGCCGCGCTGGACGAGCAATTCGTCGAGCCGCTGGCGTGTGCTGGCTGGCAGAGGGGAGTTCATCGGCCTTCATGGCGAAAGCCGGCCGCGAAGGCAAGGACATTGGCATGGGAGGACGTCGAGACCCGGGCCGCAAGCCAGTCCGCCCGGTTGAATATCGCAGCCAGTCCGGCAAGATGTAGAGGCTCAGGCAATGCGGAGGAAGACGAATGCTGACGGGAACCTGCCATTGCGGCACCGCCCACTGGACCCTGGAAGGCGATCCCGGCCCGATCACGGCCTGCAATTGCACGCTTTGCCGCCGCTATGGCACGCTCTGGGCCTATGACTTTGTCGACGAGCGTATCCGGCTTGCGGGGCCTGTGCAGTCCTACACCCGCGCCGGCAAGGAGACGCCGTCGCTGGAAATCCTGTTCTGCCCGACATGTGCCTGTGTGCTTGCCTGGCGCGGTTTGCGCCGCAGCGACAGCGGCCGCACGCGGATCGCCGTCAATGTCAGGCTGGCGCCGCCGGAGGCGGTCGCCGACCTGCCGATCGACCATTTCGACGGGCTGGACACTTATGACGACCTGCCGCGCGATGGGCGCTGCGTGCGCGATATGTGGTTTTAGAAGATCGTCCGTGAGACCTGCCGTTCAACGGCCGGCATCAGGCCGTCATTGCCGTCGCCTGAAGCCTGCTTGCGCGGGCGCTCGACAGGAACGACTGGCGCGTCCGGCACGACGACAAGCTGCGGCACCTGCTTGTAGGAAAAAGCGCCCCTGATATCGCCCATCTTGCGGGCGACGATGCCTGCCACCGCCTGTTCGAGCTTGCGGTCATAGCGCGTCTCGGCCATGGCCGGCGCGGCGATGACGGCCAAAAGGGCCGCGCCGCACAGAAGCGTTCGCATTGTTTTTAACTCCCTGCCTGGCTCTTGTTCTAGCAGGGGGGCGTTGAAAAACGGCCAAAAGACACGGTAAGCAAAACGCCAAAAGGAAGCGTTAACATAGGGTTGCAGCCGACAACCGCCTCAGAGGCGTGAGGTTTGATTCAGGCCCGTTGCGCGCGCGCGGAATGGCCGAGCGCGACGAACACGGTGCGCACGATGCCGGCCGCGTCGAGCCCGGCATCGGCATACATTTTTTCCGGCTTGGCGTGGTCGGTGAACTCGTCTGGCAGCACCAGCGGCCGAACTTTCAGACCGCTTTCCAGCAAGCCTTCATGGGCGAGGAACTGCAGCACGTGGCTGGCGAAACCGCCGACAGCGCCCTCTTCCACCGTCACCAGCACTTCGTGCGAGCGGGCGAGACGGCGGATCAAATCCTCGTCGAGCGGCTTGGCGAAACGGGCATCCGCAACCGTTGTCGACAATCCGGCCGCGCCGAGTTCCTCGGCCGCCAGCAGGCAATCCTGCAGCCGCGTGCCAAAGGACAGAAGCGCCACCTTGGTGCCTTCCCTGACGATGCGGCCCTTGCCGATTTCGAGCACCGAGCCGCGCTCCGGCATGTCGACGCCGACGCCATTGCCGCGCGGATAGCGGAAGGCGATCGGGCCTTCGTCATAATAGGCGGCGGTGCGCACCATGTGGCGAAGCTCCGCCTCGTCGGCGGCCGCCATCACCACGAAGCCCGGCAGCGTCGCCAGGAAGGTGGTGTCGAAGGCGCCGCAATGAGTGGCGCCGTCGGCGCCGACGAAACCGGCGCGGTCGATCGGGAAACGCACCGGCAGTTTCTGGATCGCCACGTCGTGGACGACCTGATCGTAGGCGCGCTGCAGGAAGGTCGAATAGATGGCGGCGAAGGGCTTGTAGCCCTCGCTGGCGAGGCCGGCGGCGAAGGTCACGGCATGTTGCTCGGCAATGCCGACATCGAAGGTCCGGGTCGGAAACGCCTCGCCGAACAAATCGAGGCCGGTGCCGTTCGGCATGGCCGCGGTGACGGCGACGATACGGTCGTCCAGGCGGGCTTCCTGGACCAGGCTCTCGGCAAACACCTTGGTGTAGGCCGGCGCATTGGCCGGGGCCTTGGTCTGCGCGCCGGTGATGACGTCGAACTTGTTGACGCCGTGATATTTGTCGGCCGCGGCCTCGGCCGGCGCGTAGCCCTTGCCCTTCTGGGTCACGACATGGATCAGCACCGGGCCGTCGGCATGGTCGCGGACGTTCTTCAAGACCGGGATCAGATGCTCGAGATTGTGGCCGTCGATCGGGCCGATGTGGTAGAAGCCGAGCTCCTCGAACAGCGTGCCGCCGGTGACGTAGCCGCGCGCATGCTCGACCGCCCGCTTGATGGCGCGATCGGCGCGTTTGCCGAGGTAGGAGGTCAGCTTCTTGCCGAAATCGCGCAGGCCAAGATAGGTTTTGCCCGACGCGAGCCGCGCCAGATAGGCGCTCATGGCGCCGGTCGGCGGGGCGATAGACATGTCGTTGTCGTTGAGGATGACGATCAGCTGGGCATCGAGCGCGCCGGCATTGTTCATGGCTTCATAGGCCATGCCGGCAGACATGGCGCCGTCGCCGATGACGGCGATGACATTGTTGTGCCCGCCCGAGAGGTCGCGCGCCATGGCCATGCCAAGGCCGGCGGAAATGGAGGTCGAGGAGTGCGCGGCGCCGAACGGGTCGTATTCGCTCTCGACGCGACGGGTGAAGCCGGACAGGCCGCCTTCTTGCCTGAGCGTGCGGATGCGGTCGCGGCGGCCGGTCAGGATCTTGTGCGGATAGGCCTGGTGGCCGACATCCCAGATCACGCGGTCTTCCGGCGTGTTGAAGACATAGTGAAGCGCCACCGTCAGTTCGACGACACCGAGGCCGGCGCCGAGATGCCCGCCCGTATGCGAGACGGCATCGATCAGCTCGGCGCGCAGCTCCGAGGCCAGCTGCGGCAGCTCGCTTTCGTCAAGCTTCTTCAGGTCGGCTGGAATGCGGACCTTGTCGAGAAGCGGCGTATGCAGCGTTGCGTTCACTGTTAAAGGGCCTGCTCAGCTATAATGCGCGTCGATCATGGCGAAATATGCCTGCGTCGCCCGAATGTAAATGCGTGTCAGTGACGCGGGTGATGCTGACGTTAATTGTCCGGTAACGGAATGAACTCTTCCTCATCGCCGGGAACGATATCGAAGCGGCCCGTCTTCCATTCCTGCTTGGCCTGTTCGATGCGTTCCTTCGACGACGAGACGAAGTTCCACCAGATGTGGCGCGGGGAGCCGAGCGAAGCGCCGCCGAAGAGCATGAAATGGGCGCCGCGCTCGGAGGACACGACGATCTCGTCGCCAGGCCGGAACACCAGCAGCCGTTCGGCCGGAAAACGGTCGCCCGAAATCGAGACATCGCCGTCCAGCGTGTAGATGGCGCGCTCCTCGGCGTCGGCGGGAATTTTGACGCTGGCGCCGGGCGCTAGCCTCAGATCGGCGTAGAGCGTCTCGGTATCGGCTCTTACCGGCGAGCGCAGTCCCTGGAAATCGCCGATCACCACGCGGCCGGAAACACCTTCGGCGTCGATCTCGGGCAGAAGGAGCGCGGCCGTGTTCTCGAACACCGGCGCCACTTCCTCCTTGCCGTCGGGCAAAGCCAGCCATGTCTGCAGGCCGGAGACCGACATTGGCGCGCCGCGCAGTTCTTCGGGCGTGCGCTCGGAATGGACGATACCGCGGCCGGCGGTCATCAAATTCACGTCGCCCGGCTGGATGACCATCTCGGTGCCGAGCGAATCGCGGTGCCTGATATTGCCGTCGAACAGATAGGTGACGGTGGAAAGCCCGATATGCGGGTGCGGGCGCACATCCATCGCCTGGCCGGCACGCAAGATCGCCGGCCCCATGCGGTCGAAGAAGATGAAGGGACCAACCAGCCGCCGCTTTGCCGTCGGCAGAGCGCGGCGAACCTGGAAGCCGCCAATATCCTTGGCGTTTGGAATGACCATGAGCTCGATCTGGTCGCTGGCGAAGGCATCGCCAGGCTCAGGGTCCTTGCCGGGGAAGAAACTCATCTGGATGTCCTCAGGCGAAGCGGAGCGCCGATTTGGCTTTTGCCTTGGCCGCCACCTCTTCGCGATTGCGCGGATGATGCGTGGTTTCCAGCGAATGCAGCAATTCATGCGCCGATTCGGCGATCGCCTCGACGGCACGGTCGAAGGCCGCCTGGTTGCGCTGCGAGGGCCGCGTCGTTCCGCTCAGTTTGCGCACGAATTGAAGCGCGGCGTCGCGGATCTCGTCATGGGTCGCCGGCGGCTCGAAATTGAACAGGGTCTTGATGTTTCTGCACATGCTTGAACTCCTATCTGCTTTATGCCCGCCCCATTCCACTACTCCGCGTCGAGCGGCTCCGTTCCCACCGGTTTGCCATCACGCGACAGCCTGATCTTCTCGACCTTGTCTTCGGCGGCCTTCAGCAGCCGGTCGCAATGGGCCTTCAGCGCCTCGCCGCGCTCATAGATCTTGATCGATTGGTCGAGCGGCACGTCGCCGCGTTCCAGATCATCGACGATCTTTTCCAGCGCGTCGAGTGCCTGCTCGAAGCTCATCGCCTTCACGTCTTCATTTGCTTCGCCAGCCATACTTTACCCCTTCATCAGCCGCCCGACATGGGCGGCGACCGAAAATGCCAGTCCCTGCAGATCGTAGCCGCCCTCAAGCAGGCTGACGAGCCGGTTGCCGCTGTGGCGCCCGGCGCGTTCCAGCAACTGGCCTGTCGCCCAGTCGAAATCGTCCTCGCTGAGGTTGATCTCGGCCAGCGGGTCGCGATGGTGAGCGTCGAAGCCTGCGGAAATGATGATCAGATCGGGCGCGAAATTGTCGAGTGCCGGCAGGACGCGCGACAGCAAGGCATCGCGAAACATGTCCGAGCCGGTCTGCGGCGCCAGCGGCGCGTTGACGATGTTGCCGGCGCCGGTTTCGTTTTTAGCCCCGGTGCCGGGATAGAGCGGCATCTGGTGCGTCGAACAATAGAGCACCGAGGGATCGTCCCAGAAAATGTCCTGCGTGCCATTGCCGTGATGCACGTCCCAGTCGACGATGGCGACACGCTCGGCGCCGTGTTTCTTCTGCGCGTAGCGGGCCGCGATCGCCGCGGTGTTGAACAGGCAAAAGCCCATGGCCGTGGTCTTTTCGGCATGATGGCCGGGCGGACGCGCGGCGACGAAGGCATTGGCAACGCTGCCCTCGAAAACATCGTCGACGGCAGCGTTGGCCGCACCGATGGCAGTGACCACCGCCTGCCAGCTTTTCGGGCTGGCGCTGGTGTCGGCGTCGATCGAGGCAATGCCGCTTTCAGGGATCGCGGCGCGGACGCGGGCGACGAAATCCTCGGGGTGGGCGTAGAGGATTGTGGCCTCGTCGCCTTGCGGCGCCGTTACCCGATCGAGTGCGGTGAAGGCCTCGTCGTCGAGCACGCGCTCGATAGCGCGCAAGCGGTCCGGCCGCTCCGGATGACCGGGGGGCGTCAGATGTTCGAGGAAGATCGGATGGGTGTAGAGCCTGGTGACCATGACCCGATATAGGCGCGCCCGGCCGCTTTGACCATGGTTTGACGCCTCACCGCCCCGACGTTCAACAGGGATTACACCCCGGGCGCGGGCTGCGTCCAGCGCGAGCCGCCGAAGGAAGCCACCGCCTTGTCCCTGAGTTCCCTGAACTTGGACGACGCCTCGGCCAGCCGCTGGTCCCATTCGGCGTTGGGCACCTGGCCTTCGATGGTCTTGAAATAGACCTGCATCAGGCAGGCGATGGCGAAGGGTTCGATGAAGGCCGCCTTGAAGGCCCAGGCAAGGAGGATGGCGAGCACGAAGGCCCAGCCGCCGAGCTGCCCCGGTATGAACCACATGATGGCGGCGGCCGGCGCCAGCATCAAAAGGAAGATGACGAAGGACACGCCCCACATGATGACAGCCAGCCAGACCGCGTTCTTGACCATGGTCTTGCCGTTCTGGGCATAGAGCACGACGCCTTGCCGGGCCGTTTCGAACGGCGACGACGAATTGATGCGGATGTTGTACCCGAGAATGATCTCATCGACATAGGTCAGCGACAGGCGGATGACCGTATTGATGAACGCGACCAGGCCGCCGAGACCCGGAATGGGCAGGAAGGCGGCGATGCCGCCGATCAGGCCGGTGATGGCGCGGATGGCGCCCTTGACCAGCTGGTCGACCACGAAAAGGATGTTGGCCTCGGCGAAACGCTCCTTCACCACGTCCTTGGCGTAGGCGATCTGGTCCTGCCCATTGGGAACGTCCCGGCCATCGATCAAATGGACCATGACGGCGATATGGCCGGCCTTGACGACGTAGAGGATGTATTCGCGGATCCAGTAGAGCGCGATCGAAACGATGCCGATGCCGACGATGCCGCCCCACAGTGCAAAGGAAAGCGGCCCGTCGGGATCGGTGGAGATGTGGCCGACGCCATAGCCGACGGAGGCGCCGCTGCCGGTCGCCACGATATAGGCGAGCGTGATGCCGAAATAGACGATCATGCGAAGGGCAATGAAAGGCCATGTCCTGATCATGATGGACACCGACCTGCCGATTTCGAAATCCCACATGCGCCCGAATCTCCCCTCAGAGATGGACGGCGAGGATGAACCTGGGCCGAAAATTGTCAATCTCGGCAAATGCCGGGTCTCGGCCGACCAGATTTCAGGCCGGCTGCGAACCCTGTTTTTTGAGAAGGCCTTCAAGCAGTTGCTGGAAGGCTGCCACCACGGTCTTCGACGTCGCTTCGGGGTCGTTCGAATTGGCGATGCGCTGCGCCGCCTGGCTGCTGGCGCCGTTGATCAGCCGGGCGGCGGTTTCGGGGTCGACGCCGGGGACGACCACCCCCTCCTGCTGCAGAGCCGTCAGATGATCGGTCATCGAGCCGACGCAGGCATTGGCGTTCGGCCATTGCGCCGGATCGCCGAGCACAGCCGGACCGTCGCGAAACATGATGCGCTGGATTTCCGGCTCCAGCGCCATCTCGATATAGGTCGTGCATTCGTCGACAAAACGCTGCCAACGGCTTGGCGCCCGCGACGCAATCTCATGGATGCGGACGGCCATCTCGCCATCGATTTCGGCGATGACGGCCTGCAGCAGGCCCTTCTTGTCGCCGAAATGATGATAGAGCGCGCCGCGCGTCAGCCCGGCCGAGGCGGTGAAGTCGTCCATCGACGCGTCGGCATAGCCGATTGTGCCGAAAGCGTGGCGGGCCGCCGTGATCAGCTTGGCGCGCGTTTCGGCAATCATCTCCTTGCGGGGTCTGTGCATGGTTCTGGCCTTATTCACATACGCTTCGTATGCCAATTGACATACGCGGCGTATCGACTACCTATATTCATACGCATCGTATGTAATTGTCGAATTGGCCTTTGTCGAGGAACCAGCCATGCAAAACCCATACTCGGAAATCTTTCGTGCCCCTGGAGCCAAGGGGTTTGCCGCCGCGGGCTTCCTCGCGCGGCTGCCGATCGCCATGGCGCCGATCGGCATCGTGGCCATGCTCTCGCAGACGCGTGGCGAATACTGGCTGGCGGGAGCTGTCTCGGCGACGTTCGCGCTGAGCAACGCTTTCGTGGCGCCGCATATATCACGGCTGGTCGATCGCCTCGGCCAGACGCGGATCGTGATTCCGACCACCATCCTCACCGTGCTCGCCTTCGCGGTGCTGATTGCCGCAGCCAATCAGGACTGGCCGGTGTGGACGCTGTTTGTGTCGGCACTGGCGGCCGCCGCCATGCCCAGCATGCCGGCGATGGTGCGCGCGCGCTGGACCGAGATTTTTCGCGGCCGGCCGCAGATGAACACCGCATTCGCCTTCGAATCGGCGGCGGACGAACTCGTCTACATTGCAGGCGCATCGCTGTCGGTGGGCTTGAGTGCCGCTCTGTTCCCGGAAGCCGGTGTCCTGGTCAGCACGCTATTCCTCGCCCTTGGCTCGGCAGCCTTCATCCTGCAGCGTTCGACCGAACCACAAGTGCGGCCGGTGAATCATGTCTCGAGCGGCTCGGCAATCCGGCTCAGGCCGGTGCAGATCATCACCTTCGCCCTGATCTTCGTCGGCGCCACCTTCGCGACGACGGAAGTGAGCACGGTGGCGATCACCAAGGAACTCGGCCAGCCGGGCGCCGCCAGCCTCGTCATCGGCGTCTATGCGCTGGGATCGTTCGTGCTCGGCCTTATCGTCGGCGCGCTCAACCTGAAAGCGCCGCTGCAGCGCCAGTTGGCCCTCGCGGTCGCCCTCGTTGCGCTCGGCACGCTGCTGCCGCTCACCGCCGACACGGTGCCGCTGCTGGCGCTGACCGTTTTCATCAGCGGCGTGGCGATCTCGCCAACCTTCATCACCGCCTTCGGCCTGATCGAACGCCACGTGCCGGAAGCGATGCTGACCGAAGGCATCACCTGGGTGATGACAGGCATCGGCATCGGCATGGCGCTCGGTTCGTTTGCCGCCGGTGCGGTGGTGGATGAATTCGGCGCCCGCAACGGGTTCTGGGTCTCGGTGGCGGCCGGCGTCATCGCATTGGTGACGGTGTTGCTGGGCCAGCGCAGCCTGGCCACCCACACATGCGAGCTGGACGGATGCGACGCGGCCGCCGTTCCCGCGGAGTGAGGATATGGCCTGACGTTGGCTTTGGAGACGATCGCAAACGTTCGGAATTAGGTGAGGCCTCTGGTGTCGTCATCCACGCGCGAGCGGGAGCGAAGCGGCCGCGCAGACCCGAGGACCCATTCCGTTACCTTGACCGAAGGGTGCAGCGGAGCAGACTTCTGCACCGTTGCAACGCGTCGAAGTCGCGGCATGGATCCTATGGTCTGCGCCGCGTCGCTTCGCTCCTTGCTTCGCCATAGGATGACGAACGCGTGGAGGCTTCAGCAAATCGCAGAAGCAGGCGACCTGCCCGCGCAATTTTTTCGGCAGCGTCGCTCTTGCGCGACGAACTAGATAATCTCAGTTTTCGCGATGTGAATCCCAAAGCCTTCAAGCCCGACATAGTGGCGCTCGCGCGAGGCGATCAGGTTGATCGAGGAAATGCCGAGATCCTTCAGGATCTGGGCGCCGAGGCCGATTTCTCGCCACTCGTTCTCACGGCGGCGGGCCTCTTCGTGGTCCTCACGGTCGGCACTCATCGGCCGGTTGCGCTCCTGATGGGCGACGCCGACCGAACCCTCCCGGAGATAGACGATGACGCCGCGCTTGCGTTCGCCCATCGCCTTCATAATGGCGTCGAGCCGGTGGCTGGTGCCGAACACGTCGGTCACCACATCCTCCGAATGCAGCCGCACCGGCACGTCCTCGCCGTCACGGATGTCGCCGAAAACGACCGCGACATGGTGCATGGAGTCCCAGGGCAGCGTGTAGGTGAAGACCTGTGCCTTGCCGCCGAGTGTGTCGATTTCGGAGCAGGCGACGCGTTCGACCAGCGTTTCCTTGCGCTGCCGGTAGGCGATGAGGTCGGCGACCGAGACCTGCTTGAGGCCGTGTTCCTCGGCAAAGCTCGCCACCTGCGGGCCGCGCTTGACGGTGCCGTCGTCATTGACCAACTCCGAGATCACGCCAACCGGCGGCAGGCCGGCAAGTTTGCACAAGTCAACCGCGGCTTCGGTATGGCCCGAGCGCATCAGCACGCCGCCTTCCCTAGCGATCAGCGGGAAGATGTGGCCGGGCCGGACGAAATCCGAACCGCCGACATTGCCGTTGGCCAGGTTGCGCACGGTCAGCGTGCGGTCCTCGGCCGAAATGCCGGTGGTGGTGCCATGCTTGAAATCGACGCTGACGGTAAAGGCCGTGGTGTGGGCGGAATCATTGTCGGCGACCATCGGCTGCAGATTGAGCCGCTTGGCCTCCTCGCGCGGCATCGGCGTGCAGACGATGCCGGAGGTGTGACGGATGATGAAGGCCATTTTCTCCGGGCTGCAATGCACGGCGGCAACGATCAGGTCGCCCTCGTTCTCACGCCCGTCATCGTCCATGACGACGACGATCTCGCCGCGTTCGAAGGCGCGGATGGCTTCGACGATTTTCTTCTGATCGTATGGCATTGGCTCGCTTCGCTCGCAGGGAATAGGGTTGGGCAGTAGGAGTTAGGGAAGGAAGGACGGGCTGGCCTATTGCCTAATCCCTACTGCCTAATCCCTGGCCTGTCTGTCCCCGGTGCCGCAGATAATGGTCCGCGATGGCGCAGGCAACCATGGCTTCGCCGATCGGCACGGCACGGATGCCGACGCAGGGATCGTGGCGGCCCTTGGTCATGACGTCGACGTCGTTGCCGTCCTTGTCGATGGATTTGCGCGGCGTCAGGATCGACGAGGTCGGCTTGACGGCGAAGCGGGCGACGATCGCCTGGCCGGTCGAGATGCCGCCCAGAATGCCGCCGGCATTGTTGGACAGGAAGACCGGCTTGCCGTCATTGCCGATGCGCATCTCGTCGGCATTCTGTTCGCCGGTGATGCGGGCGGCCTCGAAGCCGTTGCCGATCTCGACGCCCTTGACGGCGTTGATCGACATCAGGCCGGACGCGATGTCCTGGTCGAGCTTGGCGTATATCGGCGCGCCAAGGCCGGCTGGCACGCCGTCGGCGACGATCTCGATAACCGCGCCGACCGAGGAGCCGGATTTGCGGATGCCGTCGAGGTATTGCGTGAAGACGGGAACGGACGCCGGATCGGGGGTGAAGAACGGGTTTTCGGCGTCACCGATGAAATTCCAGTTCCAGTTGGCGCGGTCGATGGATTTCTCGCCCATCGAGACCAGCGCGCCGCGCACCACCATGCCGGGCACCACCTTGCGCGCCAAGGCGCCGGCCGCCACGCGAGCGGCGGTCTCGCGGGCCGAAGAACGGCCGCCGCCGCGATGGTCGCGCAGGCCGTATTTGACGTCATAGGTGTAGTCGGCGTGGCCGGGACGGTACTGGCGGGCGATCTCGCCATAGTCCTTGGAGCGCTGGTCGACATTCTCGATCAGCATCGAGACGGGCGTGCCGGTGGTGATCATCGACTCGCCGTCCTCGTCGAGGATGAAGCCGGACAGCACCTTCACCTCGTCCGGTTCGCGGCGCTGCGTCACAAAACGTGACTGGCCGGGGCGGCGCTTGTCGAGTTCGGCCTGAATTTCGGCCCGTGTGAAGCGGATGCCGGGCGGGCAGCCGTCGACGACACAGCCGAGCGACGGGCCATGGCTTTCGCCCCAGGTGGTGACGCGGAAGAGATGGCCGAACGTGTTGTGAGACATGAATTTTAGCCCTGCCCGGCAGCGGACCGGATCAAAGGTGCGTTCTATTGGCGTTTTCCACAGCGGTCAAACTGTGATCCGGCGGTTTTAGTTTTGACACATTCGGTTGGTTTCTGCTCTCTTCCATCCGCCCGTTGAAAGCTCGCCGCCATCCGTGCAAGCGCAATGACAAAGAGGACGACGATGCGTACCCTGATTGGCGCTGCTGCCGCCATGTTGCTGATTTCCACCGCCGCCTATGCCGGCCAGACCGAAGGCCTGATCAAGAAGGTCGACAAGGACGCACTGACGCTGACGCTGGAGGACGGCAAGTCCTTCAAGCTCAACGCCGAGACCGATCTCGATTCGCTGAAGCCGGGCATGGATGTCGTGATTGCCTATGACGTGACGAATGGCGAGAACGTCGTCACCGACATGGAATTGCCCGACACCGAATAAGACCGACGCCGAACAGGGTCTTGCCGCTCGGCGGAGCCCTGCACGGATAAACAGGACAGTCGTCCTGTTTATCTGCTCGAACCTAAAGCCAATCCAGACGCCCGTCCTGCAGCCTGAGCACCCGGTCCTGCCGCACTTCCAGGTTTGCCGCTTCGTGTTCGGAAACACCCTTGACCATCCGAAACAGGGTCCGCACGACGCCACCATGCGTGACGCAGACCGTCTGGTGGTCGAGCGCGTCGAACCACGGCTTCACCCGTTCGAGCAGCATCTGGTAGCTTTCGGCGCCCTCGCCCGGCGGCTGGAAATTCCATTTGTTGCGTCGTCGCGCCTTCGCCGAGCCCGGCATCCGCGCATCGAGTTCGGCATAGGTAAAGCCCTGCCAGTCGCCAAAGTGCACCTCGACCAGACGCGGGTCGGTGCGGTAGCCATCGGGATCGAGCTGCATCGCCAAGCGCAGCCGCTGCATCGTCTCGCGCGTCCGCTTCATCGGGCTGGCGACAAAGTCGAAATCCTCAGGGTTCTGGATCAGTTCGGCCAGCCGCCGTCCATTGCGGGTCGCCTGCTCGCGGCCGAGCGCGTTGAGATCGGTGTCGGCCTGGCCCTGCAGCCGCGACTCGGCATTCCACTGCGTCTGGCCATGGCGCACGATGTAGACGAGCGGAACCATCAGGTCTTCCGGAAATCAGGACAGGCGGGCGGAAACCGCGGCAGAACTATTCCTTGACGGTCGAAATATCCGGCGCGTCGACCGCCTTCATGCCGACGACGTGATAGCCGGAATCGACATGGTGCACCTCGCCGGTGACGCCACGCGACAGGTCCGACAGGAAATAGACGGCGGAATCGCCGACTTCTTCCTGGGTGACGGTCTGCTTCAGCGGCGAATTGTATTCGTTCCACTTGAGGATGTAGCGGAAGTCGCCGATGCCCGAAGCAGCCAAGGTCTTGATCGGCCCGGCCGAGATGGCGTTGACGCGGATCTTCTTGCCGCCGAGGTCGACGGCGAGATAGCGCACGCTGGCTTCGAGCGCGGCCTTGGCGACACCCATGACGTTGTAATGCGGCATGACCTTTTCGGCGCCGTAATATGTCAGCGTCAGCAGCGAGCCGCCGTCGGTCATCAGCGCTTCGGCGCGCTTGGCGATGGTGGTGAAGGAATAGACCGAAATGTCCATGGTGCGCAGGAAATTGTCGCGCGTCGTCTCGACATAGCGTCCGGTCAGCTCGTCCTTGTCGGAAAAGGCGATGGCATGGACGAGGAAGTCGAGCTTGCCGCCCCAATGCTTGGCGACATTGGCAAACACCTCGTCGAGGCTCGCCGGATCAGTGACATCGCAATGACCGGCGACAAAGGCGCCCAATTCCGCAGCCAGCGGCTCGACGCGCTTCTTGAACGCCTCGCCCTGATAGGTCAGCGCGATCTCGGCGCCATGGTCGACGCAGGCCTTGGCGATGCCGTAGGCAATCGATCTGTTGTTGGCGACGCCCAGTATAAGGCCGCGCTTGCCGGCCATAAGGCCCTGTCCACCCGCCATGTCAGCGCTCTCCGAAAGATTTTCTGCTTTGGAGTGCCTATCGCACAGGCAGAAAGGCGCATCAAGCGCAGACGGGGCGCGCGTTCAATTCAGACACTCGGCGTGACAACGAATGGGGGATAATAACGTTGTTGTGAGATTTGAACGCCTCACTGCGGCCAGCGCGCCTTGATGGCCCAGGCCCGGCCGACCAGCCGAATCGGCTGGTCGGCAACGCATCGGCCCTATCCAGCCATTTTGCGCCAGGGAATGAGCATTCCCACCTGCTTGCGGTAGAGGCGGTACTGATCGCCAAACATCGCGACGAGATCGCGTTCCTCGAGGAAGATGCCGAGCAGGATGTAGCCGGTGCTGCCCGCCGCGAACAGAAGATGGCCCCATGTCATCGACGGCGTCGCCCAGAAGGCCAGGAGAAAGCCGACATAGAGCGGGTGCCGGACCCATTTGTAGAACAGCGGCGTCCTGAACACGGGCGGCGCCGGTTCGCTCTTGCGCAAAGCGGCGAGAACCTGGCGCAGGCCGAACAGTTCGAAATGGTTGATCAGAAAGGTGCTGGTCAACAATACCGCCCAGCCGAGCCAGAACACGCCATGGATGACGGCGACCCAGACCGGGTTCTCGACCGTCCAGACGAGACCGGGAATCGGCCGCCATTGCCAGTAGAGCAGCAGCAGGATGAGGCTGGCCAAAAGCACATAGGTGCTGCGTTCGGCCGCGTGCGGGACAATCCGTGTCCACCAGCGCTTGAAAACCGGCCGCGCCATGATGCTGTGCTGGGCGGCGAAAAGGCCGAGCAGCAGTGCATTGCCGATGACGGCTTCGACCGGACTTCCAGCGACTCCGGAATCGATCGATTTCGGCACAACCATGTTGCCGACGAAACCGACCGCATAGAGAAACGAACCGAGAAAAATCAGGTATGCGGCAACGCCGTAGATAAGGGTGATTACGCCCGCCATGAGTGCCCTCCATGCAAGCATCAGGATTCGGTCGGTCGACCGAATTCAGCGTCAAAAACCATAAATTTTCTAGCGAGTCAACTTGATCGGTCGCTCGACCGAGATAGAGTGGAGGGACGTCCAGCCCCGGACAGGAGAAGCTATGATCCGCCCAGATTGCACCGCTAACAGCGGCAGCCACGCCGCATGACGGACGCTGCCGAAGCCGTTGCCCCGCCGCAGAACAAGCAAAAGCGCGACACGCGCGCCGAACTGATTTCGGCCGCCGAGTTATGCCTCCATCGAGGCGGTTATGCCGATCTGTCGACGCGCCGCGTTGCCGAGATCGCCGGCGTTCCGCTCAGCCAGATCCATTACCATTTCGGCTCCAAGGAACGGCTGTTCCTGGCCCTGCTCGACCATCTGAACGAGGGCCTGCTGAAGCGCCAGGCGGAGACTTTTGCGGCACCTATGCCGCTGTGGCAACGCTGGGAGCGCGCTTGCGATTTCCTCGACGATGATCTGGCGTCCGGCTATGTCCGGATCCTGCACGAGATGATCGCGGCAAGCCTGTCGAGCCCCGAGATCGCCAAGGCGGTGCGCCGCGACCTGCGCGGCTGGTTCGAACTGCTGGACGGACTGGCGCAAGAGGCGGAGCGGCGGTTCGGCGGCCTCGGGCCATTCTCCGCCGCCGAAGTAACCAGCCTGGTCAGCGCCGCATTCCTCGGCAGCGAGACGATGATCCTGCTTGAGATCGAGAGCCCGCATGTCCCGGTGCGGCAGGCGTTGCGCCGCTTCGGCGAAACCATCCGGCGGATGGAGGAAGCAGCGCCCGGCAGCTAGCCAGCCAAGTCGGGCCGCATCAGCCCTTGCGGCTGCGCATCAGCGCTTCGAGTTCGCTGTCGCCGCCTTCCGGCAGCATGATGCGGACATGGGCGTAGAGATCGCCATGGCCGCCGGCCTTTTCCGGCAAGCCCCTGCCCTTCAGGCGCAGCACCTTATCGGAGCTCGACCAGGCCGGAATGTTGACCGCCAGCCTGCCGGTCGGCGTGTCGACCGGTACCTTGGCGCCCAGCACCGCGTCGGCCAACGCTACCTCCAGATCGGCATGCAGGTCACGGCCCTCGATGCGGTAGCGCGGGTGCCTGCGGATACGGATCTTGACCAGTGCATCGCCCGGCTGTCCCGGCCCCTGCTCGCCCTGGCCCTTCAGCCGGATGGTCTGTCCGTCCTCGACATAGACCGGCAGCTTGACCGCGATCTTGCGGCCGTCGGGAAACATCGCCGTCACCTTTTCGGCGGTCGCTATCTCCTCGATGGTGACGTCGAGCGTGACGTTCAGATCGGCGGCGGTCGCCTGCTGGCGGCGGTCGCCTGTTCCGGCGCCGCGCGCGCCGGAAAAGGCGTCGCCGAAGATCTGGCTGAAAATGTCGCTGTTGCCGTCGAACGGATCGCCGCCCGGACGCCCCGATCGGAATTCGAAGCGCGAGCCGCCGGCGCCCTGCTGGCGGCGGAAGCCACCGAACGGATCGCCGCCGCCGGCTGCACCCTCGAAGCCCTGGAATTTCGGCTTGCCGTCGGCGTCGATCTCGCCGCGGTCGAAGGCCGCACGGTTCTTCTCGTCGCCGACGACCTCATAGGCCTGATTGGCGGCGGCAAAACGGTCCTTGGCCTTGGGATCATTCGGATTCTGGTCCGGATGATACTTCTTGGCGAGCTTGCGGTAGGCCGATTTTATGTCCTTGGCCGATGCGTTCTTGGCAACGCCCAGCACCTCATAGGGGTCGCGCATGCGTCCTGCCCTGGAAAATGAGTTAAATCCACGTTGGCCCTTATATGCGCTCCCATAGGAAGAAATTCCAGTGGCGCACAGGCTTATCGAGGGTTGAAATTGCAGCGCCCGCAAACCTCGAAAACTCAGAGCGGTTTGAAGTCCTGCATGTGCCAGCCGCCGGCCGCGACGATGCACAATTGCCCCTTGAACAAAGCGACGCCGTCGAAGCTTTCGCGCGAGGCGGTAAAGCTGCGGCAGTCTTGGCCGTTGTCCTGCACTTCGGCGAGTTCGGTGATGGAGCCGCGCGAGCCGGTGTCGGCATTCGCCCACGGCACGGCCTGGCCGCGAAGCTCCTCGATGTCGGCCGAAGACACCGCATTGCCGATCGTGGTCTGGTCGGAAGCGCTGTCGGCGTCCGTCGACGTCACCCTCGCCGGCGCGCTCGAGGTGACGATGGAACGGTCGACCTCGGCCTTTTCCAGGCTGAAGCCGCCGGCGCCGCAGGCGGCAAGCGGCAGGGCGATAATCACGATCACGGCTTTCGAACTGGCCGAAGCGATAACGCTCCATTGCCCGCTGTCAAAAGCTTGCGCGATACGCGACAATCGGCAACCTCCTGAAGCTCGAGACATTTTGAGAAAAACTATGAGTGACACTGAGTTAACAAGTAGTGACTTTACCGAAGCCGCCGAGCCGTTCCGGCTCTTTGCCGAGTGGCTGGAGGACGCCAAGAAAAGCGAAATCAACGATGCCAACGGCGTAGCACTTGCAACCGTGGATGCCGATGGCATGCCGGATGTGCGTATGGTGCTGCTCAAGGGGTTCGATGAAAGCGGCTTTGTCTTCTACACGAATTTCGAGAGCGCCAAGGGCCGCGAGATTCTTGGCAGCATGAAGGCGGCGATGTGCTTCCACTGGAAATCGCTGCGCCGCCAGGTGCGCATACGCGGTCCGGTGGAGATCGTCAGCGACGCTGAAGCCGACGCCTATTACGCGACGCGGCCGCGCGGCAGCCGGATCGGCGCATGGGCTTCGAAACAGTCGCGGCCGCTGGAAAGCCGCTTTGCCCTGGAGAAGGCGGTGGCCGAATACACGGCGCGCTACCCTATCGGCGAAATCCCGCGGCCAAAGCACTGGTCGGGCTTCCGCATCGTGCCGCAGGCGATCGAGTTCTGGCACGACCGGCCATTCCGGCTGCACGATCGGCTGGTCTTTTCGCGCAACGCCGAAGGCGGCTGGGACAAGACACGGCTTTATCCCTGAGGATAAGTTCAGGCCTTCTTGCGCGTCATGAAGGCCGTCAACGCGGCGCGCGCTTCGTCGGACTTCAGCCGCTCGGAGAAACGCTCGCTCTCCACCTTGATGCGGGCGACAAGCTCGTCGCGCGGGGCGCGCATCAGGTCACGAGCGATCTTCAGCGCCTGCGGCGGCTTGGCGGCGATCGCGCCGGCCGCGGCGAGTGCCGCGGCTTCTAGCCCGTCCTCCTCGACCACCTCATAGATCAGGCCGGCGGCCTTGGCGCGTTCGGCGGAAAAACCTTCGCCGAGTCCAAGCAGCGCAAAGGCGCCCTGCCTGCCGAGGATGAGCGGCGCCAGCAGGCTGGAGCCCGCCTCCGGCACCAGGCCGAGGTCGACGAAGGGTGTGCGGAACACCGTGCGCGGCGTGGCGAAAGTCAGGTCGCAATGCAAATTGAGCGTGGTGCCGATGCCGACCGCAATGCCGTCGACGCCGGAGACCATCGGCTTCTCCGTTTTGGCCAGCGCCATCAGGAAGTCCCAGACCTCGTTGCCGCCCTCACCGCCGGTGGCGATGACCAGGAAATCGGCGAGATCGTTGCCGGAAGAGAAGGCGCCAGGCACACCGAGGAAGACATGGACGCGAACCGCCGGGTCGGCATCGCCATCGGCCAGCGCCTTGGACATTGTCGCGTACATGGCGCGCGTCAGTGCGTTCTTCTTGTCGGGACGGTTCATGCGGATGATCTGGATGGCGCCCTGGCGCTCGACGAGAATATGGTCTGTCACGGTCATTCTTCCCTGGTGAGCGCTCTGGTATTCAGGCCGTTATCAGCGCCTTGCCGGCGGTAGCGAGGCTCTCGGCGCCATCGATGACGCGTTCCTTCAAGGCGCTGACTTCGCCGAGCAGGTTTTCGGCGAAAAAGCGGCAAAGGGCGATGCGGCTCTGCTGGGCAAGTCCGCCACGCGCCAGATAAGCGCCGCCGGCAGCAAGCGAGATCAGCCTGAGATAGGGGGTCGCACCGGCTTGCGCTTCGTCCAGACGGCCGTCGGCCAGCAGCTTCTGCAGGAAGCGCGTCGCCTCGGTGAGATCGTCGAACGCCTGGTCAAGCGCTTCGGCGGTGCGGCCGAAGCCCTGCAGGTTCGAGGTCCGCACCTCGTCGGCGATGGCCTTCAGTTCGGCGATATAGCCATGCACATGCTCGCCGCCGCCAAGCGGCAATTTGCGGGCTACAAGGTCGATCGCCTGGATGCCGTTGGTGCCTTCATAGATCGGCGCAATGCGGGAGTCGCGATAGAGCGCGGCCGCGCCCGTCTCCTCGATGAAGCCCATACCGCCGTGGACCTGGACGCCGAGCGATGCGACATCGACGCCGATATCGGTGGAAAAGGCCTTGGCCAGCGGCGTCAGCAGATTGGCGCGATCGCGCCAATGCGCGGCCTCCTCGCCTGTCGACACACGCGCAAAGTCGATGGCATAGGCGCAGGAATACGAGATGGCGCGGGCGATCTGGGTCAAAGCCTTCATGGTCAAGAGATTGCGCTGCACGTCGGGGTGATGGACGATCGGCGCCATCCCGGCGCCTGAAAAGTCCGATGCCTTGCCCTGGCGGCGCTCATTGGCATAGGCGATCGCCTTCTGCGTCGCGGCTTCGGCCACTGCCACGCCCTGCATGCCGACGCAAAGCCTCGCGTTGTTCATCATGGTGAACATGCAGGCGAGCCCCTTGTTCTCCTCGCCGATCAGCCAACCGACGGCGCCGGGCGCAGCACCCTGGAACCCGTCGCCATAGATCATGGTGCAAGTCGGCGAGGCATGGATGCCGAGCTTGTGCTCGAGGCCGGAACAGAAGACGTCGTTGCGGGCACCGAGCGAGCCGTCATCATTGACCAGGAATTTCGGCACCAAAAACAGCGAGATGCCGCGCGTGCCGGCCGGTGCGTCGGGCAGCCGCGCCAGCACCAGATGGATGATGTTGTCGGTGAAATCATGCTCGCCATAGGTGATGAAGATCTTCTGGCCGAAGATGCGGTAGGTGCCGTCGCCGGCAGGCTCGGCGCGACTGCGCAAGGCGGCGAGATCGGAACCGGCCTGCGGCTCGGTCAGGTTCATCGTCCCCATCCACTCGCCGGAGACGAGCTTTGCCAGATACTTTGCCTTCAGCGCTTCGGAGGCATGCTTGTCCAGCGCCTCGACGGCGCCCATGGTCAGCGTCGGGCCGATGCCGAAGGCCATGGCGGCAGAGTTCCACATTTCGAGCGCGGCAACGCCGAGCATGGTCGGCAGGCCCTGGCCACCGAATTCTTCCGGTCCCGACAGCGCGTTCCAGCCGCCGTCGATCCAGCTGCGGTAAAGCGCCTTCCAGCCGGGCGGCGTGGTCACGGTCGCATCCTTCAGCACCGCGCCATGCTCGTCGCCGATCTTGTAGAGCGGCGCCACTTCCTCGCTGGCGAAGCGGCCGGCCTCGGACAGGATGGCGTCGACAAGGTCTTCGCCGAGGTCCCCGAACGCGCCGCGGTCGAGCGCCGGCTTGAGCCCGGCGACATGCTTGAGCGTGAACGAAATGTCGTCGACCGGGGCCTTGTACATGCCGCTTTCTCCTCCGCTGCTCCGACCGCTCGATCCTAGGACCCGGGCCGATGCAAAACCATCCGCCTCTGGGCGGCCTCCGACCTTCTTTTTACGTAAACGTCAAACTTTGTCACGCGGATTTTCATCGAACTTCGTCGTCCACAGGTGGAGCGGGAGCGTAGCGGACGCCGAGTACCATGTCGCGACCTCGCGCTAGGGGCGCAACGGTGCAGAATTCCGCGCCGTGGCAACGCTTCGAAGTCGCGGAATGCATACTATGGTCCGCGCCGCGTCGCTTCGCTCCTTGCTTCGCCATAGAATGACGAAATCGCGAGAGCGACAGGACTCCTGCCCGAAAGCACTTCCTTAACCATACCGGTCCACCATCGGTGTTTGGTCAGCGGGGATCCCCTGTTTGAAAACGCCGGCGCATCTTCTTCGCCGCTCAGCGATCGCTCTCGCGGCGATGATGGCGCTGACGTCAGCGGCTACAGCCTCGGACTTTTCCGAGCCTTGGCGGGATGGCGACCGCGCGCTGGTGGTCGACGCCTATGAATACAATTCCATCGACTGGGCGCAGCTTGCCACCGACAAGCGCATTGTCGGCTTCATCAACAAGGCCTCCGACGGGCTGCCGCCGCCCTATTTCTGCTACGGCGACGAGCCTACGGTCAAACTCTGCAAGACATTGTGGAAACGCTTTGCGGTGACGCGCGAGCTGTTTCAGACGCGCAAGGTGGTGGCCAAGGCGCTCGGCCTGAAATGGGGCGCGTATCATCTTGCCCGCCCCGGCAATCCGCTCGAGCAGGCCAACAGTTTCATCGATTTCGCCGAGCCAGCCCCTGACGATCTGCTCGCCCTCGATCTCGAAGGCAACGACCCCTCGCAATGGATGTCGCTCGAGGATGCCGAGGAATTCGTGCGCCAGGTGCACCGGCGGCTCGGCCGTTTCCCGATCCTCTACACCAACGGCAAGACCGCCCAGTACATCGCCGACAACCGCTACCAATACCGTCTGCTGTCGCGGCTGCCGCTCTGGTATGCGCGCTACAAGCCCGACATCGACGTGCATTTTCCGATGGGCAACTGGCAGGGCTATGCGCTGTGGCAGTTCTCGGCGCAGGCCAATTGCGGGCGCCTGCGCTGCCCCTACCGCGTCGCCGGCACGCCCAACGACATCGACGTCAACGTCGCGCCGATGGACGCGGCGGCACTGCGCCAGCAATGGCCCTTCGGCGGCCTGATCGACGTGCCGCCCGACTACCTCGCCTCGATACCGGTGCCGGTGTCGCGCGCGGCCGGGCTCGCCGGCAAAGTCACCATCACATACGCCGATGTGGCGACGCCACCGACGGTCGAGGAAATGGTGGCGGTGCTCGGCGCGCGCTGGCAGACATTCCGCGCCGCCTTCCGCATGCCGGTGGTCAAGACGGTGCCGCGCCGCGCGCGCTTCGGCATTGCCGAGTATGTCGCCTGGAAGCGGACCACGTATCGTTCGGAGGCTCTGCTCGAGGCCGCCTTCTCGCAGGCCGCCGACCCGGTCAGCACCGCTTCGACGGAACTGGTTCGCGAGCGCTGAGGCTTATGTGGCGGCGCTGGCCTTTTCCCGCGCCACCGCCTGCCAGCCTATGTCGCGGCGGAAGAAGCCTTGCGGCCAGTCGATACGGTCGAGCGCGGCGTAAGCGCGGCTTTGCGCTTCGCCCACCGTCTTGCCTGATGCCGTGACGTTGAGCACGCGGCCGCCATTGGCGACCAGCGCGCCGCCATTGATGGCAGTGCCGGCATGGAAAATCTCAACGCCTTCGCCGGCGGCTTCGTCGAGACCCCGAATGACCGAGCCTTTTTCCGGCGTCCCGGGATAGCCCTGTGCCGCCATCACCACGGTCAGCGCGGCATCGTCGCGCCAGCGGATCGAACTGTGCGCCAACTGGCCGTCGACGGCGGCGTTGAGCAGCACCAGCAGATCGTCCTTCAGCCGCATCATCAGCACCTGACACTCGGGATCGCCGAAGCGGGTGTTGTATTCGATCAGCTTCGGCCCCTTGTCGGTGATCATCAGCCCGGCAAACAGAATACCGGCGAACGGCGCGCCAAGCTCGGCCATGCCGCGCATGGTCGGCTCGACGATCTCGCGCATGGTGCGCTCTACCATTTCGGGGCTCATCACCGGCGCCGGCGAATAGGCGCCCATGCCGCCGGTGTTGGGGCCGGTATCGCCATCGCCGACGCGCTTGTGGTCCTGCGCGGTGCCGAAGGGAAGTGCGGTCGTGCCGTCGCACAGGCAGAAGAAACTCGCCTCCTCGCCGGTCATGAATTCCTCGACCACGACCTCAGCGCCGGCGTCACCGAATGCGCCGTCGAAACAAGCATCGAGGGCGGCGCGCGCCTCGTCCAGCGTCATGGCGATGGTGACGCCCTTGCCGGCAGCGAGCCCGTCGGCCTTGATGACGATCGGCGCTCCCACCTTTTCGACGTAAGCCTTGGCCGCAGCCAGTTCGGTGAAGCGGCCATAGGCGGCGGTCGGGATGCCGTATTTGGCGCAAAGGTCCTTGGTAAAACCTTTCGAGCCTTCGAGCCGCGCTGCCCGCTTCGACGGGCCGAAGACGCGGATGCCCTCGCCGCGCAGATCGTCGGCAATGCCGGCGACCAGCGGCCCTTCCGGCCCGACGACGACGAGGTCGATCGCATTGTCCTTGCAGAAGGTTGCGACAGCGGCATGGTCGCTAATGTTGAGCTTGACCAGTTCGGCCTCGCGGGCGACGCCCGGATTGCCGGGCGCGGCATAGAGCTTGGTCAAAAGCGGCGAGGCCGCGATCTTCCAGGCCAAGGCATGTTCGCGGCCGCCGGAGCCGATCAACAAAACGCGCATGCCGATGTCCCTTGTCATTTCACGACAGGGACTGCGCTATTGCGCTGCGCAGCGCGGGTCAAGACTTTTGGTCCGCTGCTTGCCGGTTGCGCACGGCAACGTCGCACGCATCGGCAAGCCGAAGCAGAAGCGCGGCTCTCGCGGCTCAGCTCTGGAAGACCACTGGAAACCAGTCCTCGCGCAGTTTCTGGCCGGGCTTCATGTCATGGCCGGCATAGGGCGGCGAGGTACGGCCGGGGCGCTCGACATAGCGCGCATCGTCGCCGACCCAGCGCAGCGACAGCGCCCGGCGCCGCGCCGCGGTCGGATTGCCGCGCGCACCATGCGCGGTGCGGAAGTCGAACAGGATGGCGTCCCCCGGTTCCATCTCCCATTCGAGCACCTTCAGCGACGGGTCCTTGTCTGGATCCGGCACGGGGAGGTAGTCGCCCTCGCCGGCATAGAAATTGCTGTCATCTAGCCAGCGCACCGGCAGGATCATCTTGTCCCATTTGTGCGAGCCGGCGATCAGCCGCAGCGTCGCTTCCTTGACCGGATCGATCGGAATCCAGAAGCTGACGGTCTGGGTGCCATCGACGAAGTAATACGGGATGTCCTGGTGCCAAGGCGTCGGCTTTTGCGTGCCCGGTTCCTTGACCAGCACATGGTCGTGGAAGAACTGGGCGCTGCGCGACTGCATCGCCGCTGCCGCGAGTTCCGCGGCCGGGGAATTGCGCACCACGTCGACGAATTCGGGAATGCGCTCCCAATTGCAGTAATCGTCGAAGAAGCTGCCCTTGCCGTTGGCGATGTCCGAAGCCATGGCGCTGCGGTTTTGCATGTTGCGCTCGATGCCGGCGGCGATGGTGCCGACCCAGTCCTTGAAGGCGCCGCGTATGCAGACCGCGCCGTCGCGCTGGTAGTCGGCAGTCGCTGCGGCATCAATATGTCTGGCGGCCATCTCATGTCTTCCCTGTTTCGATGACCGACTATCGCAGCCGCCGCACATCGCGTAAAATAATAACTTCTCATCTCCCTTATAGCTTTACTATGAACCTGACCCTCACCCAGTTGCGCTACCTCGTCACTGTTGCCCGTCACGGCAGCGTCACGGTGGCCGCCCGGATGCTGAACGTCTCGCAGCCCTCGATCTCGGTGGCGATCGACAATGTCGAAGCGACGCTCGGCCAGAAACTGTTCGTGCGCCAGCGCGGCAGCGGCATCGCGCTGACCTCGTTCGGCCGCAGCGCGGTGGCGAAGGCAAAGCAGGTGCTGGCCGAAGCGGACGAACTGGTTGGGCTCGGGACGCGCGACGCCGATGTCGGCGGCGAACTTGTGCTCGGCTGTTTCGAGGATCTGGCGCCTTATTTCGCGCCGGCGCTGATCCGCGCTTTTTCGCAACGCTGCCCGGCGGTCACCGTGGTGGTCCGCGACGAGACCTTCGAGACGCTCGGCCGGCGGCTCGGCGATGCGGCAATCGATCTCGGCCTGACCTACGATCTCGGCCTGCCCTCGCACTTCGCCCGCACCCTGCTGCATGAGCTGCGGCCACACGCGCTTCTGCCGCAAGGCCACGCGCTGGCCAGCCAGGCCAGCGTCAGCCTGGCGGAGCTGGCGACCCATGCCTTGATCACCACCGACCAGCCGCATAACTGGCAGCATATGGCTGGACCTGTTCCTCAGCCGCGGCCTGTCGCCGGTCTCGCAATCGACGGCGAGTTCGTTCGAACTGCAGCGCAGCATGGTCGCCAACGGCTTCGGCGTCGCAGTGAGCTACACCAGGCCTTATGGCGACAGGAGTTATGACGGGCTGCCGCTGGTCTGCAAGCCGCTGTCCGATCCGCTGCCGATGCAGCGCATCATCCTCACCCATGACACAAGGCAAAGGCTGTCGAAGGCGGCGCTGGCCTTCACGGAGGTGGCGAAGGAATGGTTTGCCAGCCACGATATTTTCACCGCCTGAGCGACAATGCGGCCGCTTGACGGCGCACGCCGCTGCTGCCACTCCAGCACGATGGAAACCATCCAGTCGAAAGCCGCACAGGGCCGCGTCGCCGACGCGCCGAGCGGCCATTGGGTCTACAAGATATTGCCGCGCTCGCTGTGGCCTTACGCGCAGCTTGCGCGCTGGGACCGGCCGATCGGCTGGCAATTGCTGCTGTGGCCCTGCTGGTGGTCGGCAGCGCTTGCGGCCAGCGCCTATCCCCGCCCGGCAGACCCGTTGCTCACATTGCTGCCGTCGCCGTGGTTCCTGTTCCTGTTCTTTGTCGGCGCCGTCGCCATGCGTGGCGCCGGCTGCACCTATAACGACATTGTCGACCAGGACATCGACAACAAGGTCGAGCGCACGCGCTCACGGCCATTGCCGGCCGGCAAGGTGACGCGCCGCCAGGCCTGGATATTCCTGGTCATCCAGGCGCTGCTGGGGCTGGTCGTGCTGTTGCAGTTCAACGACTTCGCCATTCCGCTCGGCATCGTCTCGCTGGTCATCGTTGCCGTCTATCCCTTCATGAAGCGCTTCACCAACTGGCCGCAATTGGTGCTCGGGCTCGCCTTCTCCTGGGGTGCACTGATGGGCTGGGCGGTCGAGTTCGGCGATCTCGATGGCCCGGGCATCATGCTCTATATCGGCTCGATCCTGTGGGTGATCGGCTACGACACCATCTATGCACATCAGGACAAGGAAGACGACGCAATCGTCGGCGTGCGCTCGACGGCGCGGCTGTTCGGCGACAACACCAAGACCTGGCTGGTCGGGCTTTATGGCGGCACGCTGGTCTGCTTCGCCATCGCCTTCGCCTCGGCGCAGGTGCCGGTGGTGGCGCTGGCCGGGCTGATCGCCGCCGGCGCCCATATGGCGCGGCAGATAGCGGTTCTGGATATCGACGATCCCGATCAATGCCTGCGGCTGTTCAAATCGAACAACCAGGTCGGCTGGCTGATCTTCATCGGCCTGATCGGCGGTGCGCTGTGGGTGGCGCTGAAGCCGCTGGTGTAGTCTCCCTTCTCCCGTCACTATACGGGGAGAAGGTGGCGGCAGCCGGATGAGGGGCAGCGCCAATCTTGGAGATGAAATGCACAGCGGCGATATTGCGAGAAATGCCTCGGTCAGCGCCGCCCCTCATCGCCCTGCCGGGCGTTCGTCACTCGAAAAGCCAAGCAATTGGCTTTTCGTCCGCTACGCGGACCGCTCCTCAACCCCCGTATAGTGCCGGGGAGAAGAAGGCTGTCATCGGCGGTTTCGCCAATCGCCGGCCAAGCTACTCCCGCGAAATAATCTCCTGGCCATCGATCACCAGCCTCAGCCCGAGATTGCCGGCCCTGCGGCGGGCGAGGAAGCGCGGGCGGCGCGTGGTCGAGACCCGGCCCTTGCGGCGATCCTTGGCCGGCAGCGCCTTGATGGCGGCGCCGAGCGATTCCTCCAGCGTGCGGGCAATGCCGTCGGATTCGATCAGCAGCATCTGCAGCCGGTAAGCATCGGCCCAGGCGCGCCAGTCGGCGGCGACGTCGTCGAGATCGTCGGCCACCAGCAGCGGCACCGACAGCATCGGGTCGTTGTGCAGGAGTTCGAGGGTTACCGTGACATTGCCTTGCGCATCCTCCATCGCGCGGGCGGCGACGCCGCGAAACGCGTTGGCGGGCAGCGCGATGATCGCCGGCACGCCGCTCATCTCGAGCGTGCGGCGGATGACGGCGCCGCGCTGGTCGATGGTGAAGGTAACGTCGCCATAGTCGTCGCGCGTGGCATAGCTCACCACTTGCGGCAGGCGGAATGGGTCGAGGCGCATGTTGCGCCCGGCCCAGACGGGCTTCAATACACTGTTCATCTGCTGCCTTCCTGTGTTTCTCCTGAGAGCCGCTTTCACGGATCCCACCGGGCCAGTTTTCCCGGCCTCGTTGTGTGAAACATTAGCGCGAGCTTCTGCCGCCCGGCTTAAGAAAGTCAGTTAAATTTTGCTGATCTCAGGCGATGGTTATCGGAATGAGACCAGCCACAAAATGTTGAAAGGATCAGATAACCTTACCGGGATTCATGATGCCGGCCGGGTCGAAGGCCGCCTTCACTCGGCGCATCAGCTCGATCGCCATGGGCGGCGCGGTGGCGATCAGCTCGTCGCGCTTCAACTGGCCGATGCCATGCTCGGCCGAGATCGAACCCTGGAAGGAGCGCACAACATCGTGCACGGCATGGTTCATGGCGTGGTAGAGGCCGAGAAACGCTTCATCGTCACCGCCCTCCGGCCGGGAGATGTTGTAGTGGAGATTGCCGTCGCCCATATGGCCGAAGCAGACCACGCGCGCACCAGCACTGACCGAAGCCACTGCACCGGCCGCCTTTTCGATAAACGCCGGGATGGATGCCACCGGCACCGAAATATCATGCTTGATCGACGCGCCTTCGGGCTTTTGCGAATCCGGCAGCACCTCGCGGAAATTCCAGAAGGCGTCGCCCTGCGCCAGGCTTGCCGCGATCACCGCGTCGCCGACGATGCCTTGCTGGAGGCCTTCCGACAGCACCTCCTCGATCAGCCCCCTGGCGTCCTCGGCCGAACGGCCGGATGATATCTGCATCAGCACATACCAGGGCCAGTCCTCGGCGAGCGGCCGGATGACGCCCTGCGCGTGGCGCAGCGTGAAATCATAAGGACGCTGGCCGATCAGCTCGAAGGCGGTGAGTGCCGCCCCGGCCCGGTCCATCGCCAGGCTGAACAGCGAAAGCGCTGCTTCCGGCGACGACAGGCCGGCAAAGGCGACTTCGCGCCCCTTGGGCTTGGGAAACAGTTTCAGCACCGCGGCGGTGATGATGCCGAGCGTGCCTTCGGCGCCGACGAACAGGTTCTTCAGATCGTAGCCGGTGTTGTCCTTCTTCAGTTTGCGCAGATCGTCGAACACCTCGCCGGTCGGCAGCACGACTTCGACACCAAGGCAGAGTTCGCGCGCATTGCCATAGGCAAGCACGCCGGTGCCGCCGGCATTGGACGAGAGATTGCCGCCGATCTGGCAGGACCCTTGCGCGGCAAGCGACAACGGAAACAGCCGGTCGGCGGCGTCGGCGGCTTCCTGCAGCGTCTGCAGGATGACGCCGGCTTCGACGGTCACCGTGTTCGAGAAGACGTCGATCTCGCGAATGCGGTTCAGCCGCGACAAAGAAAGCACGATCTCGCGGCCGGAGGCATCCGGCACCTGGGCGCCGACCAGCCCGGTGTTGCCGCTTTGCGGCACGACCGGCGTTCCCGTCTCGCTCGCCAGCCGCATGATCCGGCTCACCTCGTCGACGCTGCCGGGACGCAGCACCAAGGCCGTCCTACCGTGCCACAGCCCGCGCCGCTCGGTAAGATACGGCGCAATATCGGCTTGGTCGCGCAGTGCATATTTTTCGCCGACAATGGCAGTGAAGCGGTCGATGAGAGCGGGATCGAGGTCGAAGGGGGAGTCGTTCATCGGCGCAAACTATGGCGCTCAATCGAGCTTGTCACGGGGGGCAGCGGCACGAAACAGCCGGTCGTTGATCGCCTCGCCGAGCCCTTCGACCGGGATCGGCTCGACGGCGATCGTGGCCGCACCGCTGCGGTCGAGTTCCTGCAGATACGCGAACAGATTGCTTGCGGCTTCGCGCAAATCGCCTGACGCGGACAGGTTGCGCAAGGCGGCCGCCGCTTGCCAGCCTTCGGCGCGGTCGCCACCAAAGGCCAGCAAGGCCTCGCCTTCAGCCACACTCTGTGCATCGAGCCGCACCGATGCGCTCGGCGCATAATGCGACGCCAGCATGCCGGGCGCCTCGATGCCGGCTGTCGCGCCGCGCTGCAGCTTGATGCCGGTGACGGCCTCGATATCGGCGGCAGCGATGCCGCCTGGCCTCAGCAGCCGCACGCTGTTGCCTTCGACCTTGACGATGGTCGATTCCAGCCCGACCGGGGTGGCGCCGCCATCGACCACCAGCCGGATTTTGGCGCCGAGATCGGCCGCCACGGCTTGCGCTGTCGTGGCGCTTATCTTGCCCGAAGAGTTCGCGCTGGGCGCGGCCAGCGGCCGGCCGAGCCTGGCGATCAGCTCGCCGCCGAAGCCCCTCGGCATGCGCAGCGCGATCGTATCGAGCCCGGCGGTGACCAGCGGATGGATGCCGTTGCCGGGTCGGAGCGGCAGCACCAGCGTCAGCGGCCCCGGCCAGAACGCCTCGGCCAGCCGCTTCGACAGCGGGTCGAAGATCGCAATGCGCTCGGCCATCGCGAGATCGGCGACATGGGCGATCAGCGGGTTGAAGCGCGGCCGGCCCTTGGCTTCGAAGATGCGGGCGACGCCGACGCCATTGGTCGCGTCGCTGGCCAGTCCGTAGACGGTCTCCGTCGGGATAGCGACGACGTCGCCGCCCTCGAGCAGCGCCAACGCCTGCTCCATCGCCTCGCCGACGGATAGTATCTCAGCCACTCGCTTCACCTCACAGCGCCGGACCTAAAGCGCGTCGCGCTGAACCGGATTCATGCGACGCGCTTTAGGTCTTTGTTTTGATGCATGTCGTTCTCTCAAAACCGGGGCCACTTTTGAGCGACATGCATTAGAGCGGTTCAGCTGTTCGCTTAAACGCTCTAAGTATTTGTTTTTGCGCAATTCAGGACGGAAAACCGCTACTCACTTTTCCTGGAATTGCTCTAATACGGCAGTGGTTTTCGGGCAAGCCGGCGTTGGCGAATTATCAATGCCTAAAATGCTATGTTTCCCTGCAAGCCGGCATCAATCCACTGGGGTTAGGCTACTTGGGTTAGGGCTGGCAGCTTGTTGGGCAAGGGGACGGTTTCGATGTCGATGCGTGTGCTTGGAGCGCTTGGTTTCACCCTGGCGGCGATGACCGGTGGGGCGCACGCCTCGTCGATCGTCTTTCTCGGCGTCTCGACCTCGACGCCATCGGTCATCAAGGTTGGCGGATCCGAACCGGTCAGGATCGCCTCGTCGCCATCGATCGTCGCGCTCGGCGATGCCCAGCCCGATGTGACTTATGAAAAGGTCGCGGCGATCCCCGAAAAGCCTAGGCACGGCCAGGACCCGATGATCATTCGCGGCGGCATCGTCGGCGGCGCCTTCGCCGCGCCGGCTCCGGCCAGGGCGAGCGCCGCGGCGCCGGCAACTGAGCCGACGGCAGAGACCGCACCAGCCGGAACTGCAACGGCATCGAACGGCAAGCCCGAGTCGCAACCGGCAGCGCCGCAGCCGGCAGCAACACCGCAGCAGCCGATCGAGGGCGTCGGCAAAGCCGAGTAGGCCATTCAGCCAAAACAGTCGGCCAAGACAGTCGGCCGATCCATGCCGCTTGACGCCGATCGACGCGCCGGCGCACGATCGGCTTGGCGGCGGCGGCCCCAATTTCGCCAATCGGTTTTGGCATGAGCGCGCCGGGTTGTAGGAGAGCGAGGGGTTATCATGAACATGACGAAATCTTTGATTATTGCCGGCCTGTTGCTGGCGTCACCTATAGGTGTCGGCGGCGCGCAGGCCGGTGACGAGCTAGGGTCCTACGTCGCGCGCATTTCCGATCGCGACCACCATGCCAGCGACGGCTATGAGCTGAGCAGCGCAGCACAGATGGTGCGGCAGGACCGTGCCAACTGGCACAAGTTCCACCGGCGCGATGCCGACGACCAGGGCGATGACTGGTTCCGCAGCAACGATGATCGCGCGTATCTGGAACGCATGTTGAAGCGCGGTGGCGCGATGAGCTCCTCGACACGGAACGCCATCGTCAATGGCGAGCCGCTGATCCAGGTCGACGTCTATTCAGACAGCGTGCATGTCAGCATTTTGGAGGACTGACGGAGTCAGCCTCGGGAGGACTGAAACAAGACGGGCGGCGTATGGACGCCGCCCGTCTTCGGGCTTGTCCGTCGCTTAGCCAGCTATTCTGGAGAAATCAGCCACCTGGTCGGTGGCCGTGCGGATGCGGGCGAGCAATGCCAGACGGTTGGCGCGTACGGCCTGGTCCTCATCATTCACGAGAACACGTTCAAAGAATGAATCAACCGGTTCGCGCAGCACGCTAAGCGCCAGCATGGCGGCGGAAAAGTCTTCGTTTTGAATCGCTTCGCCGGCTTCTCTCTCCGCCTGATTCACCGCTGCAAACAGCGATTTCTCGGCCTCCTCGCGAAACAGCGCCGGCTCAACAGTCTCGGCGACGAGCGTTTTCTTCTTCTCCTCGGCAGCCAGAATGTTGGCCGCCCGCTTGGCGCCGCCGAGCAGGTTCTTGCCGTCCTCGGTGTCGAGGAAGGACCCCAGAGCTTCGACGCGACGCACGATCTGCAGGAGGTCGTCCGACTGCGATTGGCCGATCTCCCCCCTTGTGGGGGAGATGCCCGGCAGGGCAGAGGGGGGCGCGCCAGAATGAGAGGTCGGCGGGACAGCGCCCCCCTTTGTCGGCTTCGCCGCCCCCAAAAGGGGGGAGATTGGCGCGCTTCCACCACCTGCCAGCACGGCGTCAATGAGATCATGCCGAGCACCCTGGTCGCGGAGATAGACTTTCAGGCGGTCGTGGAAGAAGGCGAGGAGGTCGGGGCCAAAGGCCCGTCCAGCCTTAGACGCGAGATAACTCGCCGTTTGATAGGCACTATCGAAGAGCGATGTCAGCGGCAGTGAGATCCCATTCTCGATCAGGATCCTCACCACGCCCAGTGCGGCCCTTCTCAGCGCGTAAGGGTCCTTAGACCCCGTCGGCTTTTCGTCGATGGCCCAGAAGCCGACCAGCGTGTCGAGCTTGTCGGCCAGCGCGACGGCAATCGACACCGGATTGGTCGGCACGCTATCCGACGGACCTTGCGGTTTGTAGTGCTCCTCGATCGCCGCAGCCACGGACGGATGCTCGCCCTGCAGAAGCGCGTATTTGCGGCCCATTGCGCCTTGCAGTTCCGGAAACTCGCCCACTGCTTCTGTCGTGAGATCAGCCTTGGCCAGCACGGCGGCGCGAGCGGCGAGCGCGGTAATCTCCCCCCTTGAGGGGGAGATGTCGCCGAAGGCGACAGAGGGGGTCGTCTCGCGTGGAGCGCCAACTCCCTCTTTCTTCGAGAGACCGGACGGCGTCGCGGCAGCCGAAGCGACCCCCTCTGGCCTGCCGGCCATCTCCCCCTCAAGGGGGGAGATCGACTGCGCCACTGTTGGCGCCAGCTCTTCCGCCAGCCGCTTGATCCGCTCCACCCGCTCGCCTTGCGTGCCGAGCTTGGCGTGGAAAGTCACCCCGAGATGGTCGAGGCGGGCCATGCGTTGGTCGAGCGGCTGTTTCAGATCGAGCCCGAATTTCTTCGCCGACGCCTCGAGCTGCTCCAGATCCGGCAGATCGCCCTGGTCGGTCTTCCAGAAATACAGCGCGTCCGACAGGCGGGCACGCACCACCTTGCCGTTGCCGTGCGCGATCTCCTTGCCGCCATCCTTCGCCTCGATGTTGGCGGTGAGGATGAAGCGGTTGGAGAGGTTTTCGCCGTCGCCTTGCGGACGGGTGACAAAGCATTTCTGGTTGGCGCGGATGGTCAGCCGGACCACCTCGGGCGGAATGGCAAGAAAGGCCTGTTCGAATTCGCCCATCAGCACCACCGGCCATTCGACCAGGCCCGACACTTCTTCCAGCAGCCCTTCGTCCTCGACCAGATCGAGCCCGTTGGCGAAGGCGAGGTTGCGGGCGTCGGCAAGGATGATCTCCTTGCGCCGGTCGCCGTCGAGCACGACCTTGGCCGCTTCCAGCTTGGTCACGTAATCGTCGAAGCGGCGCACGGTGATTTCACCCGGCGCCATGAAACGATGGCCATAGGTGATATTGCCCGAGCGGATGCCATCGATCTCGAAATCGACCACCACCGGCTCCTCGGTCTCCGGGCCGAAGGTGCACAGGATCGTGTGCAGCGGCCGCACCCAGCGCAGCGAACCGGGCTTGGCCGAAGCCGGCCCCCAGCGCATCGATGTCGGCCAGGGGAAGCTGCGGATGATGGCCGGCACCAGTTCGGCGATGATTTCTTCCGCCGCCCTGCCCGGCTTCGAAATATGGGCGACGTAGAAATCGCCCTTCTTCGGATCGGAATGAACATGCGCCTCGGCAACCGAGGCAAGGCCTGCCTTGCGCAGAAAACCCTGCACCGCCTGTTCCGGCGCCGTCGTCGACGGCCCCTTGATCTCCTCGTGGATATCCTTCGAGCGCGCGGTCAGGCCCCTGACATCGAGCGCCAGGCGCCGCGGCGTCCAGTATTCGCGCGCGGCGTCATAGGTCAGACCCGCCGCGACCAGACCGTCGGTCAGCATCTTCCTGAGATCGCCCGCCGCCTTGCGCTGCATGCGGGCGGGAATTTCCTCGGAGCGAAGTTCTAGCAACAAATCCGGCATCAGAGTTTCTCCACCCGCATGCCTTCTCCCTGATTGCGCGTCCTCGCGCCTCCGGCGCTGCGGTTGCGCGGCCGGGCGGGGATTTCCTCGGAGCGAAGTTCTAGCAAAAGATCCGGCATCAGAGTTTCTCCACCCGCATGCCTTCTTCCTGATTGCGCGTCCTCGCGCCTCCGGCGCTGCGGACGCGCGGCTGGGCGGGGATTTCCTCGGAGCGAAGTTCTAAGAGCAGGTCTGGCATGGTTAAGCTCCCACCCTCCCCTTGATGGGGAGGGTCGGCGCGTAGCGCCGGGGTGGGGTGGCGACCTCTCAGCCGCCGATACCTTCGGCACCATCGCGCAAACGCAGGTGTGATTTTCGTTCTTCCACCGCCGCATAGATCGTATCGAGCACGGAATCCAGTTCGTTTTTGATTTCATGGTTCCAGAAGCGAATGACGCGGTAGCCTTGGCTCTCGAACCATTTCGTTCGACGCTCGTCATGGCGCAGCTGGTCATCGAAGCTGTGATGGACACCGTCCACCTCAATGATCAGCTTCAGCCGGTGGGAGATGAAATCAGGGAAGTAAACGCCTACCGACGCCTGCCTGCGAAAATGAGTGCCTTCTACTGGAATGCGCCACAGATGCCGCCACAGGATGCGTTCCTCGTCGGTCATCGCCGCGCGAAGCCTTTGCGCAGACTGCAGCTTGAATCGATCGAGTTTTGGCATGAAACGTCGCGCTGTCACCCCCACCCACCGCTTCGCGGCGACCTCCCCCATCTAGGGGGAGGTAAGAGGGCATAGCAACTCGGCTGACCGCTGTTTCCAGAAATTTGACCGCCCCTGTCGGGCCGCAACCAGCCCGCCCGTCCTTGGATCAAAGATTTCTATGAACCAAACGCAGCGCTGAAGCGACCAACGCTCAGGCAGGGACCTATTGGCTGAACGACCATGAAAACGGCATCGAGACTTCTCCAGATCATCGCGCTCAGCGCCTGTTTGACCGCGCAGGCCCATGGCGCCTTCGCGATGCCGGGCGTACGGCAGGCTATGCGGACCATGGCCGGATCGACTGGCCCGATGTTGGCCCCAATCAACATTTCCCTCGAAATGATGAAGTGAGCCTCAGGCGGCGAGCCCGCCGGCCCGGGTCTGCAAAAATGCCTCGCCGCAGGCTTTCGCCAGATTGCGCACCCGCAGGATGTAGCTCTGCCGCTCGGTCACCGAAATCACGCCGCGCGCATCGAGCAGGTTGAAGACGTGGCTGGCCTTGATGCACTGGTCATAGGCCGGGAAGACCATGCGGTGCATCGGCAGATTGTCGTTTAAGGCCGGGGCGCCGGCCGCGAGCAGCGCCTTGCATTCGGCTTCGGCGTCCTCGAAATGCCTGAGCAGCATGGCGGTGTTGGCATATTCGAAATTGTGCCTGGAATATTCCTGCTCGGCCTGGAGGAAGACCTCGCCATAGGTGACTTTTTCAGCACCTTCGCGCCCGTTGAAGTTGAGGTCGTAGACATTGTCGACGCCCTGCACATACATGGCCAGCCGCTCCAGGCCGTAGGTCAGTTCTCCCGCCACCGGCGCGCATTCGATGCCGCAGACCTGCTGGAAATAGGTGAACTGCGACACTTCCATGCCGTCGCACCAGCACTCCCAGCCGAGCCCCCAGGCGCCAAGCGTCGGGCTTGCCCAGTCGTCCTCGACGAAGCGAATGTCGTGCAGCAGCGGATCGACTCCGATCGCCTTGAGCGAGCCTAGATAGAGCTCCTGCAGGTTCGGCGGATTGGGCTTCAGGATCACCTGGTACTGGTAATAATGCTGCAGCCGGTTGGGGTTTTCGCCGTAGCGGCCGTCTTTCGGCCTTCGCGAGGGCTGGACATAGGCAGCGTTCCAGCCCTTGGGCCCGAGCGCGCGCAGCGTGGTGGCCGGATGGAAGGTGCCGGCGCCGACTTCCATGTCGTAAGGCTGCAGGATGACGCAGCCATAGGCGGCCCAGTAATTGTGCAGGGTCAGCACCAGCCCCTGGAACGAGCGGCTGGGGTGCATATGGGCTGGACTGTCTGACGTCACGGCGGCCTCGGAAAGCGCTGAAATGATGCCATTCCCTAGTTGCCGGGCCGGCAAGCGTCAAGGCAGCGCCTTACGCGCCTTGATGAGAGGTTGAACGCTTTGCTTCGGACTGGCCCATTGCCGGACGGCGCCGGCAGCCGTTTGCTCGCCTAGCTTCAACGACAAAGGTTCAGCCATGCAAGGCCAGTTCACCGTACGCCCCGTCACCCGAGAGGATTACGAGCAATGGCTGCCGCTGTGGGACGGCTACAATGCGTTTTACGGCCGCTCGGGCGAGACCGCCTTGCCCGGTGACATCACTGCAATGACATGGTCGCGCTTCTTCGATGCCTATGAGCCGATGCATGCGCTGGTCGCCGAGAGCGAAGGCAAGCTTCTCGGCCTTGTCCACTATCTCTACCACCGCACCACGACGGCGATTTCGCCGAACTGCTATCTGCAGGATCTCTTCACCAATGAGGCGTCGCGCGGCAAGGGCGTCGGCCGGGCACTGATCGAAGACGTCTATACCAGGGCGCAAACCGCAGGCTCCAGCCGCGTCTACTGGCTGACACACGAAACCAACCACACGGCGATGAAGCTCTACGACAAGATCGGCGATCTCTCGGGGTTCGTCGTCTACCGAAAGCTGTTCTAGAATGAGCGCCAACGCTGGGTCTGCGCCGCGTCGCTTCGCTCCTTGCTCCGCCATAGAATGACGATCGCGATAGTGCGTCTCTATCTCTTTGTTTCTGTCGCAATTCCGAACGGAAAACCGCGCACACTTTCCTGGAATTGCTCTAAGACGCCAAGCCGAAAAAACGGGGCTCAGCGAGCCCCGTTTCATCAGAAGTACGGCCCGATCACCCCTTCGGCGCTGGCGGGGTGGCCGGCTTGACCTTCGGGGTTTCCTGCGCCGTGTTGGATTCGATCGGCGGCAGGCCCTTCATCAGCTTCTGCTGCAAAATGGCAAGCACATCGGGATCCGGCTTCAGGTCGCGCGCCTGATTCCACTGGAAAGTGGCTTCGAGCTTGCGGCCGACGCGCCAATAGGCATCGCCGAGATGGTCGTTGAGCACCGGATCTTCCGGCTTGAGCGACACGGCGCGCTCCATTTCGCGCACGGCGTCGTCGAACCGGCCCATGCGGAAATAGGCCCAGCCCAGCGAATCGACGATGTAGCCGTCGCTCGGCCTGAGGTCGACGGCCTTCTGGATCATCGCCAGGCCTTCCTTGAGGTTCATGTTCATGTCGACCCAGGAATAGCCGAGATAGTTCAGCACCTGCGGCTGGTCGGGGAACAGTTCCAGCGCCTTGAGGAAGTTCGGTTCGGCCTTGGGCCATTCCTTCAGCCGCTCATAGGCGATGCCGCGCTGATAGTAGATGTTCCAGTTGGCATTGGTCGGCGTCTTCAGCACCGCGACCGCCTTGTCATAGAGAGTGGCGGCGGAGCGGAAATCCTCCTTCGAGGCATAGACCCCGCCGAGCGCCAGATAGGCGCGCATGTCATCGGGGTGAGCTTCGACGAATGCCTTCAGATGGGCGATCGCCTCGTCGTGACGGTTGAGATCGGCAAGGTTGAGGCCGAGCTGCAGGTCGGAAAGCTCTTTCAGAGGCGAAGAGGCTGGAATGCGGCTATAGAGGGCAATGGCGCCTTCGCCGTCCTTCAACTGCTCCGCAACGGCGGCAAGCTGCACCAAAGCGGCGTCGCTGTCGGGCTTGAGCGCGAGCGCATATTGCAGATAGAGGCGCACGAACGGCTCGCCGCCGCCGCGATTGAGCGCGATGGCGAGGTCGAGCAGGATTTCAGCGGCGCCTTCGGAGGGACTGGCGACGAAGGGCTCGATCTTGTCGCCCTTGCTGATCCTGTCGCGAAGCGCCTGGATGTCGAGCTTGCCGGGCGCGAACGCCTCGGCCTTGTCGAGCACGTAGAGCGCCTTGTTCTTGTTGCCCTTGCGCGCCAGGAAAGACGCGTAGGCCTGGGCGTTGCGCATCCATGTCTCGGGCGCGGCACCGCCGGCCGTGACGTCGGTCAGGGTCGCGTCATAAAGCGCGTCGGCCTTGTCCGACAGGCCTGCGGCATCGGCGATCAGCGCGCGGTGGAAGGACTTGAACAGGCCGAACCAGTCAGGCCCCTGCAGTTTGTCGATCGAGGCCATCGCCCCGGTGGGGTCGCCGGCGCCCTCTTGTGCCCAGCCGGACATGACGCCGGAAATCAGCCGGTCGAGATCGGATTCGAGCGACAGCTTGAGCCAGTACTGCGCCTTGGTGAAATCCTTCTTGTGGAAGGAATCGACCGCCAGAGCCAGACGCGAGAAGCGCTCGACGTCGGGAACTGCCTTGAGCTTGTCGGCATAGACCAGCGATTCCTCGAAGCGGCCTTGCGCGATCAGCGACAGCATCAGGCTTTGCTGCAGCGAGGTGTCGCCGGGATTGAAGGCGAGCGCCTGCTTGTAATAAGCGATGGCATTGTCGAGGTCGTTGTCGCCTTCGGCGATGCGGGCGGCGAGATAGGCGCCCGAGAAGGAGGTGATCTTGACCGGGTCGGTCGATTCCTTGGCGTAGGCAGGCAGCGGAGAAATCGCCATCCCTGCCACAATTGCCAGCCCCGCGAGCCAGCGCGCACGTCCTTGCCGCATCGTATCCCTTTCAGCCAAGCGCCATCCCGCGTCGGCGCGGAGAAGCCATAGACTCGATGTTTCCTGACAAAGCATGGCCTTTTTGGGGTCAGGCTGCAATCCGGGCCGAATTCACAATCGGGTCACCCGATTAACAAACCATGGCGACGCAGACACTGTCGGTTCCGACAATAGCAGATCGGGGTTGGGAGCTACAGCCTGACATCGCGATATCCGCCTGCCGCGACGGTGCTGCACAGGCTGGCCCACTCGCAACCCTGGCAGGCCTCACGCGTCACGCCGGCTGAAAAGGCCGCGCGCAAGGCGGCAAGCGTTGCCGCGTCGAGGCTGAGACGGACGCCCGCCTCGATCGGCCGGGCCAGCAGCTTGCCGACATCGCGTGCTGCCAGCTCGTCCCGGCCTGCGGCGCTTTCGCGCAAGCAGTGGGGCTCGGCCTCGCCGAGCAGCGGCCGGCAGATGTCGTCGGGGCCGGAGACGATCAGAATATCCTCGCCCCGGCCCAGACGTTTCGCGATCACGTCATAATTGGCGACGAAGGCTGCGCTGTACCCTTCGCCGATATAGGTCAGCAGGCAAAGCAGATGGTGGGAGCGCAGCCGGACGGCCATCGGTCAGGACGCGCCAGCGGAGCCTGTTCCATCCCGATGGTAGCGGGATGGGGCTCCATCTTTTTGTTTGAGCGTGATCTCTTCCGAAAACCGGACTCCGCTTTTCGGGATCATGCTCCTGCCGGGTCCGCCTTGTTGCTCCAAAACAGCTTGAGCGTCGCGGTGCCGAGCGCCGATTTCAGCAGGCCGCCGACGAGGAACGGCAGGAAACCGAAGGCGATGGCCTGTTCGAGGCCGATCATGACGGCGAGCCAGGCCGTGCCGAGAACCAGGCAGGCGAGGTTGCCGAGGACCATGCCGGCGAAGGCGAGCAGCACGCGGTTGCCGTTCCAGCCGCGTTCGGCCAGCCAGCCGACCAGCGCGCCGACGACCGGGAAGGCGAAGAGATAACCGGCGGTCGGCCCGGCAAAATGCTGGATGCCGGCAGCTCCGCCCGACAGCACCGGCAAACCCACAGCGCCCTCGACGAGCCATGCGGCGATGGTGATCGCGCCGAGCCGCCAGCCGTAGAGCGCGCCCACCAGCGTCACCGCAAAGGTCTGCATGTTCATTGGAACCGGCAGCATCGGCACTTCCATGTAGGAGGCGAGCGCAATGGACAGCGTGCCGATGACGATGGCCGCGGCTTGCCAGGCATACGAGCGGGTTTGCAGGCGCAACGGGCTGAAGGAGGGCTTGGAGGGCGAAAAGGCGATGTCGGTCATGGCGGCTTCCCTGGCTGGTTTGAATTATAGATAATTTTGTTGTTCGATCTATTATCGAATCCATATTTGCGCGGGAATGGCAACCCTCGCCCCTAAAAAGGCTTGGGCTTGCGTGTCGAATAAAGGACATTTGGAAAGGCTGGCGGGACAGCACCCCCCTCTGGCCTGCCGGCCATCTCCCCCGCAAGTGGGGAGATCGGATGTCGCCTTTGCTTTCGCCAATGGCCGACGTTGCAGGACTAACGCAACGGCAAAGCTGTTGATCTCCCCCCTTGCGGGGGAGATGTCCGGCAGGACAGAGGGGGGTGTGAAGGATCGCTACGCGCGGAATCCGACGACTTGTCCCTTCGTCCCTACCCGACGATGGCAAACGCTTCGCGCATCTTGCCCGACGCGGTCTTGACCGGTTTCTGGCCGATCCACTGCACGTGCCGGCCAAGCGTGGCGGCGGCCGATTCGGTGTTGCCTTGCCGCAGCGCGCTGAGGATCGCGCGATGATCCTGGTCGGTGCGGATTTCCCATTCCGAGCGCCAGGCGGCGAACAGGAAGCGGGCGCTTGCGGCGTGCAAATCGTCGATGGTGGCGATGAGCCGCGGCATGCCGCAGGGCGCCAGGATCAGCCGGTGGAAGGTGCGGTTGGCCTCCTCCCAAGAGCGGACATCGCGGGATTTGTCGCCGGCCTTTGTGGCTTCTTCGGCAAGGTTGAGAATGGAAGCCGTCAGATGCGGCGCGGCATGGCGCAGCGCCAGCACTTCGAGGGCTGCCCGCATTTCGGCGACCTCCCTTACCTCGCCGAGATCGAAAGCAGCGACGCGCACGCCCCGCCTGGGCTCACTGACCGCCAGCCCTTGCGCCTCCAGGCGCCGGAAGGCTTCGCGCACCGGGACATGGCTGGTCTGGAATTCCTCGGCGATGTGATCCTGCCGCAGCCGGGCTCCCGGTTCGATCGCACCCGATATGATGCGATCCGCCAGCACCTTGCTGATGCGCACGGCGATGGTGTCGTCTGCGGTCTTTGCCATGTTTTATAGATAATTTGCGCCACAACCGATTGTCGAGCGGTGATTGCCCGATTTTGCATGCAAACTTGCTTTGGCGCCAGGCGCGGGCCTCAGTTCACCCGGCTGATGCAGAAGTCGATGACGTCGATCAGCGCCGATTTCTGCGGCGTCGCCTCCAGCGGCGCCAGCGCGTCGCGGGCGATCTCGCCGAAATGGCGGGCCCGTCCGATGGTGTCGGCAATGGCGCCATGGCGGGTCATCAGGCCGATCGCCTTTTCCAGGCCGGCATCGTCGGTGACATTGTCCTCGATGGCGCGCTTCCAGAAGGTGCGCTCGGCCTTGGTGCCGCGCCGGTAGGCGAGGATGACCGGCAGCGTAACCTTGCCTTCGCGGAAATCGTCGCCGACATTCTTGCCCAGCTCCTGGCTGGAGCCGCCATAATCCAGCGCATCGTCGATGAGCTGGAAGGCAAGGCCGAGATTCATGCCGTAGGAGCGCAATGCGGCGCGATCGTTGCGCGTCGCCGATGCGATGACCGGACCGACCTCGGCGGCAGCCGAGAACAGCGCCGCGGTCTTGGCCTTGATGACGGCGAAATGCTCGTCCTCGGTGGTATCCAGGTTCTTGGCGGCGGCCAGCTGCATCACCTCGCCCTCGGCGATGATCGAGGCGGCGCTGGACAGGATGTCGAGCGCTTCCAGCGAACCGACATCGACCATCATGCGAAAAGCCTGGCCGAGCAGGAAATCGCCGACCAGCACGCTCGCCTGGTTGCCCCAGATCATGCGGGCAGTCTTTTTGCCGCGCCGCATGCCGCTCTCGTCGACGACGTCGTCATGGAGCAGCGTGGCGGTGTGCATGAACTCGACCGCGGTGGCGAGCTTGACGTGGCCCTCGCCGGAATAGCCGAACATCTGGGCCGCCGCGAGCGTCAGCATGGGACGCAGCCTTTTGCCGCCCGACGAGATCAGATGATTGGCGACCTCCGGGATCATCTCGACGTCGGAGCCGGCCTTGGACAGGATCAGTTTGTTGACGCGCCCCATATCGGCTGCTGTCAGGTCGATGAGATCCTTGATGGAGGCGGGTTCCCGCTTCCCGTTTTCGATGTTGAGAACGACACCCACCAACAAACACTCCCGTCTTTGATCACGCGTGCGACGGCACCCTGGTCCCGCCTGGGACTCTAGGGCGGCACATACGGGCACGGCAAGAGGCGAATTGGCGCGGCTGCGGTGACGGCGTGTCAACCTTAGCGACCGCATGCCGTTGCCCGAAAACCGCTCCACACTTTTCGGCGCCATGCTCCAGCGTTTACATCAACGCTGCAACCTGCGAACTTCGTCCGATGATAGAACTCGTGCGCACCAACGATGCCGTGATCATCTCCTTCGTCGAATCGCTGATGCGCGATGCCGGGATTGCCTGCTTCGTCGCCGACCAGAACATGAGCATTCTCGAAGGGTCGATCGGTCTTTTGCAGAAGCGCGTCATGGTCGATGCCGACCAGGCCGATCAGGCGCGGCGCATCTTGAAAGACGCCGGCATCGAGAACGAAATCCGCCAGACATAATGGCTGAAGCGAGCGCGCTTACCAGCGATACGCCGGCCCATACGGTCGATGCCTTCCATCGCGGCCGCTTCTGGCTGGTCCAGCCCAGGACAGGGCATCGCGCCGGGATGGATGCCATGATGCTGGCGGCAGCAGTTCCATCCGGCTTTGCTGGACGCCTCGCCGATTTCGGCGCCGGCGCCGGTGCGGCGGGTCTTGCCGTGCTGTCGCGCTGCCCAGAGGCGCAGGTCGTGCTCGTCGAACGGTCGACCGAGATGGCAGGCTTCGCCACAACCACGCTCGCCCATCCCGGCAATGCGCATCTCGGCAATCGCGCCTCGGTGCTGACCGCCGACGTCACGCTGTCGGGCCGGGCGCGGACGCAAGCCGGCCTTGCCGACAATTCCTTCGATTTCGTCATCATGAACCCGCCCTTCAACGCGGCGCAGGACCGCGCCACGCCAGATCCGCTGCGGCGGCAAGCGCATGTCATGGACGACGGGCTGTTCGAGAGCTGGATCCGAAGTGCGGCTGCCGTCGCCAAGCCGCGCGGGGGCCTGGCCGTCATTGCGCGGCCGGAACAGCTTGGCGACCTCCTCCATGCGCTGTCGGGCCGCTTCGGCGACGCCGAGATGCTGGCCGTGCATCCGCGCCCGGAAGCAGCCGCAATCCGCATTGTCGTTAGGGCAGCGCTCGGCGCGCGCGGCAAGCTGTCGATCCGCCCGCCTTTGATGCTGCATGGGCAAACGGGCGACGGCCCGTCGGAACGAACCGAGATGATCAACAACGGACTGGCGTCGCTGTTTGGCGATTGATTTGGGCCCGTCAGTGTCGTTGCCGCAAAACCGGCACACAGTTGGCTGAGATGGATTGCAGCATTGCCGTTGACCGGCAAATCCCTACATGCGTTGAAGCCATTTGGAGACAGCCACCTCGTGAAACGCCTTTTCAACCGCCTGCTGCCGAAATCCTGGCGATCCAGCGTCGTCACCATTCCCGTCATCAGGCTGCATGGCACCATCATGGCCGGCGGCGGCCCGTTCCGGCCGAGCCTCTCCTTGGCGTCCACCGCCGCCCTCATCGAAAAGGCGTTCCTGTTCGATGCGCCCGCCGTCGCCATTTCGATCAATTCGCCTGGCGGCTCGCCGGTGCAGTCGCGGCTGATCTTCAAGCGCATCCGCGACCTCGCGGTCGAGAAGAACAAGAAGGTGCTGGTCTTCGTCGAGGATGTGGCGGCCTCGGGCGGCTACATGATCGCGGTCGCCGGCGACGAGATCTTTGCCGATCCGTCCTCCATCGTCGGTTCGATTGGTGTCGTCTCGGCCTCGTTCGGCTTTCCCGAACTGATGAAGAAGATCGGTGTCGAGCGCCGTGTCCACACCGCCGGCCAGAACAAGGCGGTGCTCGACCCGTTCAAGCCGGAGAAGAGGGAAGACGTCGAGCGCCTGAAGGCGCTGCAGCTGGAAGTGCACGAGACCTTCATCGACCTGGTCAGGGAACGCCGTGGCACCAAGCTGAAGGACGATCCGGACCTGTTCACCGGCCTGTTCTGGACCGGCAAGAAAGGGCTGGAGCTTGGCCTCGTCGATGCGTTGAGCGACATGCGCACGGTACTGAAAACCCGCTTCGGCGCGAAAACCCAGCTCAGGCTGGTCACCGCGCCGCGTGGCCTGTTTGGCCGCATCGGCCTGTTCGGCTCGAACTTTTCAGCGCCCGATATTGCCGCCGCCGCCGCAAGCGGCGTGATCGATGCGGCGGAAGAGCGCGCATTGTGGGCGCGCTTCGGGCTTTGAAAAAGCGGGGAAAGCGTCTAGCATAAGCGCTTGACAGTCTGCCTTGCCGCGTTGCGAGGGAGGAGCTTTGAAATGCCACAGATCATTTTCTTCGCAGTTGTCGGCGCCGCCGCTTATTTCGGCTACCGCACCTTCGTCCGCGAGGCCGAACGTGTGACCGCCAAGGTGCGGCGCACCGAAAAGCAGGCAGCCAACGGCACCAACGGCACGCTGGTCCAGGATCCCAAGACCGGCGAATACCGCCTGGCCAAGGACTGAGCATCATCCCGTCAGCAGCCGACAGTTTGGATGCCGCAGCCCGGACGTGGCTTGCGCCCGCCAAGATAAATCTGGCGCTGCACGTCACCGGCAGGCGCGCCGACGGGTATCATCTGCTCGAGAGCCTGGTCGTTTTCACCCGCTTCGGCGACAGGGTCGAGATCGAGCCTGCCGACGCCGACCGGTTCTCCGTATCGGGCCGTTACGCGACTTCCGTGCCGATCGACGACAGCAATCTGGTGGTGAAGGCGCGCGAGGCGCTGCGCAGGCAGGCCGGCCAGCAGAGCACGCCGCCGGTTGCCATCCGGCTGGAAAAGAACCTGCCGGTCGCCTCGGGCGTCGGCGGCGGCTCGAGCGACGCGGCGGCGGTATTGCAGGGTCTTGTGCGGACCTGGGGGCTCGACATCGGCGAGGCCGAACTGAGCCGGATCGGTCTCACGCTCGGCGCCGACGTGCCGATGTGTCTTGCGGCAAAACCGCTGGTTGCGCGTGGCGTCGGCGACGAGCTGTCGCTGGTGCCGGATTTTCCGGCGCTCGCTTTGGTGCTGGTCAATCCCGGCGTCGCCGTCTCGACGCCTGATGTGTTCAACGCACTTGAGAAACGCGACAATGAGGGATTGCCGCCGCTGCCGCGTGCATTTGACTTCCACAGCGTCCGCAACTGGCTGGAGATCACCCGCAACGATCTCGAATCGGCGGCGCAGGCGATCCAGCCGCCCATCGGCCGAGCGGTTTCCCTGCTGAACCGGGCCGGATCGGGATTTTCGCGCATGTCGGGCTCCGGCGCCACATGCTTCGGGCTGTTCGAGACCGGCAATGTCGCCAAGCGCGCCGCCGCCGAGATTCGCAGCCGCGAACCGGAGTGGTTTGTCGCCGCGACACGAAGCATCGCTTCGGAGGGGGCCGATGGCCAAAATTGACGAGAGCCGCCCGTTCATCCCGGTGCGCATCGCGGTGCTGACGGTGTCCGATACGCGCAGCCTTGCCGACGACAAATCAGGGCGGACGCTGGCCGATCGCATCGCCGAGGCCGGCCATGTCCTGGCCGCGCGCGACATCGTCACTGACGACCGGGAGAAAATCCGCGACAAGGTGCTGGGCTGGTCGCGCGACAAGGACATCGATGTCGTCATCACCACCGGCGGCACCGGTTTTACCGGCCGCGACGTGACGCCGGAGGCGCTGGAGCCGATCTTCGAGAAGCGCATGGATGGCTTTTCCGAAGTGTTCCACCGCATTTCCTACGACAAGATCGGCACCTCGACAGTGCAGAGCCGGGCGACGGGCGGCGTCGTCAACGCCACCTTCGTCTTCGTGCTGCCGGGCTCGCCCGGCGCCTGCAGGGACGCCTGGGACGGCATCCTGAAACCGCAGCTCGACTACCGCCACATGCCCTGCAACTTCGTCGAGATCATGCCGCGCCTGGACGAGCATTTGCGGCGCGGCAAGGCCGCCTCGTAAACCAAGGCAAAGCCGGCCAAGTGCTGCCTTTGTCAGGCAGAATGGCGGCTGCGCCTTCGAGAGGTCATTTCCTCCGGGTCGTCGGGCGGATAGTCTGTCGCCAAGTCAAGACGGAAGAGATCCAATGAGCGCGCACCGCGGCGGCTGCCATTGCGGCAACATCCACCTGACGTTCGAAACGGGAATCGAGCCGGCCGAGGTGGAGATCCGCGCCTGCCAGTGCGCGTTCTGTGTCCGGCATGGTTCGCGCGCCGCTGCCGATCCGCAGGGCCGATTGATCGTCTCGGTCGAGGACGAGGCGCGGCTGCACCGATACCGGTTCGGATTGCGCACCGCCGATTATCTCATCTGCCGGGACTGCGGCGTCTATGTCGCTGCTGTGACCACCGACGGCGAACCGAGAGCGATCGTCATCGTCAATGCGCTGGATGACCGGCCGCGGTTCAACCGCGAGCCGGTCCCAATGGACTATGATGCCGAGAACAAAGAGGGTCGCATTGCCCGGCGGCAAGCGCGCTGGATGCCGGTCGAGATCCGCTCCGGCGTCAGCGGATGACCGGCTCGCCGTGGAAGCGGCGGCGCGAGGGCGGCGAGACGCCGAAGCCGACCTCCATCATCAGCCGTGGCGTGGTGGACGGCACGGTGCCCATGTGGAAGCCGAACGGGTCCTCGACGAAGCCGAGGCCGGCCTCGCCGGTCAGCGTGACCGGGCTGTCGTCGCCATAGACCTTGAGCACGTCTTGCGCCGGATGGCCGACCAGCAGCGTCAGCTGGTGCCTGAGGCTGCGCCTGTTGTGGCTGGCTTTGACATAGACATGCGGGCCGGTGCCGGCATCGCAGGGCTTGAGATAGAAGAAGAATTTCAGCATCCGCCAGTCGTCGAGATCGAAATGATATTTGCCGAGCGAGGCAAGGTTCTTGTCGGCGTCGGAAGCCTCGCCGGTCGGAAAGCTCCACCAGACACGCGTGGTGATCAGCTTTGCCTGCCCGCCCAGATAGTGCTGGGCGATGTCGAGCAGCAGCGGGTCGTTCTGGATGACGAGTGCCGCCTTGCAGCCGAGGATGCGCTCGAAATAGTGTCCGCTGAGCAAAGAGCGGCCGAACCGCTTCTCGGCTTCTGCGTGTTCTCCGGGCATGAATTCGAGCCGGCGGTCGAAATTGCCGAAGCACGGCGTGCTCTGAGCAAAGCTGGCGATCTCTTCGTGGATTGCCTGCGGAAGGACCAGTCCGGAGAACAGGCCATCGGTGCGCAGCGCCGCGACGATCGACTTGAGGTCGACGCCCCTGAACATCGTCGCTCCGGCACTCTGCGCGGGGCGCGCGGCTTTGGCGCCAAGCCAGTGCAGCTTGCGCGCCGGCATGGTGCGGGCAAGCACGAACATCGGCAGCCATGCGGGATTTTCGCGCAGGTCGGACAGATAGGTCGGGATACGCACCGCAATGCGGCGGAGCAGGCTGCCGTTGCGGGCAATGGCTTCCAGACTGGGGGCGCCGGATTTGTCAGGGGACGAAAGGTTCATCGGGGTCCTCAGATATGAACGGCAGCAACGACGACGCGGCGCTTGCTTACCGCTCCGGCACTACCCAAACCCCGATATCCCGCATCAACGGAATGCTAATCCCGCGTCAGCTTTTGTGCAATGCACAATAGCTTTTTGCGGCGAAAAAGAGGGATGGTGCTGCGACGGTGCCAATGCGGATGAGACGCCGACGCTGCCCCTCATCCGCCCTTCGGGCACCCTTCTCCCTGGGAACGGGAAAAGGGAGAAACATCACTTCTTCGGCGCCAGCCAGATTTCGGCGTCGAGCCGCCTGGTGGCGAGACCGCGCGCAAGGGCTTCGGCGCTGTGCGCGTTCTTCGACAGGGCAGCGGCCTGGCGCTTGCTGATGACCAGCCCTTCGGCCAGCGCCCGGTTGCCCGAAAACACCCGTGACAGGAACGGCGTGCGGCTGCCGCGCGCACGGCAAAAGCGCGCCGGCATGGTTTGCCGCGCCGTGTGAGCGACAACGTCGTCGATCCAGCCCTCCGCCAGCCTTGCGCCGGGTTCCAGAAACAGCAGCCAGTCACCCTTCGCCTGCCTGATTCCCGCGGCAATGCCGCCGGCCACGAAGTGGCAGCCGGCATGATCGGCAACCCGATGCGTCTGGTCGGTCGAGCCGGTGTCGCAGACGATGACATCGCGCACCACGCCCTCGACCGCGCCGCCGATCAACGAGGCGAGCGTGCGGGCAAGGCCTTCTTCGTCATCCCGGGTTTCGATGAGAACGCTGAGCATTTTTAGCCGAATAGCGGAAAGCCCGGCGCAGCGCCAGTTTTGCATGGCCCAACGAAAAAGTTCTTGCTTTGTTCTCATCAGCGAAATAGGATTATTTTCATGAACAGAGCGATTCGACAGCCAGCCGACAGTCCTTGGGAAAGGGCAAAAATGGAACATATCGTGCGTGCGGACATTGCTGCTTTCGGAGCAGGGCGAGCCGAGATGGCCAATGCGATGATCGATCAGAGCGGCATGCGCGTCCGGCCGGATCGCAACCGCGGCCGTTCCGCGGGCATCAACCCATCCGGCCGGTTCGAGCCGGTCAGCCGGCATGTGTTCGACGACGGCTGGAATTCGCTGGAGGAATTGCCGCCGTTCAAGACCGAAGTGCAGGTCGAGAAGCCGCGCACCATCATCACCCGCAACGAATCGCCCGACATTTCCTTCGACCGCTCGATCAACCCCTATCGCGGCTGCGAGCATGGCTGTGTCTATTGTTTCGCCCGGCCGGCGCATTCCTTCATGGGCCTGTCGCCGGGGCTGGATTTCGAAGCGAAGCTGTTTGCCAAGCCGGATGCGGCGCGGCTGCTCGACAAGGAACTGTCGAAGGATGGCTATCAGCCGCGCACCATCGCCATCGGCACCAACACTGATCCCTACCAGCCGATCGAGAAACAATACCGGATCATGCGCGAGATCCTCGAAGTGCTGGAGGCGCGCGGCCATCCGGTCGGCATCGTCACCAAATCCCATCTGGTGACGCGCGACATCGACATCTTGTCGCGCATGGCCGAACGGGGCTTGGCCAAGGTGGCGCTGTCGGTGACAACGATGGACCGCATGCTGGCGCGCACCATGGAGCCACGCGCGTCGACGCCGACCAAGCGGCTTGAGGCGATCCGGCAGCTTTCCGATGCCGGCATCCCGGCCTCTGTCATGGTGGCGCCGATCATTCCCGGCCTGACCGACCAGGAGATGGAGCGCATCCTCGATTCGGCACGCGCCGCAGGCGCCCGCGAGGCCGGCTATGTCATCCTGCGCCTGCCGCTCGAGGTGGCGCCGATCTTCAAGGACTGGCTGCTGCGCCATTATCCCGACCGCTACCGGCACGTGATGTCGCTGATCCGTTCGATGCGCGACGGCAAGGACTATGATTCGGAATGGGGCAAGCGGATGAAAGGCGCCGGCCCCTATGCCTGGCAGATCGGCCGGCGCTTCGAGATCACGGCCAAGCGGCTCGGCCTCAACGCCGAGCGGCGCACGCTCCGAACCGACCAGTTTGTCGCCGCCGCCAAGGCGACCGAGCAGCTGATGCTGCTCTGAGAGTAGCGCCTGCCCTGCCCTCGTGGTTGGCAGGCGACCCAAGAATCCCGTCCGGCCTGTCCCCCGGCCTGCAGACGGTGCCCTCCCGGTCTTGCCCCACTCGACCTTGGAGGGACTTGCGGAGAATCGGAGCCGATGCGAACCTCGCCGCAACATGGCTCGCGCGCGTTCCGATTCTCCGCTTCTTTTCGAAATCGTCGAAAAGCCCGACTTCTCCTTCGAGACGAAGGCGATGGCTGAAGGCCTTTGGCCGGTGGCAGGCATGGACGAGGCCGGCCGCGGTCCGCTGGCCGGGCCGGTGGTGGCGGCGGCGGTGATCCTCGATCCTGCCAACATTCCCGACGGGCTAGACGATTCCAAACGGCTCAACCATTTGCAGCGCGAGGCGCTGTTCCTGAAAATCCTGGGGTCAGCGCTCGGCGTGTCGATGGCCTCGGTCAGCGCCGAAGGCATTGACGGCAGCAATATCCTCAAGGCCAGCCTGGAAGCCATGCGCCGCGCCCTTGCCGGCCTGCCGATCCAGGCAAAGCTGGCGCTGGCCGATGGCCGCGATGTGCCGCCGGGTCTCCTCTGCGAAGGCCGCGCGCTGATCAAGGGCGACCAGCGCTCGCAATCGATCGCCGCCGCCTCGATCGTAGCCAAGGTGATGCGCGACCGCATGATGTGCGGCTGCGGCAGCCATCACGAGCGCTACGGGTTCGAGGTCCACATGGGCTACGCCACCGTGCGGCACCGCACCGCGATCGAAGCGCATGGGCCGGTGGCAAGGCTGCACCGGGCATCATTCGCGCCGTTCAGGCTGGGTGGGGTTGAGGTGGTTGAGGAAGAAGGGTTTGTCGGGTTGGACAGCTAATCTCCCCCCTTGAGGGGGAGATGGCCGGCAGGCCAGAGGGGGGCGCCGCGCGTCAAGCGCTAGCCCTTCTTGGTCGCAGAAAGAGCGTCGCGCCTGGTCGAACGGACCCCCTCTGTCGCCTTTGGCGACATCTCCCCCTCGAGGGGGGAGATCAGGCGCACCACCGCCTTCGCCAATCTCCGTCGCCGCTCAACAAAAAAGCCGCCAGGTTGCCCGGGCGGCTTGATGTCAGCGAGTTAACCCCGCTCAGTTCAGCCTGGCCTTCACGTCCTGCAGCGCGGACTTGAAAAGATCCGCGCCGGCCTTGGCGTCGATCTTGCCGGCGAGCAGCGTGCGGGCCGCCTCGACGGCGATGTCGACGGCGCTGGCGCGCACTTCGGCGACGGCTTCGCGTTCTGCCTGGCCGATCTTCTGCTCGGCAAGCGCAGTGCGGCGGGTGACATAGTCTTCGGTCTTCTTGTGCGCCTCGGCGGCAAGCATGTCGGCCTCGCGCTTGGCGGCAGCGACGATGGCTGCGGCCTCCTGCTCGGCTTCCTTGCGCTTCTTCTGGTACTGTCCGAGCAATTGCTGGGCCTCTTCGCGCAACCGGCGGGCTTCCGCAAGCTCGTCGCTGATCTTGATCGCGCGGGCGTCGAGCGACTTGGCGATCAGGCCCGGCACCTTGATGTAAACGGCAACGCCGAGGAAAATGACGAGGGCAACCGTTGCCCAGAGCGTTGCGAGAGATGTGGCGTCCATAATGTGCTCCTCACCGGGCCACGGATTTGACCGCAGCCGAGATCTCGGCCTTGCTCGTCTTGCCGCCGACAAGCGCATCGACGATGGCTGAAGCGGTGTCCTCGGCAATCGTGCCGACTTCCTTCATGGCGTTGGCCTTGATGGAAGCAATGCTGGCCTCGGCCTCGCCGAGCTTCTTGTCGAGGGCGGCCTCGACCTTCTTGCGGGCAGCCTCGGCTTCAGCCTTGGCAGCGTCGTTGGCCTGCTGGCCGATCGCGTTGGCCTTGGCCTTGGCTTCCGCCAGTTCCTGCTCGTAAGCGGCAACGGCGGCGTCGGCCTCGCCCTTCAGCTTGGCGGCCTGGTCGAGGTCCTGCGTGATGCGATCGCTGCGGACGTCGATGATGCCGCCAAGGCGCGGCATCACCACCTTCTTCAGGAACAAATAGAACAGCCCGAACGTGATCGCCAGCCACAGAAGCTGGGACGGAAACGTCGCCGGATCGAATGGCGGGAACGTGCCGTGCGCCTCGGCAGGCACGCCGGTGCCGGAATGCGTGTCGCCTTCCGTACCGGTGTGGGCGCCTTCAGCGGCGGGTGCGGACTCTTGCGCAAACGCAGATGTCACGAACATGGACTATCCCCTGATATCAGGCATGGCCGCAGGAATGCGGCCAGCCAATTCTTCCCAAAGCTCGTCCGACCGATAATTGGCCGAACAGGGGCTCAGCCGAACAAGGCGAGAAGCGCGATGAGAAGCGAGAAAATGCCCAGAGCTTCGGTCACGGCGAAGCCGAAAATCAGGCGGCCGAACTGGCCATCGGCGGCCGACGGATTGCGCAGGGCGCCCGCCAGGTAGCTGCCGAAGATGTTGCCGAGGCCAATGCCCGCGCCGCCCATGCCCAGGCAAGCGATACCGGCGCCGATGTACTTTGCTGCTTCTGCGTCCATTTTAAACTCCTTTGGATCTGTAATTCCGTTGCAATTCCATCCGGCGAAAGATGCCGGAAATTCTAAGGTCAGTGCCCGGGATGCAGGGCGTCGTTCAGATACATGCAGGTCAGCACCGCAAAGACGTAGGCCTGCAGGAAAGCGACCAGCAATTCCAGCGCGGTCAGCGCGACTGCCATGGCCAGCGGCAACACCGAACCGGCAACGCCGACGGCGCCGAGCGCGCTCAGGCTGACGACGAAGCCCGAAAACACCTTCAGGGTGATGTGGCCGGCCAGCATGTTGGCGAACAGACGAACCGAGAGGCTGACCGGGCGCGACACGAAGGAGATCACCTCGATCAGCACCACCAGCGGTAACAGGAACACCGGAACGCCGTGCGGCACGAAGAGCTTGAGGAAGCCCAGACCGTGCTTCGTGAAGCCGTAGACAACGACGGTTCCGATCACGAGGGCTGCGAGGCCGAAGGTGACGATGATGTGGCTGGTGACGGTGAAGAAGTAGGGGAAAAGGCCAAGCAGGTTGGCGACCAGCACGAACATGAACAGCGAGAACACGAAGGGGAAGAACTTCATGCCCTGCGTTCCGGCGGCGTCGCGCAGCATGTTGGAGACGAACTCGTAGCCCATTTCCGAAACCGACTGCAGGCGCCCGGGAACAAGGCTGCGGCTGGAGGTCGAGAGGTACAGAAACGCCGATGCGACGAGCACGGTCGCGACCATGAACAGGGACGAATTGGTGAAGGACAGGTCATAGCCTCCGATATTGATCGGAATCAGCTTGACGATATGGAACTGGTGGATCGGATCGACCTTGTCAGCAGCCATTTACATCCCCGTCAAAACCGCGAGCGGCCTTAAGTGTCCTTGTGCGCCATTGGCGGCGCGCCATTTCATTCTTTCGGATCGTGCGACTTCTCGCTTTTTCCGAATTCCGCCACAACACCTGACGAACGCAGGACATTGAGCACGCCGGCGCCAAAGCCCAGCAACAAGCCGACGACCAGACCCCATGGCGAGGTTCCCGCCACGCGATCCAGAAACCAGCCAAGGCCCACACCCACCACTATCCCGGCGATGAACTCGCTGGACAGCTTGAGCGCCTGGCCATATCCGGCCGTCGCTTTCGCGCCGTCATTCCCCTCGAGCTGATCCGGCCGTCTTGTCGCAAGCGATGCTCCAAGCTCACGCCGGCGGCGTTCGAGATCTTCGTCGCGGATGTCGGCCTCGTGCTTGCTGCCGCGGCCGGTTTCTCCGGTTCCGTCTGGCCCGTTCTTGTCGGCCATCGTAACCCCCCTGCCCGGTCAGACCGTCACCGTCCGTCCGCTTCTAAAGTCGCCGGCAACATAGTTAGAGGGTTTGCGCCCGTCAAGCCACGGGCGGGACTTCAAAGCCATGTATTTTTTCTATTGGAATCAATCACTTGGCGAGGTGCGACATCGTGCCCGGCACTATCGGGTCGGCACATGCCCCGAATCCGTCCGGCGACCGCTGTCCGATTTCGGCTTCCAGGGCCTTTGCGGTTCGTTTGCGACAGGCAAACCGAAGGGCTCAGCTCCAGCCGCCGCCATAGGTGCGGTAGAAGATATGCAGGCCGATCTTGGTCATCTTCTGCATCGTGCGCGCCCAGCCCGGATGGACGTAGTTGGCGTAGTAGTGGGTGGATGAGCCGACTTCGGGAATGAATATCTTGCCGGCGGTGACCGCCATCGCGACGTCCTGGGCGGTCTTGTAGTGGGCGGGGCTCTCGATGCGCTTCTTGCGGCCGTCGCAGGCGAAGGAGAACTGGCAGCGGTTCAGCCAGTTGTCGTTCTGGTAGACGACGCCGCAAATCGAGTTCGGATAGGCCGGATTGCGGACTCGGTTGAGAATGACCTGCGCGACGGCGGCCTGGCCGCGCACGGATTCGCCGCGCGCCTCGAAATAGATGCCGTTGGCGAGGCAGGCCTGCTCCTTCGTGGAGAAGACACTGGCCGGCAGCGGGTTCTGAATCCACGAGTGGTCACCCTTGGCCATCGGCGGAATGAAGCGCCCGCTGCTCGGCTCCTCGTCCTGCAGCAGCGCCTCGAAGGGTGAGGCCTTGGCGTAATCGGGTTCGGCCTGGGCATAGGCGGTGGCCAGCACGTCCGGTCTGTCATTGTTGACCAACGCGGCAAGCATGGCCGGCACGCCGGGATCGGGCTTCTTGTCCAGGTTGGTATGGAAGGCCTGGGCGATCTGGATTTCCTTGCCCTTGATGCCGGGCTTGGCGAAGGCGAGCTTCAGGCCGCTGTCCATGCTCGGCCGCAGCAGCGAGGACGTGCGCTGAAAGATCGAGCCGGCATTGAAGTTCTTCGGCGGCGCCACCGGCGAGACCTGGATGATGCGGCCCTTCTTGTCGGCGCGCATCACGCGGTCTTCGTCGGGCGTGACGCCGGCGACATTGCCCTTGCCGCGAAACGAGACCTTGCCGACGCCGGGCAGGCGTACGCCCGAGCCCGAGAGCGAACCGGTGGTGACGGAATCGATGAAAGGCATTTCGGCGGCATGAACCGAGCCGGCGACGGATCGCTCGACATAAGAGTTCCAGCGGGTGCCCGAAGCTTCGAGGCCGGAAATCAGGCTGCCCATGTCCTGGTAGGCGACGACGGTTGGAAAGCCGATCCAGATGCCGAGCCCGATGACCAATGGCGATACGAAGGAACGTTTTTTCTCACCGGCGGCGGCGGCCAGCCGCTTCAGGACACGTCGATGCACGGGGAACTCTCCAGAAACGCAACTGAGCCACTGGAGAGCCAAAGTGAAGCATTAACCTTGATGCGGGGTTAACGCGGTCGATCGTGTTGTTCCGAAGCGGCCCGAAATGGGACGCCGTTTGCCGGCCGGCAGCCCGTCAGTTCGGCCGCAGGAAAATTGGCCATGCAATCATGGCGCAGAGCGCGCCCACCAGCCAGACGCCAGGCCACGACCAGATGAGCAGCAAAGCCGGAATGGCGGTCGGCACCACGAAGAAGGCGATGAAGACGAAGCTGTTGGCAAGACCGAGCGCGGTTCCGGCGCGGCTGGCACCGGCAAGCGTGGCGAGTTCGGTGTAGGCCACGCCATGCCAGGCGGAGACCGAAATGCCGGCGACGACCAGCAGCACGGCAATCGCCGGGATCAACGCGGCATGGGCGTCTGGCGTGGCTCCTGCCGCCAGGACCAGCAGGCCGACGGCCGCGAAGCCAAACGCGCTCGTCACGCTGCAGAGCCGCAGGAATGAGCGGCGGTTGCCGTGGCGGTCGGTGTAGCGGCCGCTCCAGACGCGCATCACCATCGCGCCGGTCTGCACCGCGGCAAGGCTGGCGCTGATCGTGAGCGTGGCCATGCCGGCGAAATCGTGCAGGAAGACGGAGGCGAAGGTGAGCACCGCCACTTGCGGAAAGCAGAGCAGGCCGATGGCGGTGGCGATGCGCCAGACCTCGACATTGCGCAGCGGCGCCGGACCGCCCGACTTTGCCATGGCCATGCTGCCGGCATTGTCCAGTTCCGGCGGCTGGTGCAGCCATCGCCAGGCAAACAGCGCAGAGACGGCGTTCATGGCGGCCAGCAGCCCGAAGACCGCCGCGAAACCGTGCACCGATGCCAGCGACGGCAGGACCAGCGCGCCGAGCCCGCCGCCGAGCGGCACCGCGGTCTGCCTGATGCTCATGGCAAAGCCACGTTCGCCTTCGTGGAACCAGGCCATGATGGCGCGGCCGCTGGAACCGTTGACGCTGCCGCCGAGCAGGCCGGCGACCAGAAGGCATGCGGCCAGCATTGCGACGCCAGGCACATAGGTCACTGAGGGCACGATGAACAACGCCATCAGGGCGAGCCACGCCGCGGTCGCACCAAGGCCGGTCAACAGCACGCCGCGATCTCCCCAGCGGTCGGTGAGCAGACCCCAGGGCAGTTCGCTCAAGGCGACGCCCAGTCCGAGAAGGCCGAGGACCAGACCGAGATTGCCATTGCTCAAGTGATAGCCCGACCGCAGAAACACCGCCGCCGCCGGTATGCCGGCGAAGGTGGCGGAGAAACTGGCATTGGCGGCAACGCCGATGCCAAGCACCTTCCAGCGATGATTGGCGCGAAATCGTTCAGCCTTCGACGTGACGGCGGCGGCTCGGCCAACCCGGCCTGGCTCACAATTTGCGTCGGCAATCGACATGGCGGGACTCCTGTTGATGCCCTCTCGGGACCTTGACGCCTCGTCTTTACCGCCATAACTTCATCCCGAATATCGGGAATTTTTTGACAATCGTTCCCGAAAAACAGGATCGTTGAGATGCGCCGCGTAACCTTCGACCTCGATGTCCTCCGAAGCTTCGTCACCGGCATGGAACTCGGCAGCTTCGCCAAGGCCGCCGACCGGCTTGGACGCTCGACCTCGGCGGTGAGCGCGCAACTGAAGAAGCTGGAGGACCAGGCGGCGACGCCGATCTTCCGCAAGTCGGGCCGCGGACTGGCGTTGACCGAAGCCGGCGAAACCATGCTCGGCTATGCCAGGCGGCTGCTCGAGTTGAACGACGAGGCGGCCTCGGCCATCCACGACGTGGAACTGGAAGGCTGGGTCAGGCTCGGCCTGCAGGAGGATTTCGGCGAGGCGGTGCTGCCGGAGGTGCTCGGACGCTTCGCCCGCGCGCACCCCAAGGTCAAGATCGAGGCGCGGATCGGGCGCAGCTATGAACTCGCCGAGCGGATCACATCAGGCAATCTCGACATTGCGCTGGCCTGGGACAGCGGCCAGGCGCTGCCTTACAGCCGGCATGTCGGCGACGCGCAATTGCGCTGGATCGGGCCGGCAAAGCTGATCGAGACCAGGCTGCGCGAGGGCGAGGCACTGCCGCTGGTGGCGCTGGAAGCGCCATGCCTGCTGCGCACAGTGACGACGGAAACGCTCGACCGCGCCGGCCTGCCATGGCGGATGGCCTTCTCCAGCCCCAGCCTTGGCGGCATCTGGGCGGCGGTCGCCGCCGGCCTCGGCCTGACGATCCGCACCGATATCGGCCTGCCGGCCAATGTCAGGGCGATGGCGCCGCAAACGCTGGGCTTACCCGCGCTGCCGACCATGGCGCTGGTGCTGCACCAGAAAGACGCCGAACTGGACCCGGTGGCGGCGCGGCTGGCGGATATATTGTGGCACGCGGCGGTGGCGGCGCTGCCGCAGGACGAGCGGTTGAGAGAGGTCGCTTAGACGGAAGCGGCTGTCCAGCGTAGCGTTCCGTCACACCCCCCTCTGTCCTGCCGGACATCTCCCCCGCAAGGGGGGAGATTGGATCTCGCGAATGCTTTCGCCAATTTTCAACGTTGCAAGAGAGGCTCCAAAGACGAAACGACTGATCTCCCCCCTTGCGGGGGAGATGCCCGGCAGGGCAGAGGGGGGTGCTGTCCCGCCAATCTTGCGGAGAATTCCGCAACCGTCATCGCTCACTTGCGCTTGTTCGCTCTCCCCGCGAACGGGTTGTCCGAAGTCCGCAGCGCTATCCGGATCGGCACGCCGGGCATGTCGAAGGCTTCGCGCAGGCTGTTGGAGAGGTAGCGCACGTAGGATTGCGGCATCGCGTCGGGCCGCGAGCACTGGACGACGAAACCCGGCGGCCGGGTCTTGGCCTGGGTGACATATTTGACCTTGAGCCGGCGGCCGGCGACGGCGGGTGGCGGGTGATGCGCCAGAATGCTTTCCAGCCAACGGTTGAGCTTGCCGGTGGAAACGCGGCTGTTCCACACCTTGTGCGTCTTGATGACGGCATCCATCAGCTTGTCGAGGCTGCGGCCGGTCTCGGCCGAAACCGTCACCGCCTGGATGCCGCGCACCTGCGGCAAAAGCCGTGTGGTCTTTTCGCGCAGTTCCGTCAGCAGTTCCTGCGGATTGTCGATCAGGTCCCATTTGTTGAAGGCGATGACCGGCGCCCTGCCTTCGCGGATGATCAGGTCGGCGATCTGCAGATCCTGCTTCTCGAACGGGATGGTGGCGTCGAGCACGATGATGACGATCTCGGCAAAGCGGATGGCGCGCAAGCCGTCCTGCACCGACATCACTTCCAGCTTCTCGTGGATCCTGGCCTTGCGGCGCATGCCGGCAGTGTCGAACAGTTTTAGCCGGCGGCCATGCCAGTCCCAGTCGACGGAGATGGAATCGCGGGTGATGCCGGCTTCCGGGCCGGTCAACAGCCGCTCCTCGCCGATCAGCGCGTTGATCAGCGTCGACTTGCCGGCATTGGGCCGGCCGACGACGGCGATGCGCATCGGCTTGGTGTCGTCATAGGCGGGTTCGGCGTCGGGATCGGTGATGTCCTCGCCGATCAGCACCTCGCTGGCGGCGACGTCCTCGGCCTCGTCTTCTTCCTCGCCGAAGGCGCGGTCTTTGCCCAGCGCCTCGATCACCGCGTCGCGCAGATCGGGCATGCCCTGGCCGTGCTCGGCCGAGACCGGGATCGGCTCGCCCAAGCCCAGTTCCCAGGCTTCCAGCATGCCGCCCTGGGCGCCCTTGGCCTCGGCCTTGTTGGCGACCAGCACGACCGGCTTGCCGGACTTGCGCACGATCTCGGCAAAGGTGCGGTCGTCGGGCAAAAGCCCGGACTTGGCGTCGATGGTGAAGAAGATCAGGTCGGCTTCGCGGATCGCGATCTCGGTCTGCGCGCGCATGCGGCCGGGCAGCGTCGAGGCGGCGGCGTCCTCGAAGCCGGCGGTGTCGATGACATCGAAATGCAGATCGTAGAGTTTGGCCGCGTGGACGCGACGGTCGCGGGTGACGCCCGGCGTGTCGTCGACAAGCGCCAGCTTCCGTCCCACCAATCGGTTGAAAAGCGTCGATTTGCCGACATTGGGCCGGCCGATAATGGCGACTTTGAAGCTCATCCGGCTATCCATATCATCGCCCAAACCGCAGCGCGCCCTTGGGTCAGGCCCGAGGGCAGGCTTTGGGCGATGCGTATCATGACGCGCCCGAGCCGCGGATCAATTCCGACATCAGCGTCGCCCGCTGGCGCGCGTTGCGCGGGGCGCCGTCATCGGCAGCGATCTGGTCGAACAGTTTCAGCGCATCCTGGGTCTTGCCTTCCTTCCAGGCGGCAAGGCCGAGCGCTTCGCGCGCTGTGTGGCGCAGCGTGTTGTTGTCGGCGGTCAGCGCCTCGACGCGGCTGGAGACGTCGGCGAAGGAGCCGTGATCGACGAGCAGCAGGGCGGCCCGCAGGCGCGCCATGTCGCGAATGCCCTGGGGAATGGCGTTGTCGGCGGCGACGCCATCGAAATCGGCGACGGCGGCGGCAAAGTCGCCCTTGTCGGCCTTGACGGTTGCCGCGCGCATGCGGGCGAGCAGCGGATAGGCGCCGTAGCCGTCCTTTTCCAGCTGTTCGAGGGCGGTCAGCGCCTCGTCGCTCTTGCCGTCATTGGCAAGCTTCAGCGCCTGCGAGAAGGCATCGCCGGAGCGGTTGGCGCGGGTCTCGTCCCAATAGCGGTAGCCGACGAAGGCGGCGGTGCCAAGCACCACCAGGATGGCGAGGCCAAGGATCGCCGGACCAAAGCGGTCCCATAGCGCCTGCGCCTGCTCGCGACGGATCTCGTCGTTGACTTCGCGGATAAAACTGTCGTCGGACATCAATCAAAACCATTGCTGCCCTAACAGGGGCGCTTCTTGAGCCCGCGTTTTAGCGAAATTTCGCGGGCATGGAAGGGGCTCGGCAGGAAAATCGGCTAATCGCCGGGCGCATAGCTGCCGACGTTGATCGCACCCACGCCACATTTTGCCGATAGCCGGCTTGGACTGCCTCCAGATCAAGCCCAGATTGCCGATGCCACGTTTGTCCCGCGTTGTTGCGTTTTCCTCAGCCGTGCTTGCCATGGCTGGTGCGGCTTTCGCCGACCCGCCGGCGCCGCCTGCCCCGGCAAAGCCGAAGCAAATCGTCATCATCTCGTTCGATAGCGCCCGGGAGATCTCGCAATGGCACCGCAGCCGGGCGCTGGCCAAGCGCACCGGCGCGCATTTCACCTACTTTTTGTCCTGCGTCTTCCTGCTGTCGCCGCAGACGCGGGCCGACTACACAACTCCGGCCAAGTCCGCGGGCAAATCCAACATCGGCTTTGCCGCTTCGAAGCAGGACGTCGCCGATCGGCTCGATCAGATCGGGCTCGCCGCTTCGGAAGGCCATGACATCGCCAGCCATGGCTGCGGCCATTTCGACGGCAAGGACTGGAGCAAGGCCGACTGGCTGAAGGAATTCGCATCGTTCGAGCGCATTCTGGAGAACGCCTATGCAATCAACGGCATTGCGCCCGAGCCCGCAGGCTGGCGCGCTATTGCCCATGCCGTGGTCGGCTTTCGCGCACCCTACCTCTCGACCGGCAAAGGGCTCTACAAGGCCCTGGCTGAAGCAGGCTACGACTATGACGCCAGCGGCGTTTCGAACGGCCCGGTCGAGCCGCCGACCAGCGGCGGCCTCACTCGCTTTTCGCTGCCGCAGATCCCGGAAGGCCGGAGCGGCAGGCCGGTGATCGCCATGGACTACAATCTTTATGTCCGCCACTCCGGCGGTTTCGAGCGGCCGAGCCAGGCAGCCGAGTTCAGCGATCGGACCTACCAGGCGTTCCGCGCCGCCTTCGACAAGCAATATCAGGGCAAGCGCATCCCGCTGGTGCTGAGCTTCCATTTCACGCTGATGAATGACGGCGCCTACTGGAACGCGCTGGAGCGCTTTGCCGACGAGACGTGCGTGAAAGCCGACGTCGAATGCATCAGTTTTCGCGATTATGTGCAGCGGCAACGTGGTAGCGAGAGGCAGGCGGCGGTGGGCGGCTGAGCCGCCAACCGTCTGTGCAAATAGGATCAAGCCGGGTCGGGTTCCTTTGCCTGTTCCTGACGCTCCATGAAGTGGCGGTCAATGTCGGGCAGCGGCTCGCCGCGAATCGTCGCCTCGAAGGCGCGAAGGCGCTTGTGAACTGACAGAAGCTCGACAATCGTCGACCAAGAATTGACGAGATACTGGAATGAGTTGGTTACCTGACTGAAGGCTGAACTGACCTGGTTGATGAGACCCAGCGTCAGCGTTCCAGCGATCATGGAAGGCACCATCAGGAAGTAGGAGAAGACGTTGTTGGTCTGAAGATAAAGATAGCGGACCACGTTGAAATACACATAGTGGAAATACAGGCGAAAGTAGTTTTGCCGCACACTCGCAAACAGCTCCGCGACGGTCGGCGGCTGCGCCCGGGCCGGATCGTCCTCACCGTAGACGAGTTCCTTGCGATATGCTGCCTCGACGCGCTGGTTACGAAACTGCAAGCCAGGAAGCTTGATGCCTGCGGTCGCAATGATGACTGTACCGAAGACTGCCCAGAAGATCGCAGCCAAAACCAGCGGCTGAGGAACATGACCGATCAATGGCAACTCTGTGACATGCTTAGAATAACTGAGCAGGATCGGCATGAAAGCGATAAGCGTCATGATGGAATCGACGAAGCTAGTGCCAAGGTCTTCCATTATCTTGGAAAACCGCATCGTGTCTTCCTGCACACGCTGTGCAGCGCCCTCAATATGGCGCAGCTTCGGCCAATAGGACATGTAGTAATTGTTCATCGCAGTGCGCCAGCGAAACACCCAGTGGCTGACGAAGAAGTTTGTCAAAACGAACACGGTAACCGCGACAAGAGCGATACCGAGGAAAGTGATTATTTGAGCGTAAAGATCAGCCTCGGTTGCCTTGACCGTTTTGCTAACGATGCCCTGAATGAGGTCCCAGAATGGTCCATACCATGCGTTGATCGCCACGCTTACCTGCACCTGAAAGTAGGTCGTGAACAGGAGCAGCGAACTGCCGAGGATAGACCATTGGTCCCACGGGTGCGGAGAATACCAGTGCCAGAAGCCATAGAATATCAAAACGCCAAGCGCATAGTAGATGTAGAACCAGAGGAACGGAGGCGACCAGAACACCGAGACGCCTATGATGGGCGGCGCGTCGGCAAGAGCCGGAGGCAAGCCGAGAAACGCGCCAAGCTGGTCAGCACCGAGGAACCAGGCTGCCACGAGAACCGCAGTCCAGACGACGGCCGAGATGAAAAACAGCTTCGGCTGCGGGAAGAAGGATACGAACACTGTGGTGAAATCCTCGGTCGGTGCGCAAATCAGCGGGGTTCGGCGGGCATAAAGTCACACATTAGGTGGAAAGCAAATGCCCGTACCCGATGCCCGGCATCGAGCAAGACCACAATCATGGCGATTTTGGCGCGGCCGACCAGGTGATCCCAGCAGATACCAGCAATACGCCAGCAGCGACGATCGAGGCCAGGAAGAAGTTGCCCGAGGCTTGCGCCAGCAGTCCGGCGACGATCGGGCCGACGATCTGGCCGATGCCGAAGGAAGCGGTCATCAGCGCAAAAATCCGGCGCGGCGCCTCCGGCACGAGCTGCCTTGCCGTCTGCAGGCCGAGCGCGGTGATGGCGATGAAGGTGCCGCCGAGCAGGACGCCCGCCAGCAGCGGCCCGGCGGTGCCGCCGATGGCGACGCTGGCGGTGACGCCGACCACCTCGACCAGGCAGCCCAAGGCATAGGCGGTATAAAGCCCGATCCGTGCCGCTACCTTCTGCCACAGCCAGACCGAGGGAAAGCCGGCAAGGCCGGTGACCATCCAGACGCTTGCCTCGAAGACGCGGCCGCCGCCGCCCTGGCGCACGATGGCGACCAGGAAGGTCGCCGTCACCACATAGCCGAAGCCGAACAGGCCGTAGGCAACGATGACTTTTGCCAACGACCGGTCCCTCGGCAGTGCCGGTTCGCGGTCGGCCACGCCGCGGCCAGGTGCGGTGCCGCCGGCGAGCAAGGCGACCATCGCAAGGCCGCCGGCGGAAATCGCTGCCGACCACAGCCAGCCCGAAGCCCAGCCGGCATGTTCGGTGACCAGAACCGCCATCAGCGCTGAGGATGCCGCGATGCCGAGGCCGACGCCGCCGAAATGCAGCGCCTGCAGGTCGCTTCTGTTGGCGGCTGCCAGGTGACCGAAGACGATCGAGGCCATGAACACCATGACGAAGGCGCTGGCGAGACCGGCAAGGAAGCGGAGGACGACAAAGGCGGTCATCGTCTCGCTCAGCCCCATCAGGGCGGCGAGCGCAGCACTGGCGGCAAGGCCGCCAAACATCAGCAGGCGCTCGCGCCCATGCGCCCAGCCGCCGGCCGCCGCAAGCGCGCCGACGAGGTAGCCGAGGTAGTTGGCCGACGCGATCCAGCCGGCATCAGCCGGCGACAGATGCAGCTCCTCCATCATGCCGGGCAGGATCGGCGTGTAGACGAAACGGCCAATGCCCATGGCGACGGCCATGGCGATCATGCCAGCGAGAGCAAGGCGCAAGGGTGATGGAGCGGCGTTCATTGCAGCGCACCATAGAATTGGCGACCGATGAAACAATCCGCTTTGTGTTGGGCCAGCGGGCGCGACTAACGCCCCCGCATCTCAGCCGCAGCCGACCGCCCCGGTCTCGTAGGCGGTGCGGCGCGCCGTCAGCCGGAACGGGATATCTCCGAGTTCGCGTTCCGACATGGTGTCCAGCACCGGATGCGACAATGGGTCGGTAACCCAGTCGATGACATCGCCGCCGTGCATCCCATCATAGCGGTCCGGCCGGAGGCCGGCAGCGGCTAAGATCTTGAACAATGATACGATCGTCATCCTCGCCTCCTCGGTCTGACTGTCCCACTAAAATCTGCCTTGTCGGGCTGTCTTTCAATTGAGATTTCAGCCGCGCCGGTTTAGAAAAACTGAAATGGCTATGCTGAACCGCGTCCATCTCAACGGCCTGCGCGCCGTCGAAACCGTCGCCCGCCTCGGCTCGCTGGCGGCCGCTGCCGGCGAGCTCAACGTCTCCGTCAGCGCCGTCAGCCAGCAGATCAACCGCACCGAAAAGCAGCTTGGACAGGCGCTGTTCGAACGAACGGCGAGCGGGCTGGTGCTGACCGAGTTCGGCACGGTTTTTTCCGCCCGGCTTGGCGCCGGTTTTCGCGAGCTGGCGCAAGCGGTGGCGCTGGCCGACGAGGCAAGCCAGTGCACGCTGGTGGTTTCGGTGGCGCCGGCCTTCGCTTCGAAATGGCTGCTGCCGCGATTGTCGCGGCATTTCGACCGCCATCCCAACGTGCTGCTGCGCATCGACGCCTCGGTGCGGCTGGCCGATCTCGAGCGCTCCGACATCGACATCGCCATCCGGCTTGGCGACGGCAAATGGCCGGGCGGCCGGGCGGAACTTTTGTTGGCGCAGGAAGTCTTTCCGGTCTGCGCGCCGGTGATCGCCAAGAAACTGAAGTCGATCGAAGACCTGGCGCAGACCTGCGCCATCACCGACGAACGGGCGATGATCAACTGGGAGAGCTGGTTCAAGGCTGCCGGGGCCGAGCCGGTCAGCTTCCGCAAGGGCGCGCGCTTCACCGACCCGATGCTGTGCCTGGAATCGGCGATCGCCGGCCATGGCGTCATGCTCGGCTGGCAATTGCTGGCCGCCGATGCGCTGGCCGACGGCCGCCTCGTCGCGCCTTTCGGCGTGCGGGCGCAGAGCGGCCTCGGCTACTGGCTGGTGACCTCGGCGACCAAGACCGAAAGCCGCAAGGTGCGCGATTTCAAGATCTGGATCCGCGAGGAAATCGCGGCGACCGTGGCGCAGTTTAGCGCGCTGGAAAGCGCTGCCTAGGGCTGTCCGTCGCGACGGTGCTGGAAAGGACAGCCGCGCCGGCCTATGTTGGAACTCTCACTCCCGGACCAAGGCAGGCAGGATCATGACCACACATTCGCGCGGCGTTTCCGCAACGATCGACCCGGTGAAGCTCGACAGGCTGGCGGAAGTCGCCATCAAGGTCGGGCTGCAATTGCAGCCGGGGCAGGATCTGGTGCTGACCTCGTCGATCGCCGCACTGCCGCTGACCAGGCGCATCGTCGAGCACGCTTACAAGGCGGGCGCCGGGCTGGTAACGCCGATCTTCAACGATGACGAGATCACGCTGGCGCGCTTCCGCTACGGCGCGGATGCCGGCTTCGACCGCGCCGCCGGCTGGATGTATGAAGGCATGGCGAAGGCCTTTTCCAACAATGCGGCGCGGCTTGCCGTGCGCGGCGAGGACCCGTCGCTGTTGTCGGCGCAGGACCCGGCGAAAGTGGCGCGCGCCAACAAGGCGAACTCGATGGCCTACCAGCCGGCGCTGGAAAAGATCACCGGCTTCGACATCAACTGGAACATCGTCGCCTACCCGGATCTCGCCTGGGCAAAACAGGTCTTCCCCGGCGATGCCGACGATGTCGCCGTGGTGAAGCTCGCCGATGCGATCTTTTCGGCATCACGGGTCGATGTGGAAGACCCGATCGCAAACTGGACGGCGCACAATGCAGCGCTGCGCGGCCGCACAAAGTGGCTGAACGAGCACAATTTCCATGATCTGCATTTCAGCGGCCCGGGCACCGACCTCACCGTCGGGCTGGCCGATGGCCATGAATGGATGGGCGGCGCCTCGACTGCCAAGAACGGCGTCACCTGCAATCCGAACATCCCGACCGAGGAGGTCTTCACCACGCCGCATGCACGGCGCGTCTCCGGCCGTGTATCCTCGACCAAGCCGCTGTCCTACCAGGGCACGCTGATCGACGATATCTCGGTGCGTTTCGAAGAGGGCAGGATCGTCGAGGCCAAGGCTTCGAAGGGCGAGGACGTGCTGAAGAAAGTGCTCGACACCGACGAGGGTTCGCGCCGGCTCGGCGAGGTGGCGCTGGTGCCGCATTCCTCGCCGATCTCGGCCAGCGGCCTGCTGTTCTTCAACACGCTGTTCGACGAGAACGCCGCCTGCCACATCGCGCTCGGGCAGTGCTATTCAAAATGCTTCGTCGACGGCGCCTCGCTCACCCAGGACGAAATCGCCCAGCGCGGCGGCAACAAGAGTTTTATCCACATCGACTGGATGATCGGCTCCGACAAGATCGACATAGACGGCGTGCACAAGGATGGCCGCAAGGTGCCGGTGATGCGCAAGGGTGAGTGGGCGTAAGCTCGCGGAGGGCGGATGGGTTTCGACCTGACGGTCAAGCGAATTTACGAAGCACCCGCGCCCGATGACGGGCAGCGGGTGCTGGTTGATCGCATCTGGCCGCGCGGCATCAGCAAGGAGGATGCCGCGCTGACGCTGTGGCTGAAGGAGATCGCGCCGAGCGATGAATTGCGGAGGTGGTTCGGACATGAGCCGGCGCGATGGGCGGAGTTTCAGGTGCGGTATTCGGTCGAGCTGGATGGGAATAGAGAAGCGGTGGCGAAACTGCGTGGCTTGCTCGGCAAGGCCAAGGTGACGCTGCTTTATAGCGCACATGACGAGGCGCATAACAATGCGGTGGCGTTGGCGGGGTATTTGCGCTGGACGGGTTGAGAGACAGCGAACCGCTGCATACGCCGCAAGCGAAAGCCTGCACAATTAGCGATCGCCCTCCACGCGTTCGTCATCCTTGGGTCTGCGCTGCGTCGCTTCGCTCCTTGCTACGCCATAGGCTGACGAGGCAAGGCTACGTTACTTCACCACCCCTTCATAAGCCTCCGGCTTGAACCCCACCAAAATCTCATCCCCGACCTCGAGCACCGGGCGCTTGATCATCGTCGGGTTGGCCAGCATCAGCTTCCTGGCCTTCTTCTCGTCGAGCCCTTGCTTGTGCTTGTCGGGCAGTTCGCGGAAGGTCGTGCTGCCCTTGTTGAGCAGCTTTTCCCAGCCAACCTTGCCGATCCATCCATCCAGTCTGCCCACCTCTATCCCCTCGGCCCGGTAGTCGTGAAAACGGTAAGGCACATCGTGGCCCTCCAGCCAGGTGCGCGCCTTCCTGATCGTGTCGCAGGTGGTGATGCCGTACATGGTGATCGTCAAAACGCACTTCCCTTGGGCTGGTGGTCGAATCCGCCGGACAGCCTAAAACCGTCCTTCCCGCTTTGCCAGCACCCCGGTCACATCAGCCCATTTTTAGGGCTTGCCAATACTAAGGAATTTTCCTAAGTATCTTTCCATACCCGTCGACGGACCTCAGGATCGCCCATGCCAAGCCTCCACGCCCCAACTACAAGTCTCCCGCCGATCGACGGCATCTTCCGCGCGCTGGCTGACCCGACGCGGCGGCGCGTGGTCGAGCGGTTGAACCGCAGTCCGGCCTCGGTCAGCGAGTTGGCGCAGCCTTTCGAGATGGCGCTGCCTTCCTTCATCGAGCATCTGAAAGTGCTGGAAGGCTGCGGACTGGTGCGATCGGAAAAAATCGGCCGCACCAGGACCTATCAGCTGGCGCCCGAACCGCTGCAGCTCGCCGAAAACTGGCTGGCCGAACAGCGCACGCTGTGGGAGCGCCGACTCGATCAATTCGACGCCTATGTGATGAGCCTCAAGGAGCAAGAAAAGTGAGCTATCCCTTCAAGCCCGACCCCAGACTGGACCTGACTCTGGAGCGCAAGCTCGACGCGCCGCGCGAACTCTTGTGGAGCGCGATGACGGTGCCGGAGCATGTCAAGCAATGGTTCACGCCCAAGCCCTGGCTGATCACCGATTGCGAGATCGACCTTCGTCCGGGCGGACTGTTCCGGACGCGCATGCAATCGCCCGACGGCAAGGAGGTCAACGACCGCCATTGCTGCTATCTCGAGATCGTGCCGAACGAGCGGCTGGTGTGGACCGATGCGCTGCTGCCGGGCTATCGGCCCTCCGGCGAGCCCTTCATCACCGCAGTCATTTCGCTTCAGTCGGATGACAAGGGCACGCGCTACACGGCAACGGCCATCCATCGCGACGAGGCTACCCGCAACAATCATGAAGAGATGGGGTTCTTCGACGGCTGGGGCACGGTGGCCGATCAGTTGGCGCAGTATGTGAAGACCATTTGAGCTTTTCCCACTGCGGCCAGGACTTTGTCCCGGCCGCCTGGTTTTTGGGTCGTGCAGCGAAGTGCGCCGGAACCCTACGGCACCCGGGCTCAGTAGTAGAAGCGCTCTTCGGTGATCTTGCCGTTCTTGACCGTGTACAGGCCAACCTCGTCCATGGTGACCCGTTCGCCGGTGGCCTTGGGCGTTATGTCGAACTTGAAGCGCACCGCGAACTGGTCGCCGTTGACATAGGGGCCTTCGACAGAGCCGCCATGGACTTCGTGGTTCTCTTGCCACCATTCGCCCTTTTGCCTGAGAGCCTCCTTGCCACGGGCGATGGCCATCGGCCCCTCCATGGCTTCGAGGCTGACGATATCATCGGCATTGTACTTTTCACCAGCACCCAGGTGATCCCCCTGCTGGAGCATTTCAGTGAAATCCTTGGCAACATCCGCGATGGTCATGTGTGTTCCTCCTGTTCAGACTGGTTTGAAGTAGGGAAGCGCTTGCCGGCCCGCCACCTTTACCCGCACGACAGCTGACAAGGTGTGTCAGGACGATTATATAGCGCGGCTGTGTGACGACGATTGCGGCGGCGTCGGACAGCGACTTCGGTTGCAGACAAAAGCCAATTCCGCAATGCTGGGTGCATGTGCAACCTCTACAACATCACGACGACGCAAGAGGCGGTCCGCCAATGGACCCGCACATTGCGCGATATCAGCGGCAACCTCGAACCTTCGCTTGATGTCTATCCCAATCAACCTGGGCTTGTCGTTCGCAACAGGACGGATGGGGAGCGTGAACTGGCGAAACTGCTTTGGGGTTTGCCAACGCCGCCCGAGCGCATGAAAGGTAAGGCCGACTACGGCACCACCAACGTTCGCAATCCGCAATATTCGCACTGGCAGCAATATGTGGGCGTCGAGCACAGATGTGTCGTGCCGGTGACCAGCTTTGCCGAGCCCAGCCCTGCGGCGAACGATAAAGACCCGGAAACAGGAATCCAGCGAAATTACTGGTTTGCCCGTGGCGAGAGCCGGCCGCTGTTCTTCTTCGCTGGTTTCTGGACGTCTTGGCAGGGCGTGCGAAAGGTCAAGGACGGTCCCGGCGACTTCGAGCTATACGCCTTCATGACCACCAAGCCTAATGCTCTCATTGCGCCGATCCATGAGAAGGCTATGCCCGTGATCCTCACCACGCCGGAGGAAACCGAGGCTTGGCTGACGGCGCCATGGTCGAAAGCACGGCATTTGCAGCGGACGGCGCCCAACGACGCGTTGGTGATCGTTGAGAAGCCAGCCACACAGATCAAGTTCCCACCACAGGCCCCGGCCCAAGGGTCTCTGTTTTAGCCCGGAATCGGCTCTCCTCAATCGTCGTCTCGCCAGATTACCCGGCGAACCATGCGGATTTCGACAAGACGTCTGACGCGAATTTTAAGGCGTTCAGCAGCGCTTGGCAGAATGATGCCTGCATCGAGCTCACGACCTTTGCAGCGCTCGCACCGCATGTGCCGCTCCACATCCCAAAAGGGGATATCACCAACCAGCTTTGCGAGATCGCCAGGCAGATAGTGTCGAGTGATGTTGCAGTTCCGACATCGAACACGAATTAGCTGCCCGACTTCATGCGCCAAGCAGAGGGTTTGCACATTTCGGCGCGGTCGGGTGCTTAGTTCGGGCATCCCGCAAAGTAGGAATATGTTCCTTTGCGAGTCAATTCACACTTAATTCCACCTTGGCGATCTTCACAGCAGGTTAAATCCAACCGTCGATGAAGGGATTGGGTTGGATCAGCTTGGCAGCATAGGGCAGTTGGCACCACGGCGCAGGCTGATATGCGCCACGTCGCCGACGCTGAATTGAAAGCCCTCGGCCTGGCGCGGCGCATCGATCACCACCGGCAATCCCTGCCCCAGCTCAGCATGCAGCCGCAGCGTGCGGCCGTGGAAGACGATGGAGTTGACGCGCGCCGGCGCGGTGCCGGCGGCGGCATCGGTGGTGGCCAGCAAGTCCTCGGGGCGAACGCCGATGGTGCGCTCAGTGCCTTCGCCGGGTGTGTCGCCGGTTTCAGATGTTGCTTCCAGCGAAAGCCCGCCAGCGGCGAAGCGCAGGCGGTCGCCGTCGCGGCCGATGAAGCGCGATTGCAAGAGGTTCATGGTGCCGATGAAGCTTGCGACGAATTTCGTCGCCGGCCGGTCGTAAAGCGTGGCCGGCGGCGCGATCTGCTCGATGCGGCCCTTGTTCATGACGACGATGCGGTCGGAGATCGACAGCGCTTCGGTCTGGTCGTGGGTGACCATGACGAAGGTGGTGCCGAGCCGCGACTGCAGCCGCTTCAGTTCGACCTGCATCTGTTCGCGCAGATGCGCATCGAGCGCCGACAGCGGTTCATCGAGCAACAGAACGCGCGGCTCGCAGACTATGGCTCGGGCGAGCGCGACGCGCTGGCGCTGGCCACCCGACAGTTCGGAAACGCGGGCGCCGAGCTTGTCGGCGAGGCCGACCATGTCGAGGGCTTCGCGGACGCGCTTTGCCTGCTCGGCGCCGGACAGTTTGCGCAGCGACAGGCCGAAGCCGACATTCTCGGCGACGTTCATATGCGGGAACAGCGCATAATCCTGGAACACGGTGTTGACGGGACGGTCGAACGGCCTGAGCGCGGTGATGTCGCGACCATCGAGCAGCACCTTGCCGCTCGACGGGCTCTCGAAACCGGCAATGACGCGCAGGCTGGTGGTCTTGCCGCAGCCCGAGGGCCCGAGCAGGGTGATGAACTCGCCGCTGATAATGTCGAGATCGACGGCGTCGAGCCCGACAATGCCGCCGGGGAAAACCTTCGAGACCGTGTCCAGGCGTACCAGCGCATCAGGCGCCATCGCGAACCTCGGACGGCTTGGTGGTGTTGACCCAGAGGATCTGGCAAGGCTCGGTGCCGGGATTGCGGAAGGCGTGCAGAAGCGTGCTCTTGAAGGCAAAGGAGTCGCCGCTCTTCAGCACGTATTTTGTCGAGTCCACCACCAGTTCGACCTCGCCCGACAGGACACAGCCGAACTCGTGACCGATATGCGCATAGGCTTCCGCCGTGCCGCCATCGGCTTCCACCGTCACCAAGAGGCCGGTCAGCGCCGCGCCCGGCGGCGACAGCAGCGCCTTGGCGATGCCTTCCGACTTGACCGGGAGCTGCCGCCTTTTGTCGGCGCGCACGCAATAGAGATCGTTGGCGGCTTCGTTGCCGTCGGTGATCAGCGCCGAAGGCTCGATGTCGAGCGCGGCCGCAAGCGGCCAGATCACCTTGACGCGCAGCGAAGACAGGCCGCGCTCGATCTGGCTCAGCGCACCGATGGAGACGCCGGCTTTTGCTGCCAGCTCGGCCAACGACAAATTGCGCTCCAGCCGCAGCGCCCGCACGCGCCGGCCGACGCGAATGTCGGCGTCGGCCTTGGGCTTCTCGGTTGCGTCGTCAAGCATGTCCATGCGTGGGTCCTCGTCTCTTTATTGGCGCGGCGCGGGGTTGATAGGCTCCCCCTTCTCCCCTTGTGGGAGAAGGTGTCGCCGAAGGCGACGGATGAGGGGTGTTCCAGCGGAGTGAGACGTTGGCGTTCCTTGGAACACCCCTCATCCGTCTCGGCGCTGTGCGCCGATCCACCTTCTCCCACAAGGGGAGAAGGGGACACCCCAGCCTCAGCTCACCCCCCAGCCTTCACCTTCTCGAACATCTTCGCCACATCGTCATTCTGCTTCATCGGTCCGGTGAAGATGGTGGTCTTCAGCATCACCTCCGGGTCCGCCGGCAATTGCAGCTTGTCCAGTTCGTCCTTCGCCACGCCGGCGAAGGCGGTGCTCAGCGAGCTGCCATAGCCGTAGGCCTGGATCAGGTACTTACCCGAGTCGGCGTCGAGCCGGCTGTTGATGAAGTCATAGGCGAGGTCGACGTTTTTGGCGTCCTTGAGCATGACGAAGCCGCAGGCCCAGGTCAGCATGCCCTCCTTCGGCTTCATGAACTCGACCGGCACGCCCTGCTTCTTCAGCGAGGTTGCCGACGCGTTCCAGGTCATGGCGGCGACCAGCTGGCCGCTGGCCAGCGCCTGTTCGACCGAGGTCATGTCGGTGGTGTAGTTGGAGAGCAGCGGACGCTGCTCGCGCAATTTTTCCGCCACCTTGTCCATCTGCTCCGGCGTCATATCGAAGGGGTTTACGCCGGCCAGAAGTGCTGCAACGATCGGCGTGTCATGCACGGCATCGATGGTCGCCATGCGGCCGGCATATTGCTTGTCCCACAGAAGGTTCCAGCTCGCTTCCGGGTTCTTCACCAGATCGGTGCGGTAGAGGATCGAGGTGTTGCCCCAGTCCCACGGCACCATCCAGACCTTGCCGTCGCCGGCCTGGATGTCGGGCAGGTTCTTGAACACCGGGAAGATCGAATCCCAGTTCTTGATGCGCTTGGTATCGATCGGCTGCAGCAGGCCTTCCTTGTTCCAGCGCGCCACCTTGTCGTAGCAGGGATGGGCGATATCGGGGCGGAAGCCGGCCTTGACCTTGGTGAAGGCATCGTCGTCGTCGCCGAAGATCGAGGCCTCGACGCCATCCGGATGGGCCGTCAGGAAGCTCTTGTTGAAGTCGGGCAGTTCATAGCCGGACCAGGTGAAATATTGCAGCTTGTCGGCGGCGAAGGCGACAGTCGACGACAGGACGATTGCAAGCGCGGCAAGCCCGGTGCGGGCTGTCTTTGCAGTGATCGATTTCGGGCCAGTGATCGATTTCAGCCCAGTAATTGATTTCGGGTCGAATGCCATTTCGGTTCTCCTCTTTTGTTATGGTTCAGGCTGGACTGGTGGGCGCCGTCCGACGGGCTGTGCTCAGCCCGCGATGGCGCAGGATTTCGGCGATGCCGGCGATGATGACGGACACAGCAAGGATAGCTGTCCCCAGCGCCATCACGGTAGGCAGCGAGCGAGGAAAACGCAGTTGGCTCCAGATGTAGAGCGGCAGCGTCGGCTCGGTGCCGGCGAGGAAGAAGACGACGATGAACTCGTCGAAGGAAATCAGAAAGGCCAGCATGAAGGCCGAGACGATGGCCGGCAGCGAGAGCGGCAACATCACCCGCCGGAAGGTCGTCCAGTCGGAAGCGCCGAGATCGAGTGCGGCCTCGCGAATGGTTTTCGGAATTGCGGCAAACCGGCTGCGCATGATCACCACGGTGGTCGGCAGCGCCACCAGTATGTGGCCGAGAACGATGGCGATGCGCGACGGGCCGAGGCCGATGAGATTGACGAGGATCAGCAACGATATGCCGACGATGACGCCGGGGATCAGGATCGGCAGCCTGGAGATGGCGCTGATGGTGGCGGCGAGCGGCGAACGACCGTAGAGGTCCATATAGGAGACGGTGATGCCGCAGAGCGTGGCGCCGGCGGCGGCCACGACGCCAATGACGAGACTGTTCAAAAGCGCGCCGGACAGCGCCGGATTGCCATAGAGCGTGGCATACCATTCGAGCGTGAAGCCCTGCAGCGGAAACGCGGCCTGGATGGAGTTGTTGAAGGAAAACAGCGGGATCAACAGCACCGGCAGATAGAGGAAGACGAGATAGGCAAGCACATAGACGCCGAGCCAGCCGCGGCCATCATCTCTCCGCGCCGCGCTCATGTGCGGCTGCCGAATTTGCGGTCGGCGCCGCGTGCGACCAGCACCACGCAGAGGATGACCAGCATCACGCAGACTGAAAGTGCCGCCCCGACCGGCCAGTCATTGGCCTTGCCGAACTGCGACTGGATCAATGTGCCGATCATGGTGCTGGCGGGACCGCCGACCATGGCCGGGGTGACATAGTCGCCGACCGTCGGCACAAAGACGACGAGGGCGGCCGCCAGAACGCCCGGCATCGAATTGGGCAAGACGACGCGGCGAAACGCCGTGAACGGTCTGGCGCCGAGATCGGAGGCGGCTTCGAGCAGTGATTTCGGGATGGTGTCCAGCGCCACATAGATCGGCAGGATGGCGAAGGGCGCATAGGCATGCGCCAGCGTGACGACCACCGCCGCCGGCGTGTTGAGGAAGGCCAGCGTCGGCTCCGACCAGATGCCGCTTTCGATCAGCGCCGAGTTCAAGACGCCGTTGTAGGCGAGCACGATCTTCCAGGCGAAGACGCGCAGGAGATAGCTGGTCCAGAACGGCAGGGTCACGAGAAACAAAAGCAGGCTGCGGCGGCGGCCGGCATGGAAGGCGAGATAGTAGGCGACGGGATAGGCGGTGACGACGGTCGCCAGCGTCACCAGGCCGGCGATCACCAGCGAGCGCAGCGTCACCGTCCAGTAGAGCGGATCGGAGACCACGGTGATGAAGTTGCCTGCCGTGAAGCCGGCGCCGAGCAGCGAGCCGTCATTGCCGCGCAAAGCGAGGAACAGCACCAGGCCGAGGGCAAACAGGATCAGGAAGAAGGTGACGAGCCCGCCCGGCAGCAACATGGCGAAGCGGAAGCCTCGGGACGACCCTGCCGGCGCTTCTGGTGCAACGATGCTCGACATCGGACTGCTCAACGGAAATATGAAATCGGCTTAGCTTTTTTCATATTTGTGAAACTGTCAAGCTGAATCCACGAGGCCTAGGCGACCGGCGCCCAATCAGCGCTCGAAGGCGTCGAGCATCCGGTACCAGGCGATGGTCGCGGCGACGCCGACCTGGCGGAAGGCGTGGAACGGAATCGGCCGGACCGGCGACAGCGGGAACGGCAATTGATTGACATCGCCGCCCGCGAGGTAGCCCGCCATGCGTTTTCCCAGCGCGGTCATCAGGCCGACGCCCCTGCCCTGGCAACCAACCACGGCGAGCAGGCCCTTTTCCGGCTCATGGATGTGCGGCAGGTGATCCGGTGTCATCGCCACGCGGCCGAACCAGCGCTTCTCGATGACGACATCGGAGAGCGCCGGATAAAGCCGCACCAGCGCGCGCTGCAGATGCGCCCAGTCGGCCTCGCTCCTCGGCCGCGCCATGCGGCCGCGGCCGCCAAGCACCAGATGGCCGTCGGCTGTTTTGCGGTAGTAGACGAGAATGCGCCTGGAGTCGGACACCGCCTGCCCTTCCGGCAGGATCGTCGCCGCAAGGTTGGATGACAGCGGCGCGGTCGCGACCTGGAAGGAATGCAGCGGCACGATCGTTTCCGCGAGGCCCGGAAGCAGTCCATCGGTATAGGCGTTCGTCGCCAGGACAACCGCTTTCGCCCGCACCTCGGCGCCGCTTTCGGTTGAGACACGCCAAAGGCCGGCCTCCTTGCGGAGTTTCACCACCTTCTGCCGCTCGGCAATGCTGGCGCCGGCGGCGGCGGCGATGCGCGCCAGTTCCACTGTATAGGCGAGCGGATCGATGATACCGGCGCGGCGGTCGAGCCAGCCGCCGAGATAGCCTTGCGCGCCGGTCATAGCGGCGATCTCGCTTTCATTCAGAAGCCGGACATCGGCGCCACGCGCCCGCCATTGACGATCCCTGTTCGCCGCCGCTTTCAATGCGGTTTCGGTATGCGCGGCCTGGATCCAGCCATTGCGGGTGAACGGCACCGCCAGCTTTTCGTCTTGGATGAGATCGAACACCGTATCCGCCGTCGAGGCGGCGAAATCGACCAGCGCTTGGCCACGCTCGGGGCCGAAATGCTCGAGCAGCCATTCGGGATCATATTTCAGGCCGGGAATGACCTGGCCGCCATTGAGGCCCGAGGCGCCCTGGCCGATCTCGCCAGCCTCCAGCACCTGTACACCGAGACCGAGCCGGGCCGCGTGCAAGGCGGTCGACAGGCCCATGAAGCCGCCGCCGACGATGGCAACGTCGACCGGCGCAGTGACGAGCGACTGGAAGGCGGATGCGGTCTGCGGCTTCTGCCAGATCGGAACGGAAAACGGTGCGGGCAAGGCTTCACCTGGAGTATGCGGAAAATGAAAATTCTAGTGCCAGTTTCATTTTTTGAAAGAGCGGGCCTCATGTCAGAACCGACAATTGCCTGCGCCACGGGATAGACCTTTGGCGTGAATCCGGTGAAAGTGCAGCGGCCCAGCTGCCATCTCGATCATCAAAGGACCGTAAGCCATGACGAACCCAACGCAGCTTCCCGCCGACGGGCTCTTCATCGGCCGAGCCAGGGCAAGCGATGCCTCGCATCCGCTGGTGGTCACCGTGCGCGACGGCATTGTTTTCAACATCACCTCGACCACCGCACCCACCGTGCGCGACATTTGCGAGATGGTCGATCCGGCCGGACACGTGCGCTCTGCCAAGGGCAAACCGATCGGTTCGCTCGATGCGATCGCCGCCAACAGTTTTCAGGCCACCCGCGACCCGGCAAAACCCTATCTGCTCTCGCCTGTCGACCTGCAGGCGGTGAAGGCGTCGGGCGTGACCTTCGTGGTCAGCCTGCTCGAACGCGTCATCGAGGAGCAGGCGCGCGGCTCGGCGGAAAAGGCCGACGCCATCCGCGCCGACATTGCCGGGCTGATCGGCCACGATCTGTCGAAGCTGAAGCCCGGCTCGCCCGAAGCTATGGAGATCAAGGCCAAGCTCATCCAGCGCGGCGCCTGGTCGCAATATCTGGAAGTCGGCATCGGCCCCGACGCCGAGATCTTCACCAAATGCCAGCCGATGGCGTCCGTCGGCTTCGGCGCCGATGTCGGGCTGCATCCTGTCTCCACCTGGAACAACCCCGAGCCGGAGATCGCCATGATCGCCGCCAGCACCGGCAAGATCGTCGGCGCGACCATCGGCAACGACGTCAATCTGCGCGACGTCGAGGGACGCTCGGCGCTGCTGCTCGGCAAGGCCAAGGACAACAATGCCTCGGCCTCGCTTGGGCCCTTCATCCGGTTGTTCGACGCAAGCTTTTCCATCGACGATGTCAAGCGCGCCACTGTGCGGCTGAAGGTCGAGGGCGAGGACGGGTTTTCGCTGGAGGGCGCGAGCTCGATGGCCGAGATCAGCCGTTCGCCCGAAGAGCTGGTCGCGGCCGCCATGGGGCCGCACCACCAGTATCCCGACGGCTTGGCGCTTTATCTCGGCACCATGTTCGTGCCGTCGAAGGATCGCGGCGAGAAGGGCAAGGGATTCACCCACAAGATCGGCGACATCGTCACCATCTCGTCGGAGAAATTCGGCGCGCTGGTGAACCGCGTGCTTCTGTCGCCCGATTGCCCGCACTGGACCTACGGCGCCAGCCATCTCATGCGGGACCTCGCCAAGGCCGACCTGATCTGATTTCGGAGCAGCGGGACGAACGGATAGCCGATAAACGTTCGTATCCGGTCCCTGTAAGCCGTTTGTTAGCGGAATCCGGGTGACTGTATCGGAAATTCGCTCCAGGATCGGGGCGCGGTCTGTGGGGGCCGAATCGCATGCTCGGTTTGCCGATGATATCGGTGCGCAATCTCGCCATGCGTTATGGCGGCGTTGTCGCGCTCAGGGATATGAACCTGTCTGTCGGACAGGGGACCATCCATGCTGTCGTCGGTGAAAGCGGCGCCGGAAAGTCGACGCTGGTGAAGGTGCTTGCCGGCGTGCTCCGGCCCAACAGCGGCACCATCCGCGTCGGCGACCAGATCGTCACCGTCGACAGCCCGATCGCTGCACGCAAGCACAGCTTCGGCGTCGTCCACCAGGGGCTCGGCCTGTTTGCCGACCGCTCGGTACTGGCCAATCTGTTCGTCAATCGCGAGCCGTTGCGCAATGGCTTCGTCTCCAGGCGCGAGATGGAGGCACGCAGCCGCACCTTGCTTCGGCAACTCAAGCTCGACCTCGATGTCCACGCTCCTGTGGGACAACTCGGCATGGGCGAACGGCAATATGTCGAACTCGGCCGCGCAATTCTGGAAGGCCCGAGGCTGCTGATCCTCGATGAACCGAATTCTGCGCTCGACCGGCGCCAGACCGAGCACCTGTTCACCGTACTAAGTGACCTCAAGGCCAAGGGCACGAGCGTGCTCTATGTCTCGCACCGGCTGGAGGATGTGTTTGCGATCGCAGACCAGGTCACCGTGATGCGCAACGGCCGTGACGTGCTGACAAGTGAGCGCTCGGCGTTGAGCGAAGCCGATGTGATCGACGCCATGATCGGCCAGCAGCGCGGCAGCCTGTTCCCGCCTGCACTGCCGGCCAATGCCAGCACGATAAGGCCGCGGATCACGGTGGAGGGTCTGAGCGGCGGCCGGATTTCCGGCGTCAGCTTCACCGCCCGCTCCGGCGAGATCCTCGGCTTGGCCGGGCTTGAGGGGTCAGGCGTTGAACACCTGTTCGAGATGCTGTTTGGCCTGCGCGAGGCGCAAAGCGGCAGGGTGCGGCTCCCCGACGGCTACGGCTTGCCTGGAAATCCGACCGAAGCGGCGCGGCGCGGCATCGGCCTGGTGCCGGCCAACCGCCTGTGCAACGGCCTGATGCCCGACCGGTCGCTGGCCTTCAACATAGGCAACATCGCTACCGGCGCCCGCAACTGGGGGTCGCGCCGCTGCTCGCCCAAGGCCGCGATCGCCGCCGCCGCAAGGCAGATCGACGCGCTGCGCATCAAGGGCCTGCCGGACGCGCCGGTGAATTCGCTGCTGGCCGGCGATCAGCAGAAGATCGTAATCGCCAAATGGCTGGAGACGGCGCCGCAAGTGCTGCTCCTCGACAATCCGGCTGGCGGTATCGAGGCGGCTGCCAAGCGCAAGATCTATGCGCTGATCCGGCAGATGGCAGCCAATGGCTGTATCGTTTTGCTGCGTTCGGTCGAGCCGTCCGAACTGACCAACCTCAGCAACCGCGTCCTTGTCTTCCACCGCGGCCGGGTCGCCGGCGAGCTGTCCGGCGCCGAGATGAAGCGAAGGACAGTGCTGCAACTGACCACCACCGGCGAGATGCCGGAGGCGGAGCGGCCGAAAAAGAAACTCGTGGGAGCCATGGCATGACACGATTGGATCCCATGCTACAGCTTGCCGGTTCGGCTGCCCACCCGAAGCGCAGCCTTCGCCTGCCTGTCGAACTCAGGCCGCTCATCGGGCTCGTTGTCCTGGTGGCGATTACAGGCTTTGCCCGGCCGGATTTCCTCGATGAGGCCAATGTGCTGTCGTTGCTGGAAACCGCTGCGTATCCCGGCATGCTGGCGATCGGCATGGTGTTCGTGCTCGCACTCCGCGAGATCGACCTTTCCGTCGGCTGGATATTCCATCTCGCGGCCCTTCTCACCGCATTCCTCCTGGCCGCCGGCATCGACCCGTGGCTTGCCGCCCTTGCCGGCGTGCTGCTCGGCGCCGGGCTCGGCCTCGTCAACGGCCTGCTGGTGGTGGCGCTGCGACTGCCGGCCATCGTCGTTACGCTGGGCACCTTTGCAATGTTCCGGGGCCTGGCGGCGGTGGCCGTCAAGATGCAAGCGACAGCTCCGGCCAGCCCAGGCGGCGACTTCTTTGAGATCGTTCACGGCAAGCTGTTCGGCCTTGTGCCGACGGCTGTCTTTGTCTTCGTCGCAATGGCGGTGGTGATGCACCTCGTGCTTCACCGCAGCCGCTTCGGCTACCGGATCCAGGCCGTCGGCAGCAATCCGCAGGCGGCGCTCTATGCCGGCATCCCGACAGGTGCTGTGCGGCTGCAGACGCTGGTGCTGATGGGCATCGTCTCGGGGCTGGCGGGCGCGCTGTGGCTTGGCTCTCCCGTTACCGACGTCGACCAAGGCCGCGGTTTCGTGCTGATGGCGATTGCCGCGGCGATCATCGGCGGCACCTCGCTTTCCGGCGGGCGCGGCACCGTCTTCGGTGCGGTGATCGGCATGCTGATCGTCCAGGTCATCTTGAGCGGCGTGACCCTGTTCGGCATCGACGCCGCATGGAGCCCCTTCGTGATCGGCGCGGTGATGGTGCTGGCGCTCGCGCTCGACCGGCTGGACAAGGTGCTGCGCATCCGCCAGGCCGAGCGCTTCCAGGAAAATCCGCGCGCCTGAGTTTAAGCCCCGCCTGCTTGCCGGGAAATATCTCTATCTCTTGGTTGACGCAATTCCGGACGGAAAACCGTTTCACACTTTTCCTGGAATTGCCCTCTAACTGATGCGATCTGATGGGATCGATGATGGCGCGTTGCATCGCGCCACCATCCATTGGGCGGATAGAGGCTTGCCATCGGCCGCAAAAGAAGATGCTCTGCGCATCCGGGTCGGCGCTGGCAGGAGGAGAGGATCAAGGGCATGGCCCGGATCATCGTCGGACGTGGAGGTCGTTTTTCAACATGGGAGGAAAGCAAATGCTGACGAGGCTACGATTACTCGTGCTTGGCTTGATTGTGGCGCTGGCCGTTCCGGCGGCGGCACAGGCCAAGACGTTCTACTGGATTTCACATGGCGGCCCGGCCGACCCGGTCTGGACCTACTTCCTGGCCGGCGCCAAGCAATGGGCGAAGGACACCGGCAACACCGTCAACACCTCGTTCCACAATGGCGACGTTGCCTCGCAGCAGGAGGCCGTGCGCGCCGCGATCTCGGCCAAGGCCGACGGCATCGTCACCACCAGCCCCGATCCGGGCAGCCTGATCGAAATCGCCAAGGAAGCCAACACGGCCAAGATCCCGATCATCAACTTCAACACGCCCGATCCCAAGGCAAGCTTCGACGCCTATGTCGGCGGCGACAACGTCACCTTCGGCAAGCACTGGGCGCAATATCTGGTCGACAAGGGCCTGGTGAAGAAGGGCGACTTCGTCTGGATGCCGGTCGAAATCCCCGGCGCCACCTACGGCGTCCAGGAAGAGGAAGGCATCAAGAGCGTCTTCGAACCGCTGGGGATCACCTATGAGATCACCGAAGCGACCCTCGACCAGGCCGAGGCCATCAACCGCATGGTCGACTATCTCACCGCCAACAAGGCCAAGGTCAAGGCAATCATCGGCCTCGGCGATCTGGTCACCGGCTCGATCAAGCGGGTGTTCGACCAGGCCGGCATCAAGCCGGGCGAAATCCCGGTCGTCGGCTGGGGCAACTCGCTCGACACCACCCAGGAAGTGCTGACCGGCTACGTCAATGCCGGCCAGTGGCAGGACCCGCAGGCGACCAGCTATGTCGCTCTGTCGCTGGCCAACATGGCGGCGTCAGGCATTCCCCCGGGCTTCAACGTCATCACCGGCGCGCTCTATGAAAAGGACACCGCGCAGGTCTACGACGACATCCTGTCCGGTAAATAACCCAGACCTTCAACAGTCGCGGCCGCAGCCGCGGTCGCGACTGTCTTTTCGCCGAGCCCTTCGCGTTGCGCGCTGGGCTCAGCCTTCCCCTTCCTGTCGCAGGTTATCAGTGGAAAACCGTTCGCTCATCCAACGCCTGATCGCGAGGCCGGAATTCGGGCCCTTCGTTCTGCTCATCGTCGAAATCGCGGTGTTCTGGAGCATCAACCACGATTTCCTGTCGCCGCAGAACATCTCCAACACGCTGGCCTTCACCGTCGAGCTCGGGCTGATCGCGCTGGCGATGACGCTGTTGATGACGTCGGGTGAATTCGATCTGTCGGTCGGCTCGCTGTTCGGCTTTTCGCCGGTGCTGATGTGGACGCTGTTCAACAGCGGCCTGACCTCGCTGGAGGTCGGCTTCCTCGCCGCGCTGCTGATCGCGGCCTTCATCGGCCTGGTCAATGGCTGGTTCGTCACGCAGCTGAAAATCCCATCCTTCCTGGTGACGCTCGGCATGCTGCTGGTGGTGCGCGGCACCGCGCTGTTCGTCACTGACGGCTTTCCGCAGCGGACGTGGAGCGCCGAGGGCAGCTGGCTGGCCGAAGCGCTGGTCGGTGATTTCTTCATCGGCCCGTTCCGCATCTACATGTCGCTCTTCTGGTTCATCGCGGCGGCCATCGCGCTGGGCTACGTGCTGACGCAAAGCCGGACCGGCAACTGGATCCAGGCAGCCGGCGGCAATCCAGGCGCCGCAAGGGCGCGCGGCGTCAACGTCAGCGGCGTCAAGATCGGCCTGTTCGTGCTGTCGTCGGTGATGGCTTCGCTTGCCGGCGTCATCTCGTCGCTGCGCACGTCGGCCGCCAACCCCAACAGCGGCACCGGCTACGAGCTCGAAGTCATCGCCATGGTGGTGATCGGCGGCACGGCGCTGACCGGTGGGCGCGGCACCATCATCGGCACCGTGCTCGGCATCCTCATCCTGCGCGTCATGCGCAACGGCATCGTTCTGATCGGCGTGCCCGGGCTGGCCTACAACATCTTCATCGGCGCCATCATCCTCGGCATGATGGCGCTGCACTCATGGCTGGAACGCCGGCATCAGGCAGGGACCTAGAACCATGGCTGAACCGCTCATCCGCATGTCCAACATCAAAAAGTCCTACGGGCGCGTGCAGGCGCTCGAAGACGCCAATTTTCATGTCAACGAAAGGGAGATCGTCGGCCTGCTCGGCGACAATGGCGCCGGCAAATCGACGCTGATCAAGGTGTTGTCGGGGGCGGTGCCGCTGACCAGCGGCGACATTTTCATCCGCGGCAAGAAGGTCAATCTGCGCAGCACCAGCGACGCCATCGCGCACGGCATCGAGACGATCTACCAGGATTCGGCACTGGTGACGCAGCTGTCGATCGCGCGCAACCTGTTCCTCGGCCGCGAGCCGATCAAGCCGCCGCGTTTTTTGAACCGCATGGACCAGGAGGCGATGAACAATGTCGCCCGCGACCTGTTGAAACAGGTCGGCATCTCCAAGAACATCCCGCCAACGACGCCGATCGGCTCCCTGTCCGGCGGCGAGCGGCAGGCCGTCGCCATCGCGCGCGCCATGCACTTCGACAGCGACCTGATCATCCTCGACGAGCCGACCAACAATCTCGGCGTCGCCGAGACGCAAGGCGTGCTGAGCTTCGTGCGCAACGCGCGCGATTCCGGGCATTCCTGCATCTTCATCGCCCACAACATCCACCATGTCTTCCAGGTGGTTGACCGCATCGTCGTCATGCGTCGGGGCAAGGTGGTGGCCGACGACATCGACCCGAAGAAGACCAGCGTGGCCGAGGTCGAACGCATCATCACCGGGATGTCGGACAAGGAGATCCGCGACGCCATCATCGAAGGCGGGCCATCGCACGGCTGAACCGTCTTCGCGCCGTCTGGCACGGAAACGCATCCGCTCTAACTCGTTGTAGAGCATGACCTTTTGACAAAACGGTTCCCGTTTGTCCGAGAAAACCGGTTCCCACTTTTCGGGATCATGCTCTATGACTACAGCCATGAAAGCCACCGTTGCCGACATAGCCAGGAGCTGCGGCCTGTCGACCGCGACCGTCGACCGGGTTCTGAACAACCGGGCCGGCGCGAGCGCCGCCAACCGCCAACGGGTGATGGAGGCGGCCAAGCAGCTCGGCTATTTGCCGGTGGTCGATCAGGTGACGCTGCCGTCGCGGCCGGCGCATCTTGAATTCTTCCTGCCGATCGGCGCCAACGGTTTCATGATCGACCTCGCCGGGCACATCGAGGACTATGCGGGGCGCCTGCCGCTGGTCGCCTCGTGCCGGATCCACAATCTCGGCGGCATCTCGCCGGCAGCGCTGCAGGCGGCGGTTGAAAATCTGTCGCTGAAGGCCAATGGCGTCGGCGTCATTGCCGTCGATCATCCGCGAACGCGCAACATATTGCGCGATGTGGTCGAGGCAGGCATCCGCCTTGTCACGCTGGTCTCCGACGTTCCAGCCGCCCCGCGTTCGGCCTATGTCGGCATCGGCAACCGGGTTGCCGGACGCACGGCGGCGCTGTTGATGGGGCGCTTCCTCAATGGCCGCCAGGGTCATCTGGCGATGGTCGTCGGCTCGCGTTCCTATCGCGGGCACGAGGAGCGCGAAATGGGTTTTCGGTCGGTACTGACAGAGGAATTCCCCAATCTCACCGTCTCGAGTGCGGTCGAGATCAATGACGAACCCGAAGGCAGCTACACAGCAACGATGCAGGCGCTGCACAACGAGCCGGAACTGCTCGGCATCTATTGCGTCGGGGCCGGGCGCTCAGGTGTGGCGAGAGCGCTGCTCGAGGCCAAGCCAAAGAAGAAGCCGGTCTTCATCTGCCACGACCTGACCAAGGAAACGCGCGGCTATCTCGTCGACGACCTCGCCGATGTCGTCATCGACCAGAATGCGCGGCTGATCGCGGAGCAATCTGTGATCCGCCTGCTCGGCTCGATCGCGTCCGCCGCGCCCTACCTGACGAAGAAGTTCATCGAGCCACGGCTGATCTTCAAGGAAAACGTGCCGGTGCAGTGAAGTCGCGCCGTGGCGGTTTCTCCGATTTGTACGACAAGTCGGGGTAGATGCCGCAAATCTGCACAGCAGCCATGCAACTTTCATTGTTGCCGAATCATTGGGCAACCCGTACTCATCTGGGTGTCGGCCATCTACTCCTCCCAGATGCGATGCCGACGCTGAGCGCGGTGCACCTCCTCCCGCATCTCGTTCGAAATCGAGCCCGCTGCCACCTCCTCCCGGCAGCGGGCTTTTTTCATTCTCAAATGAATCTAAATTAAAGTTGACGGGCAAGTTCGGAGAATAGCCAAAAGCCCCGCCGGATGATGGGGACTCCTCAACTCCGAAAGCTGGAATTCAGCGCGCCCTGAAAGAGCTGATCAGGCCTTCAGCCATGCGCACGAACTGCGTGCTGGGGCCCTGGCAGCCCATGGTCTGCACGCTGACGCGCGCCCCTTCGAACAGCAGCGACAGCGTATCGGCCAGAAGCTCGGCCTGACCGATGCCCGCATCCCGGCACAGCGCAACGAGGCGATCGCGCTGAGCGCTCTTGAGCTCCTTGATCACGCTCCTGGCGGGATGGTCCGGCTCGGTCAATTCGGCGGCGGCATTGGCCATGTCGCAGCCGCGACCGTCAGCCGCCAGGCAAGCAGCGGCCATGCGAATCCAGGCATGCAACTGGGCGAGCTTGTCGCCGGGATGCTCCGCCTCGAATTGGTCCCACATCGCGGCCCCTTTAGCCGCCGACGCGCGCAGGCACTGGACGATCAGTTCGTCCTTGGACTCAAAATGACGGTAGAGCGTCATCTTGTTGGTGCCGGCGGCTTCCGTGATGGCGTCGACACCGACGCCCTTGATGCCATGCTTGTGAAACATGTCCTGCGCCGTCTCCAGGATTCGATCCCGGGGGCGCACACGATCGGTAATGCCGTCTGCCATCGCAGTCTCCTTGTCTCCCTAAAAATTCGGTTCACCTCTTGACTAGGGTGTTACCGGTCTGTAACTATCCGAATGTTACTTACTGGTAACACCTATGTGGCCTTCCGTCAATAACAAGGCCGTGAACTGGTCCTGCCAGATCACACGGGGTGAAAATTGCAGGTCATGCGGCTCCGGCCGGTGAAGAGATGAAAACCGGTTCGCGATCGTCCGATGCGGGCCGCTGGAATGGAGACGCTCCAATGTCGCAGCGCAAGGATTTGACCATCGATGAAGCCATCCGGGATCCGATGATCCGGCTGGTGATGAAAGCGGACCGCGTCAACCCGCGCGCCTTCGAAGCGATGCTGAGGACCGTTGCCGATGAGCAGGGCCTCAGCGGCGCGGCGCCGTCTTCGTATTTTTTGCAGGACCCGGGTTCGGTGCGCAGCAGGCGGCTGTCCCGGTCTGCCCATTCTTTTAAAGAGGCCGGTTCTTCTAAAGAGGTTTGCGTGTCGTGGTAAACTTTTTCATCCATCGTCCGATCTTCGCCTCGGCCATCGCCATCATCATGGTGCTCGCCGGGACGATTTGTTATTTCCTTTTGCCGGTTTCGCAGTTTCCCGACATCACGCCGCCGCAGGTCGTGGTCAGCGCCCATTATCCGGGCGCCAGCGCGCAAGTGGTCGCCGATACGGTGACGACGCCGCTGGAGCAGCAGATCAACGGCGTCGAAGGCATGACCTACATGTCGTCGTCGAGCTCCAATGACGGCTCCTCGACCATCACCATCACCTTCGATGTCGGCTATTCCTTGAGTACCGCGGCCGTCGACGTCCAGAACCGCGTCTCGCAAGCGGCCTCCTCGCTGCCGGCGATCGTCAACCAGGGCGGCGTGACGATCAAGAAGCAGAACCCAAATTTCGTCCTCATCGTCAACCTGACCTCGCCCGACAGTTCGGTCGATCCGGTGGCGCTGAGCAACCTCGCCTATCTGCAGGTCGTCGATCCGCTGAAGCGGCTGCCTGGCGTCGGCGACGTCCAGATATTCGGCGAGCGCCGCTACTCGATGCGCGTCTGGCTCGACCCGGACAAGCTCGCCAATCTTGGCATCACCGCCGTCGACGTCCAGAATGCCATCTCGGAACAGAACGTCCAGGTGGCCGCCGGCAAGATCGGCCAGTCGCCGGCGCCCGCCGGCACCGCCTTCGAGATGCAGGTCAACGCCGTCGGCCGCCTGAGCGACCCCAAGGAGTTCGGCGACATCGTCGTGCGCGCCAACACCGGCACCGGCTCGCTGGTGCGGCTCCGCGACGTCGCCCGCATCGAACTCGGCGCGCTGCAATATTCGTCGTCGGCCTTCTTCGGCAAGGACCCGACGGTGGTGCTCGCCGTCTACCAGATGCCGGGTTCCAACGCGCTCGATCTGCAGCAGCACGTCAAGGACAAGATGCAGGAACTGTCGGCCCGTTTTCCCAAGGGCGTCAGCTACGCCATGCACTACGACACCACGCGCTTCGTGTCGGCATCGATGCATGACGTGCTGATCACGCTTGGCGAAGCGCTGGTGCTGGTCGTGGCCGTGGTGTTCATCTTCCTGCAGAGCTGGCGCACGACGATCATCCCGACCATCGCCATTCCGGTGTCGCTGGTGGCGACGATGGTGGTCATGGAAATGATGGGCTTCTCGCTCAACATGCTCTCCCTGCTCGGCATGGTGCTGGCCATCGGCCTCGTCGTCGACGACGCCATCGTGGTGGTCGAAAATGTCGAGCGACAATTGGAGGCGGGCCTCAAACCGCTGGCGGCGACCAAGGCCGCGATGGCCGAGGTCACCGGACCGATCATCGCCACCACCGCAGTGCTGATGGCCGTCTTCGTGCCCGTTGCCTTCATTCCCGGCGTCTCCGGCAAGCTCTACAATCAGTTCGCGCTGACGGTGGCGATTTCGGTCGGCATATCCGCCTTCAACTCGCTGACGCTCAGCCCGGCGCTGAGCGCCGCCTTCCTGCGCCATCGCGGCGAGACGCAGTTCGCCCCGTTCCGCTGGTTCAACACGGGCTTCGACAGACTGTCGCATGCCTATGCGCACGGCGTGCGTATCCTCATCCGGCTGCGCTGGATCATGCTCGGCCTGTTCGCGGCCGGCCTGGTGGCCACCTACTTCGTCTGGCAGAAGTTGCCCTCGACCTTCCTTCCGGTCGAGGACCAGGGTTACTTCTTCGTCGTCATCCAGCTGCCTGACGGCGCCTCGCTGGAACGCACCGATGCGGTGGCGCAGAAGGCGCGCGACATCCTCCAAGCTACGCCCGGAGTCGAGATTGTCGGTTCGATCAGCGGCCTGAACTTCCTGACCAGTGCGGCGCAGTCGAACTCGGCTGTCGAGTTCGCCATCCTGAAGCCGTGGGAAGAGCGCGGCCCCGACCAGAGCGCGTCGAAGCTCGTCGCCGACGTGCGCGGCAAGCTGATGCAGATTCCGGAAGCCTTCGCGCTGTCCTTCGATCCGCCTTCGATCCCGGGTATCGGCACCACGGGCGGCTTCGAATTCGTCGTCGAGGATCTCACCGGGCGCGGCAGTTCAGCCCTCAACGACGCGACGCAAGCCGTGATCGCCGAGGCGCGCAAGCAGCCGGAAATCAACCCGCAGCAGCTGTTCTCGCCGTTCTCGACCTCGACGCCGCAGTTCAACTACGACCTCGACCGCAGCAAGGCCAAACTGCTCGGCCTCAACCTGCCCGACGTCTTCAACACGCTGCAGATCTATCTCGGCTCGCTCTACGTCAACGACTTCAACCTGTTCGGCCGCACCTTCCGGGTGACCATCCAGGCCGACAAGGATGCACGTGCCGACGCAGGCGACCTTTCGCGGCTCTATGTGCGCAACGCCTCCGGCGGCATGGTGCCGCTGAGCACACTGGGCAAACTGGTGCCGTTCGTCGGCCCGGAAACCGTGCCGCACTACAACAACAACGCCTCGGCCACGATCAATGGCGGCGCAGCCCCCGGCTTCTCGTCGGGCCAGGCGGTTGCCGCGATGGAACGGGCCGCCGCCACCGCTTTGCCCAGGGATTTCGGTTTCGAATGGACCGGCATCACCTTCCAGGAGCTCAAGGCAGGATCGATCGCGTCGGTCGTCTTCGGCCTCGCCATCGTCTTCGTCTTCCTGATCCTGGCGATGCAGTATGAGAGCTGGGCGATGCCGTTCATGGTGCTGCTGGCGGTGCCACTGGCCCTGTTCGGCGCCTTCGCAGCCCTGTTCCTGCGCGGCATGCAGATCGACGTCTACTCGCAGATCGGCTTCGTCATGCTGATCGGCCTCGCCGCCAAGAACGCGATCCTGATCGTCGAGTTTGCAAGGCGGCGGCGCGAGGAGGGACTGAGCATTGTCGACGCGGCGATGGAAGCTGCGCGGCTGAGGCTGCGGCCGATCCTGATGACGGCCTTCGCCTTCATCCTCGGCGTGCTGCCGCTGATGTTTGCGACGGGTGCGGGTGCGGCAAGCCGGCAGTCGATCGGCACCACCGTGTTTGGCGGCATGGTCGCGGCGACCATCCTGTCGCTGGTGTTCGTGCCAGTCTTCTACGCGGTCATCGAACAGCTGCGCGAAGGCCGCGTGCGCAGCGAACCGAACGCTGCTCATGACCAGGACAATAATGAACCGACTGCCGAACCAGCGCCGATGCGCCTGGCCGAAGCAGCCGAATAGAATTGGAGACCAAAATGCGTAAATGGAAAATAGCTTTGGGAACGGCCGTCGCCCTGGGAGCGGTCTCGGTGGCAAGCGTCCACTTCCTCGACATGGGCAATCTCAGCCTCAATGCCGGCACGGCGGCAGCGACGGCAGCACCTGCGGCATTCGTCATGCCGGTGCCGGTGACGAGCGTGGTCAAGAAGACGATCCCGATCTACCTTGACTACGCCGCCCGCATCGAGGCGATCCGCAGCGTCACCTTGCAGGCCCGCGTGCCCGGCTATCTGCAGGAGCAGACGGCTAAGGACGGCGCGGATGTGCGCCAGGGTGATCTGCTCTACAAGATCTCGCCTGACGACTTCAAGGCGGCTCTCGACCAGGCCAAGGCCGAAGTGCAGCGCGACCAGGCGAGCCTCGACTATGCGCGCTCCAATCTCGGCCGCGGCTCCGAACTCGCCAAGAGCGGCTATCTGGCCAAGGATGGGTTCGACCAGCGTACGAGCACCTTGCGCCAGGCCGAAGCGTCGCTTGCCGTCAACCAGGCGGCGGTGCGCACGGCCGAGCTCAATTTGAGCTACGCCGAAATCCACGCTCCGTTTGCCGGCCGCGTCGGCCGCAACCAGGCTTCGGTCGGCACGCTGGTCAGCGTCGCCGGCACGGTGCTGAACACGCTGGTGCAGCTCGACCCGATCTACGTCACCTTCAATCCGAGCGAGACGGACCTGGCCGAAATCGAACGGGCCCGGGCCGCCGGCCCGATCGAGGTCGAGGTGCTGCTGCCCGGCGAGACCGAAGCCAGCCAGAAGGGCGAACTCACCTTCATCGACAACACGGTCGACCACTCGACTGGCACGATTACGGCTCGCGCCACCATCGGCAATGCGAAGTTCTCGCTGCTGCCGGGCCAGTATGTCCGCGTGCGGCTGCACATCAAGCAGCTGCCCGACGCGCTGATGGTGCCGCAGGTGGCGCTGGGTTCGAGCCAGCTCGGCAAATATGTCTATGTCGTCGGCAAGGGCAACACGGTCGACCAGCGCATCGTCTCGCTTGGCGCGACCAGCGGCGACCTTGTGGCGGTCCTCAGCGGCGTTGCCGAAGGCGACCAGGTGATAACGGGCAATCTGCAGAAGATCGGACCAGGAATGCCGATCTCGCCGTTGCCCCAGGAGAAACCGGCCAGCTGATAACCCCTATCAGCCCCGGTCCTGCGGCGCCTTCGGCTTCCACGCCGAGGGCGCCGTTTTTTTATGGAGCGCCGCACGCCGTTTTTGGAGTAACCGCAAGGCACAAGAATCCGGAACAGACATATTGTAGGATTGTCGACAATCTGCTTGTCTGTTTCCGGCTCTCACTGGAGTGACGGAATGGCCAAGCTGGACTTCAATCCGATCGCGGATACGACACGCCGAGCCGAGATCGTTGCGCTGTTGCGGCGGGCGATCCTGACCGGCCAGCTGGAACCCGGCCAAAAGCTGAGCGAGCTGAGGATCGCTGAGCAGATGCGGGTCAGCCGCGCGCCTTTGCGCGAAGCTATGCGCGAGCTGGTGCAGGAAGGCATCCTGACCAGCATTCCCTATGCCGGCACCTTCGTCATCGATGTCACCGCCAAGGACATTGACGACGCCTACTCGCTGAACAAGGTGCTCGATGAATTCGCCATCGAGCGGACATGGAAGCTGCGCGACCAGCGCTTCTTCGATGAACTCGACCGCCGCCACGAAGCGGTGAAGCAGGCAACGCGCGCGCGCGACACCACCCGCCAGATCGAGACCGCACTGCAATTGCACGGGCTGATCTATGAATGGGCCGACAATTCGGTGCTGCTGGAAACCTGGCAGCGGCTGACCAGCCGGCTGCAGATGTACTTTGCCCTGCACCAGCAGGCCCGCAACGAGCCGGTGCCGGCCGAAGATCTCCACGAAACCTATGTGCGGCTCTTGAAGGGCGCCGACATGCGCGCTGCCCAGCGCCATGCGCGCGAGCATATCGACCTCGATTTCGAAGAGCTGCTTGCCTATGCGCGTGGCCTCGAGCAGCGGAACATCGAAGGGCTGACCCTCCTCAACACCTAGAGACAACGGACAGACAAGTGCAGATCAAATCCATCAAGGCCTATCGCGTCGTGCAGCCCTTCGTGGACGGGCCTTACCGCATGTCCAAGGGGCGTGTGGCCGACTGTTTCGACGCGGTGATCGTCGCCATCACCTCCGACAGCGGCGTGACCGGCTGGGGCGAGATGGCGCCGCTCGGCAATTTCTATTCGGCCGCGTTTCCGGCGGGAACGCGCGCGGGCGTGGTCGAGATCGCGCCGCACCTGATCGGCCAGGACCCGCGTGCTCTCGCCGGCATCGGCCGGCTGATGGATACGGTGTTCAAGGGCCATCCCTACATCAAGTCGGCGCTCGACATGGCCTGCTGGGATCTGGCCGCCCGCGCCGCCGACGTGCCGCTTGTGACCATGCTTGGCGGCCGCGAGAGCGACATGGCGGAGACCTACCGCGTCGTCACCCACGGCACGCTCGACCAGATGGCGGCACTGGCCAAAAGGATCATCGCGGAAGGCTGCCGCCGGCTGCAGGTCAAGGTCGGCGGCAATGTGCATGAAGACATCGAGCGGGTGAGCGCAGTCGCTTCGGCCGTGCCGAAAGGCACGGTGATTTTCTGCGACGCCAATGCCGGCTGGACACCCTACCAGGCGCGGCAGTTCGCCGACGCCACGCGCGGCATCGACTACACGTTCGAGCAGCCCTGCACGTCGATTGAGGAGAACATGTCGGTGCGCCGCATGCTCGACAAGCCGATGGTGCTGGACGAGAGCGTCATCTCGCTCGAGGCGATGCTGGAAATCCACCGCCTGGGCGCCGCCGACGGGCTGACGCTGAAGATCTCGCGGCTTGGCGGCGTAACCAGGACAAGGCAAATCCGCGACGTCGCCGTCGATCTCGGTTTCATGATCACCGTCGAGGATACGGGCGGCGCCGAGATCGACACGGCGGCGATGGCACATCTGTCGCTGTCGACGCCGGAAGAACGCCGGCTGCACGCCATCGCCTTCCATGAGTGGGTGACGGTGCGCACGGCCTCCAACGCGCCACCGGTCACCGGCAGCCACATGGGCATTCCCGACGGGCCCGGCCTCGGCGTCGATGTCGTGCCCGACCTGCTCGGCAATCCTTTCCTAGAGATCGGCTGAGATCAAGCCCAGCATGAAGCTGTCACCCGACGAATCCTCCGTGGGAGGTTTGGCCCTGCAGCCATTCTCCGATTTGCGGGTTGAAATATTTTTCAAATGGAAATAGGAATGTTCAAAATGATGATTTGACGCTGCGGCGCGTCATGACTGGAGGAAGCGATATGGCCCATCCGCAATTTGCAGCGGAACTTCTGCAGCGCGCTGAAGCCCAAGGGCCTATCACCATCGGACTCGCCGGCGCCGGGCAGATGGGCACCGACATCGTCGTCCAGGTGGCGCTGATGCCGGGCATGCGGATCGGTGCCATTTCCGAGGTGCGGCCGCAAGCGGCGATCGATGCCGCACTGCTCGCCGGCCATGACCGCTCCGGCATCGTCCAGGCTGCGAACGCCTCTGCCATCGACCGCGCCATCGAGGCCGGCAAGATCGCTGTCACCGAAGATCTGCATGCGCTGGCCGCGGCCGGCCGCATTGATGTCATCATCGACGCGACAGGCAATCCCAACATCGGCACGCTGTTTGCGCTCGAAGTGATGAAGAACGGCAAGCACATCGTTATGCTCAATGTCGAGGCGGACATTACGATCGGCCGCTTCCTCAAGGAGGAAGCGCGCAAGGCCGGCGTGGTCTACACCGGTGCGGCCGGCGACGAACCCGCCTGCACGCTGGAGATCATCGGCTTCGCCAAGAGCCTCGGCTTCAACATCATCGCCGCCGGCAAGGGCAAAAACAACCCGCTCAAGATCGACGCCATGCCCGCCGACTACGAGAAGGAAGCGGCCGAGCGCAACATGAATGCGCGCATGCTGGTCGAGTTCGTCGACGGTTCCAAGACGGCGATCGAGATGGTGGCTATCGCCAACGCCACCGGGCTGGTGCCCGACGTGCCGGGCATGCACGGCCCGACGGCGACGCTGGAGGAACTGGCCAGCGTGCTTTGCCCGCGCGAGGATGGCGGCGTGCTGCATCGCAAGGGCGTGGTCGACTATTCCATCGGCAAGGGCGTGGCGCCCGGCGTGTTCTGCATCATCGAAACGAGGCATCCGCGCGTGCTGGAGCGCATGGTCGACCTCAAGGTCGGCAAGGGCCCCTATTTCACGATCTACCGTCCCTATCACCTGACAAGCCTTGAAGTGCCACTGTCGGCGGCGCGCGCCGTGGTCTACAAACGCGCCGACATGGAGCCGCTCGACCACCCGGTGGCCGAAGCGGTGGCGGTGGCCAAGAGCGATCTCGGCGCGGGCCAATCGCTCGGCATGATCGGCGAGAACGACTATCGCGGCTTCGCCATGACCTGGGAGGACGCCCGCGCCAAGGGCGCGCTGCCGCTCGGGATTGCCGAACGCGCCAAGGTGGTCAAGCCGGTCAAGACCGGCGACTTCCTCACCTATGAAAATTGTGTACCCGACGATTCGATGGTGATAACGCAGATCCGCCGCCGTCTCGACCAGTCGGACGGACAGTTTGTGACCAACGCCGCCTGAACCTTCGGGATCTCCCTGTGATGGACGATGTCGTTATCGGGATCGATGCCTCGACGACGGCGGTGAAGGCAATCGCCTTCACCCGCGACGGCGCGGAGCTGTTCCAGGCGCGCGAGGCCTATCCGCTGGCCAATCCGAAGCCCGGCCATTTCGAGCAGGATGCCGAACATTGGTGGGCAGCCCTCATCAGTGCGCTGAAGCAGGTCGCCGACAAGGTCGGCGCCGCGCGCGTGGCGGCAATTGCCATAGCCCATCAGCGCGAGACCTTCACCCTGATCGATCAGGCCGGCACGCCGCTCATCCCGGCGATCCTGTGGCTTGACGAGCGCGCCCGGCCTCAAGTCGCCAAGCTGTCGGCCGAGCTTGGCCGCGAGACGATCCGCGACTGGAGCGGCAAGCCGCCGGATCCGACGCCGGCGCTCTATGCCATCGCCTGGCTGGCGGAACACCAGCCGCAGGTGCTGGCCAACGCCGCCGCCCTGGTCGATGTTCATGGCTTCTTCGTTCACCGGCTGACCGCACGGCTGGTAACCAGCACGGCAAGTGCCGACCCGCTCGGCTTGCTCGATGTCGCGACAGGCGAATGGCACGCTGAGCTTGTGGCGGCTGCAGGGCTGCAGCCACGGCAGTTGCCGGCGCTGATCGGCCCAGGCGAAATCTGCGGCGGCCTTGCCGAAAGCATTGCCCAGCTGACTGGCCTCAAAGCGGGCACGCCAATTGTCGCCGGCGCCGGCGATGGCCAGGCCATGGGTCTCGGCATGGGCGTCTATGGTGCCCGCAAGAGCTATCTCTCGCTCGGCTCCGGCGTCGTCAGCGGCTGCTATTCCGGCACGGTCACCACTTCGGATGCGTTTCGCACGCTGGTCTCGCCGACCGGCTCCGGCTTCATGCTGGAAACCGTGCTGCGCTCGGGCATGCAACTGGTCGACTGGATCGTGCGCACCACCGGCGCGTCTTCCGCGGCAGAACTGGAGAAGGGTGCGGTCGATGTTGCGGCCGGCGGCGACGGTCTTTTGGTCATGCCCTATTGGGCCGGCGTCATGAGCCCCTATTGGGATGGCGCGGCGCGCGGCGCCGTTGTTGGCCTGTCGCTCGACCATGAGCCCAGGCATCTCTTCCGCGCCACGCTGGAAGGCATCGCTTTGGAGCAGGCCATCGCCAGCGAGGCGATGGAGGCCGAAAGCGGCGGCAAGTCGGGAGAGATGATTTCCGCCGGCGGCGGCACCAATTCGGCGCTGCTGATGAAGATCATGGCCAGCGTGCTGGAGCGGCCGCTGTTCGTGTCGCCGGTCAACGAGGCGGCGGCCCTTGGCGCGGCCATGCTGGCTGCTTCGGCGATCGGCTGGTTCGCCTCGGCGGAAGACGCCGCCAAGGCAATGGCGGCGGCGCCGGCCAGGCGTGTCGATCCGGATATGACGCTGGTGCCGGCTTACCGGGCGCGCAAGGCGATCTACCGCGACCTCTATCACGCGACACGCGACATCCACGCGCGGCTCGGTGCGATCTGAGTTCAAGCGCAGCTTGCCTGCGTGAGGCTCCCATGCCCAACCTGCCCAGCTTGCCGATTTTGCGTCCTGCCCGGCCAATGCTAGACTCATCGGGCTCATGAAAGCAGTATTTCACCTTGCCGCCCTGCCCTGGATTGTCGCGCTTGCGGCAGCTCCAATGACGGCGCGTGCGCAGGACGAGCCGCCCTTTGAGGTCACGCTCGACATGGACAATGACGGCCGGATGGATCGGGCCGCGATCGCGGCGGATTCCGACACCGGGCTGGCGGATCTCTCGATCTATCTGGCTGCCGGCGAAGGAAAGCTCGATCCTTCGCGCAAGCCTGATTTTGTCAAAAAGGCGCTGACGCAGGACCGTATTCTCGGGTTCGAAAGCAAGGGCAAGGGATCGCTTGTCGTCACCTCGTGCTTCGGCTGCGGCGCCAACAAATCATGGGATGCGACGCTGACCATCGTCTGGCGCGGCGGTAAATTCCTTGTCGCCGGCTACAGTCGCGACTGGGACTGGAATGTGCAGAAAGCCGACGGCTCGGTCGAGACGACGCTGGGCGGCTGCGACATCAATTTTCTCACCGGCAAAGGCACCGCTTCAAAGGACCTGGACGACGGCAAACCGGTCGCGGGAAAATTCGTGCCGATCGCACTGGCCGACTGGTCGGACGACAGTCGTCCGGAGCCCTGCGAATTCTGACCGAGGCCGACAGCGCTCAACGGTTGAGTAGGCCTTTGGCCGCATCCTCATCGGTAATGAGCACCGAAATCCTGGTGTTGGCGAGCGCCGCACGCATGACGGCGACCTTCTCCTGACCGCCTGACACCAGGATGATGCTCGGAATATCGGACAGATCCTGCAGCGGATAGGCGCAGACGCGGCGGTTGACCTCATGGTCGACAGGGTGGCCCTCGGCGTCGATGAAATGGCACAAGAGGTCGCCGACCGCGCCGGCCGCCTGCAATTCCTCGAGTTCGCTCGGTTTGATGAAGCCGTAATTGGCGATCGGGCTGTCCTTGGAAAACGAGCCGACGCTGAGCACGGCGATGTTGGCGCGGCGCGCGCGGAAGACGACATCCTGAACGCTGCGCTGGCTCATGAAGGCATCGCGCTGTTCCGGCTTGTCGGCATAGACCGGCACCGGCAGCAGGAAACATTCAGCGCCGATCTTTTCGGCGAACTCCCAGGCGCTTTCGGTCGGGTTGAGCGGCTGCGCGTGGGTAAGGCCGCCGAGCATCGAGACGACCGTCGTCCTGGCAATCGGCCGCCTCGGCAATTCGTTGATGGCGAATTTCAGCGTCCGGCCCCAGCCCAGCGCAATGACGTCGCCGGCATTGACGTTGTCGGCGAGATAGGCGGCAGCCGCGTGGCCGATCATCAGCGGCGCGTTGCTGCGGTCGGCGGCCGACGGCACCACGACCGCCTGGCTTAGCCCAAAGCGCTGCTTCAGGCTCTCCTCGAGCTGCACGCATTCGACGACACTGTCGCGAATGCGGAACTGCACGATGCCCTCCTCTCGCGCAGCGGAGAGAATGCGGTGCACCTTGATGCGGCCGACGCCGAGGATCTCGGAAATGCGCTCTTGCGTCAGACCTTCGACATAGTAATGCCAGGCGGCCCGGGCCTTGAGCTCGGCATCGGGGAAGCGCGAGGCCTTCTCGTTTTCGACGGTCGCCATCTTTTGCCCTCCCGCGGCAGATTTCGGAAATCTTTCCGCAAGCGCCGCCCCCTGGCCTTCCCTAGGACAAACCGCCCTGTGGCGCAAACCACCGCCGAATGGCGCAACGGCTCTTGACAATTTTCTAATGAACAGTTTAGCTGAACAAAATTGCATATCAAAGATAAATTGTTCACAGGGAGGTGCCTGGTGAACAAGAGCGGACGGCAGGCCATCGTCGTTTCGCTGACGGAGGAGACGAAGTGGCCGTGAGTAATGATGCAAGCGAGTCGAAGGCTGGCGAGTTGAAAGCCGCGCCCGGCACTCAAGGTGCGACGGCCGCGAAGCTTTCGGCGCTGTTTGCCGGAACCATGGGGCCGCTGATCGGGCTGCTGCTGCTTTGCCTGGCGCTGACGCTGACCACCGACACGTTCCTCACCGTGCGCAACATCCTCAACGTACTTGACCAGATCACGGTGCTCGGCATCATGGCAATCGGGATGACGCTGGTGATCCTGATCGGCGGCATCGATCTCTCGGTCGGCTCGGTGCTGGCGCTGGCCGCCATGGTGATGGGCTTTGTCTCCCACCCCGACTATCTCAATCTCGGCCTTGCGGCCGGCGTCGTCGCAGCACTGGTCGTCGCCGGCCTTTGCGGACTGGTGTCCGGCCTGCTGGTGACCGTCACCCGGCTGCCGCCGTTCATCGCGACGCTGGCGATGATGTCGGTGGCGCGCGGTCTTGCCAATATGATCACCGACGGTTCGCAGATTGTCGGCTTTCCCGACTGGTTCACCAGCCTGTCGATCATCCGCCATTTCGGCTTCCTGTCGGTCACAGTCGGGGTGATGATGGTGCTGGCGATCGTCTTCGCCATCTTCCTCAACTACCGCGCCACCGGCCGCAGCCTTTACGCCATCGGCGGCAGCGCCGAGGTGGCGCGGCTCTCCGGCATTCCGGTGAAGTCACTGACCAACTGGGTCTACGCCATCTGCGCCGTACTTGCGGGTCTTGCCGGCATCGTGCTCGCCGCGCGGCTGGATTCGGTGCAGCCGAGTTCCGGCCTCGGCTATGAGCTCGACACCATCGCGGCGGTGGTGATCGGCGGCGCCAGCCTGTCGGGCGGCATCGGCTCGATCGGCGGCACCGCGGTCGGCGTACTCATCATCGGCGTGCTGCGCAACGGGCTCAATCTGCTCGGCGTCTCGCCCTTCATCCAGCAGGTGGTGATCGGCGTGGTGATCGCGCTGGCGGTCGCCAGCGATACCTGGCGGCGCAGGGCGCGATAGAGAACGGGGCACAATTGAGAATTCGCCCGGAGCGTCCGGGCGATAGACGGATCGGTCGATCCGAAACTGGGATGTTCCAAGGGGCGCGATGCGCTGGCGGGACAGTTTGACTATCAACGGAGGAAAAACATGCTGACCAAACGTTCACTGCTGCTCGCCGCTGCCGCCATCATTCCTATGCTCGGGCTGACCGACATGGCCTCGGCCAAGGAGGCCAAGAAACTCGGCCTCGCCGTGGCCAATTTGCAGGCCGACTTCTTCAACCAGATCAAGCAGTCGGTCGAAGCCTACGGCAAGGAGAAGGGCATCGAGATCGTCACCGTCGACGCCAAGGGCGATTCAGCGACCCAGGTCAGCCAGGTGCAGGATCTGATCACGCAGAACATCGACGCGCTGATCTACATTCCGGCCGGCGCCACAGCCGCCACCGTGCCGACCAAGACCGCCAAGGCTGCCGGCATCCCGGTCGTCAATGTCGACCGCAACGCCGACGGCGCGCCCGGCGACACCTTCATCGCCACCAACAGTGTCGCCTCGGCGCAGGCGGTGTGCGACTACATCGCCAAGCAGGCCGGCGGCAAAGGCGAACTGATCATCATCCACGGCCAGAAGGGCACCACGCCGGAAGTGGATCGCTCGAAGGGCTGCGGCGAAGCGCTCAAGGCCTATCCCGATATCAAGGTGGTCGGCGAATTGTGGAGCGAAGGCTGGCACCAGGACGAAGGCTTCAAGCTGACGCAGGACCTTTTGCAGTCGCATCCCGATGTCTCCATCGTCATCGGCCAGGCCGATGCGCTGGCGCTGGGTGCGGCACAGGCGGTCAAGGTCGCCAATCCCGGCCACAAGGTCTGGGTTGCCGGCTTCGATGGCGACGTGGCCGCGCTCAAGGCGCTGAAGGACGGCGTGTTCGACGTCACCGCGACGCAGCAGACGCAAGGCATGGGCCGGCTCGCCGTCGATGCGGCGATCAAGCTGGTGGCGGGCGAGAGCGTTCCGGCCGAACAGCTGCAGGATGCGACGCTGACCACCAAGGACAATGTCGAGCAGTTCATCGCCAAGCATCCGTAACGACCGGCACCGCTTAAGAGAGCGCCACGATGTCTCCTGATCCTCGCCACAGCGAAAGCCCGCACAACGGGCTCTTCGTCAACGGCCTTTGCAAGAGCTACGGACCGGTCCAGGTCCTGGCCGATGCAAGCTTTGAGGTGCGGCCGGGCGAGGTTGTGGCGCTGCTCGGCGAAAACGGCGCCGGCAAGTCGACGGTGTCCAATATCATCGCCGGCTCGACCCGGCCCGACGCGGGCACCATCATCTGGCGGGGGAAACCTTATTCCCCCGCCTCGCCTGCCGCGGCAATCGATGCCGGTGTGGGCATGATCCATCAGGAACTGAAGCTGCTGCCGGATCTGTCGGTGGCGGAAAACGTCTATGTCGGGCGCCTGCCGATGCGCGGCGGCCGCATCGACCGCGCAGCAATGAACGCCAATGCCTCGGCGCAGTTGAAGCGGCTTGGCCTCGGCGTCTCGCCCGAGCGCAAGGTGGGCACGCTGCGCATCGCCGCCCAGCAGCAGGTCGAGATCGCCAAGGCGCTGACGCTGAATGCCGAATTGCTGATCTTCGACGAACCGACCGCAGCGCTTGGCGGCGAGGAAACGGAGCTTTTGTTCCAGCAGATCCGCAAGCTCAAGGCGGAAGGCATGTCCTTCATCTATATCAGCCATCGTCTCGACGAGATCGCGCAGATTGCCGACCGCGTGGTGGTGATGCGCGACGGACGCATCGTCGCCCGCCACGAGCGCGCCGATATTCCCGTGCGCACAGTGGTGGAGCAGATGGTCGGCCGCTCGGTCGAGCGGATGTTCCCGCATCTGTCGCCACCGCGCGAGGAGACGCTGCTCGAGGTCGACAACCTGTCCTCGCCGGAGAAGAGCTTCAACAACGTTTCCTTCTCGGTCAAAGCAGGCGAGATCCTCGGCATTGCCGGGTTGATCGGCGCCGGCCGCACCGAACTGGTGCGGGCGATCGCCGGCGCCGATCCGATCTCGTCGGGCTCGGTGCGCGTTGCCGGCAAACCGGTGCATCTCAGCGGGCCAGCGGCAGCCATCAAGGCCGGCGTCGTGCTGGTGCCGGAAGACCGAAAGGCGCAAGGCGTCGTTCTCGACCAGACCATCGGCGAGAATTTGGCGTTCGGCAATTTCGACCATGTCGCGCCGAAAGGCTGGGTGTTTCCGAAAGCGGTGCAGAAATTCGCCGAAGCCGGCATCGCAAGGCTCGGGGTCAAGGGCAAACCTGGCCAGGCGGTCAGCAAGCTTTCCGGCGGCAACCAGCAGAAGGTGATCATCGCCAAATGGGTGTCGCGACCGCCGAAGGTGTTCATCCTCGATGAGCCGACGCGCGGCATCGATGTCGGTGCGCGTGCGGCGATCTACGACGTGATCGCCGACCTCGCCCGCTCCGGCATGGCGGTGGTGGTGGTCAGCTCCGACCTCGAGGAGGTGCTGGGCCTGTCACACCGGGTGCTGGTGCTGAGCCGCGGCCGCCAGCGCGGCATTCTCGACCGCAGCGAGGCGAGCAATGTCGCGGTGATGGAACTCGCCACGAGCTGAGGACAGGAGTCGGAACAAAGCGCAGCAGGTGGTATCCTCCCAAGGACCGGACCGCGCGGGGCGCCAGCAAAGACTGGCGCCCCTTCACTTCAGGAGGGGGAACAACATGAAACTATTCGATCTCAGCGGCGACGTAGCGCTGGTAACAGGCGCCGGCAGCGGCATTGGCCAGGCCATTGCCATCGGACTCGCCGAAGCCGGCGCCGACATAGCCTGTTTCGGCCATGCCTCGAAAGGCGGGCTGGATGAGACCGCGCACAGGATCGCCGCGCTTGGCCGCAAGGCGGTGGTGCTGACCGGGACGGTGACGTCGGAGGCCGACCTGGCGACCGCAGTCGAGCGCACGGAAAAGGAGCTCGGCGCGCTGACCATCGCCGTCAACAATGCCGGCATTGCAGGAGCCGAGGCCGCCGAGACGCTGTCGCTGGAGAAGTGGCAGAAAATCTACGACGTCAATGTCAGCGGCGTGTTCCTGTCCTGCCAGGCCGAAGCGCGCGCCATGCTGACGCGGCGCAAGGGCTCGATCATCAACATCGCCTCGATGTCGGGCTCGATCGTCAATCGCGGCCTGACCCAGGCGCATTACAATTCGTCGAAGGCGGCGGTCATCCACATGTCGAAAAGCCTCGCAATGGAATGGGCCGATCGCGGCCTGCGCGTCAATGTGGTGAGCCCAGGCTACACGCTGACGCCGATGAACAAGCGGCCGGAGGTCGCCGAACAGATCAAGATCTTCGAACGCGACACGCCCATGGGGCGCATGGCGACGCCGGAAGAGATGGTCGGCCCGACCGTGTTCCTGGCCAGCCGCGCCGCGAGTTACGTCACCGGCATCGACCTGATCGTCGATGGCGGTTTTGTCTGCTGGTAAGGAGAAAAGATGCAGAAGCGTTTTGAAGGCAAGACTGCGGTCATCACGGGCGCGAGCGGTGGCATCGGCGCGGCGATGGCGAAGCGCTTCGCCGAGGAAGGTGCCGCGGTCGTGGTCAGCGCCATCGATACCCGCGTCGAGGACGTCGCCGCCGGCCTGAAAGCGGCAGGCGCCAAGGTCGCGTCGATGCGCATGGACGTTACCAGGAAGGATGAGGTCACCGCGCTTTACGACCTCGCCGAGAAGGAATTCGGCCGCGTCGACATTTCGGTGCAGAATGCCGGCGTCATCACCATCGCCCGGATCGAGGCGATGACCGAAGCCGAGTGGGACAAGGTGATGGCGGTCAACACAAAGGGCGTGTTCCTGTGCTGTCAGGAAGCGATCGCCCGCATCCGCAAGCATGGCGATGGCGGCCGGCTGATCAACACGGCATCGGGCCAGGCGCGGCAGGGTTTCATCTACACACCGCACTACGCGGCGTCGAAGTTCGGCGTCGTCGGCATCACCCAGAGCCTGGCCAAGGAAGTGGCCAAGGAAAAGATCACCGTCAACGCCATCTGCCCCGGCATCATCGACACCGACATGTGGGCCTATAATGACGCAGCGTGGGGCAAGCTGATGGGTGACTACAAGCCCGGCGAGCTGATGGCCGAATGGGTGAAGAACATCCCGATGGGACGCGCCGGCAGCGGCGAGGACGTGTCCGGCCTGGTCAGCTTTCTCGCCAGCGACGACGCCACCTACATCACCGGCCAAACCATCAATGTCGATGGCGGCCTGATCATGTCGTGAACGTCAGCTCTGGCGGTTGGCAATCGCCAGTCTGAAATTCCGCAGTGCACAGGGCATCAGCCGTTGCGCCGCATGAACGTTGGTATATATAATTTCATCCCATGAAACGGCCTGGCGGGGATGGGGCTTGCCGGCCGAGACCATGGGACCTTGATGGCTCGCACGTCTGAGAGCGCCGCTGGAGCGGCGATCGATCCGTTGACGATTGCTCACGCAGCAATCCATCCGATGCCATGACGCGGGCCCGCCCGGCATCACATAAACACCAAGTCGAGCAACCATTTCGCCTGCGCAAGTTGCGGCCGCGGCACTGGCTTGGTGCGAACGAGCTTGCGTAACGACCCGCCTTTCCAACACAATCAAGAAAAGACGCAAGAAGGGAACGATCAAGAAATTTCCACATGGTTTGACAGGAGAACAAGCATGTCATTTCGCAGTGTGATTTCGAACCTATCAATGGGAGCCTTGGCGCTTGCCGCCGCAAGTGCGCTTACATCACCGGTCCACGCAGCAGCACCTGAATCCAACGACCCGATCAAGATCGCGCTGTTCGACTGGACCAGCGTCAACCTCAACGCCAAGATCCTTGGCGGTATCCTCGAAAAGCTCGGCTATACCGTCGAATATCCGACAGCCGACTACCTCTCCAGCCTGACCACCGGCCTCACCAATGGCGACCTCGATGTCGGCCTCGAGTTCTGGGACACGACGGCCGGCGAAGCGATGAAGGCTTCAGACGCCACCGGCCAGACCGAGCGGCTCGGCAAGCTCGGGCCGAAGGCCAAGGAGGAATGGTGGTTTCCCGAATATATGAAGGAGAAATGCCCCGGCCTGCCCAATTGGGAAGCGCTGAAGGACCCGAAATGCGCCGAGGCGTTCTCGACAGCGGAGACGGCGCCGAAGGGCCGCTATCTCGGCGGCCCGGTAACCTGGGAAGGCTTTGACGACGAGCGCGTCGAGGCGCTGAAGCTGCCCTTCACCGTCATCCATGCCGGCACCGACGCGGCGATGTTCGCCGAGTTGGACTCGGCCTATCAGCGCAAGGCGCCGATCATGCTGTGGATCTATTCGCCGCATTGGGCGCCGGCCAAGTACAAGGGCGAGTGGGTCGAATTCCCGGAGTATACGCCCGAGTGCTACACCGACCCGAAATGGGGCACCAACCCGGATGCCAAATATGATTGCGGCAAACCGCATGGCGAAATCTGGAAATACTCCTGGTCCGGCATGAAGGACACATGGCCGGTCGCCTACAAGGTGGCCAAGGCGTACACGATCGACACCGATGAGCTCAACAAGATGAGCGGCGAGATCGACCTCGGCGGCAAGACGCCCGAAGATGTCGCCGCCGCCTGGATCGCCGCCCACGAAGCAGACTGGAAAGCCTGGGCGCAGTGATCGCCTGACTGGAAGCCAGACCCGGCCCTAGCGGCCGGGTCTTATCTCCATTTTCCAGAAGGACCATTGGATGACGGAAGCGACTGAACCGCAGGCAACTGGCACGCCGGAGGATGTGCGGCCGATAAAGCTTGCCTGCCGTAATGTCTGGAAACTGTTCGGATCGAACGCGGCCAGCTTCATCCGCGAGCGTGACGGCAAGGCCAGCATGGCCGACATCGCCGCGGCCGGACTGGTCGGCGCGGTGCGCGCCGTCGATCTCGAAATCCGCCAGGGCGAGATCTTCATCATCATGGGGCTGTCCGGCTCCGGCAAGTCGACGCTGGTGCGCTGCATGTCGCGGCTGGTCGAGCCGACCCACGGCAAGGTCGAATTCGAAGGCAACGATCTGCTCAAGATTTCCGATTCGGCGCTGATCGAACTGCGGCGCCATCGCATGGGCATGGTGTTCCAGAATTTCGCGCTGCTGCCGCATCTGAACGTGCTGGAGAACATTGCCTTCCCGCTGAGTATCCAGGGCCAAGACCGGCCGACGCGCGAAGCGAGAGCGCGGGAGGTGATCGATCTCGTGGGCTTACGCGGCCGCGAGCATTTCTATCCGCGCGAACTCTCCGGCGGCCAGCAGCAGCGCGTCGGCATTGCCCGCAGCCTCGCGACCAAGCCGGAGATCTGGTTCCTCGACGAGCCGTTCTCGGCGCTTGACCCATTGATCCGCCGCGAGATGCAGGACGAGCTGATGCGGCTGCAGACCATGCTGCACAAGACCATCGTTTTCATCACCCATGATTTCGACGAGGCGATCAGGCTGGCCGACCGCATCGCCATCATGAAGGACGGCGAGGTCATCCAGATCGGCACACCGGAGCAACTGGTGGTCAATCCGGCGACCGACTATGTCGCCGAATTCACCCGGGATGTCGACCGCGCCAAGGTGATTTCGGCGCTCAGCCTGATGCGTGCCCTGGATGGCTCCGAGCATGGCGGCACGGTTTCGCCCGACGCCAGGATCGCCAGCTTCTCGGCCAGCATCGTCGCTTCGGGAAAACCGTTCGCGGTGGTCAACGGCAGCGGCAAGTCGATCGGCGAGGTGACGCCGCAAGCCGTGATCGGACTGCTGGCCGGCATCGACAAGCAAAGAGCCGGCGCATGACGGTGACTGCAAGCGCCAGCCAAACGAGGCCACCGGTTCAGCGCTGGCTGCTGATCTGGGCGCTGGCGCTGGCCGCCGTGCTGGTGGTATTCCTGCTGCAGGAGAGGCTGCCATGGGCGGTCGACTATCCGGCCGATGCGGTCGTTCCCGTCGCCGACTGGGTCAGTGCGCTGATGCGCTGGATCAAGTCGAACTTGTCCTGGCTGACCCGCTCGATCACCGCGGTGCTCGGCGTTCCCCTCGATTTCGCGCTCGACCTGCTGGCCAAGAATTTCAAGATTGGTCACGGTGCCGATGCCTATGTCCTGCCGCGCCTGTCCTGGATCGGCGTCTGCGTAGCCGCCTTCATCGCCGGGCACGCCGTGGGCGGTAGAAAACTCGGCATGCTGGTCGGCGGCTGCTTCCTCTACACCGCGCTGTTCGGCCAGTGGACCAGCGCCATGCTGACACTGGCACTGATTTCCATCGCGGTGCCGTTCTGCATCGTCACCGGCCTGTTCGCCGGCATCTGGGCGTGGCGCAAGCCATGGGCCGAGCGGCTGATCATCTCCCCTGCCCTCGATTTGATGCAGACCATCCCGACCTTCGCCTATCTCATCCCGATGCTGCTCCTGTTCGGCAACAGCCCGGTCTCGGCGATGATCGCCACCGCCATCTTCGCCACGCCGCCCATGGTGCGGGCAACGATGCTGGGTCTGTCGCGGGTGCCCTCCGAGATCGACGATTTCTCAGAGATGGCCGGCTGCACGGCGCGGCAGAAATTGTGGCGCGTGCAGCTGCCGTCGGCGCGGCCGACACTGATGATCGGCGTCAACCAGGTGATCATGCTGGCGCTGAACATGGTGATCATCGCCTCGATGATCGGCGCCGGCGGCCTCGGCTATGATGTGCTGCTGGCGCTGCGTGCGCTGAAGGTCGGCGAAGCGATGGAAGCCGGGCTCGCCATTGTGGCGCTCGCAATCGCGCTCGACCGGCTGAGCCAGGCGATCGCGCATAAGCAGGCAAAAGGCCACGTTCAACGGCAGGCGAACCAGAGCGTTTGGCGGCGCTATCCCAATCTGTCGCTGGCCATCGCCATCCTGGTCGTGACGACGCTGCTCGGCCTGTTCGTACCGGCCTTCGCAGCGGTGCCGAAGGAGATCACCTTCACCACCGCGCCACTGTGGAAGGCGGCGGTGAGCTGGGTGACGATCAACTTCTTCGACGTGATCGAAGCGTTTCGCGTGGCGCTCATCCTCAATGTACTGAACCCGCTGCGCGCCTTCTGCGAAGGCTTTCCGTGGCTCGGCGCGGTGGCCCTGCTCGGCCTCGCCGGCTATCAGCTCAGTGGCCTGCGTTTGGCCGCCCTTGTCGCGGCGCTGACCGCCTTCTGCGCCGTCACCGGCCTTTGGGAAAAGACTATGGCCACAGTCTATCTCTGCGGCATCTCGGCCTTCATCGCCTGCCTGATCGGCATTCCGATCGGTCTCGCGGCCGCCCGCAGCGACCGCTTCGAAAAGATCGTCACGCCCATCATCGACACGCTGCAGGTGCTGCCGTCCTTCTGCTTCATCATTCCCGTGGTGATGCTGTTCCGGGTCGGCGACGTCACCGCCATGATCGCAACGGTCGCGTTCGCCGTGGTGCCAGCGATCCGCTACACCAATCACGGCATCCGGCAAGTGCCGCCGGCGCTGATCGAGGCGGCGAAGGTTTCCGGCTGCACGCCGCGCCAGACCTTCTTTCGCGTGCAATTGCCGCTGGCGCTTCCCGAAATCATGCTGGGCGTCAACCAGACGATCCTGATGGCGCTGGCGATGATCATCATCTGCGCCATGGTCGGCACACGCGACCTCGGCCAGGAAGTCTTCATCGCGCTGTCCAAGGCCGATTCCGGACGCGGCATTGTCGCGGGTCTCGCCATCGCTTTCATCGGCATCGTCGCAGACCGGCTGTTCAATGCCTGGACGGCGAAGGCGCGGGCAAGACTAGGATAATTGTTGAATGTCCAATCCCGGCGAACCGCCTTTTGCCGTACTCGTCTTCGACATGGCCAAGACCGGCGAGCCGGACGGGGAGCACGTAGTTTCGGGGTTTGAGACGCTGGAGGCGGCGACGTCCTACGCCATTGCGCGGGTTCGCGCCTCGGTGGAGGAGTTGCGCAAGCCCGGCATCGCCACTGCTGAGCTTCGCCAGCTCTGGCACCTCTATGGCGAAGACTGTTCGGTGCTGAACGCCGGAGGGCGCGGCAGCGATCTACTCGACGATTTCATTGCGACGCCGTCGATGCCGGCCGAATGCAACTGGCAAGTTCTCGCGCCAAGGCTGCGCCGCTTCCGCGCCTCGCTGCTGATCTCCAACGGCAACAACGAATCCGTCTGGGCGGGCGGCTTCTTTCGCTCGACCTACAGGCTGACGCGAGACGGCCTCCTCGAGCGCTTTGGCGACGACGCCATTGCCGCCTTCAAGGCCAAGGGGATCGAGCCGGCGGAGCCGACGAAGCTCATGGTCGCCAATTACTTCGAGCTTCCCGACCCGCCCTACCCGCCGCCAGGCGTGACGCTGCGATCCTGGAAGGTCGAGGTCGGTTTTGTCTGCCATGACGTGAAGTTCGGCGGCGACGCCGCCGGAATCTTCGCCTGGCCGCAAGAGCCCACCGACTGGGCGCTCAGAACCATGCAGTTCCTGCTGATGGCCGACATGATGGCCATGCGCGGCGATGGCCCCGACTGGGCCAACGACTGCGAGATACTAACCGCCAAGGTGACCGAGACGGAGGCGCCTCCCGACTATCCGCTGGATTGAAGTGATGATCATCACCTGCCCCGTGGCCGGCACACGCGATCTCGGCCAGGAAGTGTTGGTCGCACTGTCCAAAGTCGCGGCATTGTCGCGGGCTGGCAACAACCTGCCATCGACATCATCGCGGTCGGTCTTCGACCCCTGAGCCGCGAAAGCTCAAGCACGGCTCGGATAGACGGTTTCGCCTCTTCTGGAGTTCGCCTCTTCTGGAAATGGCAGGCCGCGCTCCAGCTCTTGACTTTGACGCATTTTCGCGCGGAAAGCTGCTTCATCCTCGACCAGCCTGAGCTTGCTGCCGAATGCCCGATCAGCGCAAACCGCCTTTTACTGTCGTCGTCTTCGACATGGCCAAAACCGGCGAGCATGTGGTTTCGGGGTTTGAGACGTTGGATGCGGCTACGTCCTACGCGATTGCTCGGGTTCGCGCCTCGGTGGAAGAGCTGCGCAAGCCTGGCATCGCAGCAGCCGAGCTCCGGCGGCACTGGCATATCCATGGTGAGGATTGCACGGTGCTGAACGCCAATGTGCGCGGCAGCGATCTGCTTAACGATTTCATCGCGACGCCGGGGACACCGGCCGAATGCGACTGGCGGGCGCTGGCGCCACGACTGCGCCGTTTCTACGCCGCTGTGAACGTCTTCAACAACGATGGCAAATCTATCCGGGTCAGCGGCTTTTTCCGCGCGACCTACCGGTTATGGCACGCTGGCCTGCTCGCACGATTTGGCGACGACGCCATCGCCTCCTTCAAAGCCAAAGGCATCACGCCGGCAGTGCCGACGAGAGTCTCGGTCGACCATCACTTCGAGCAGCCCGATCCGCCGCGCCCGCCGCTCAGCGATATCAGGCCGTTGCTGTCGTGGAAGGTCGAGATCGATTTCGGATGCACCGATGTGAGGTTCGGCGCCAAAACCGACGGCGTCTTCGCCTGGCCCGAGGAGCCGACCGGCCGGGCACTCAACGACATGACACATCTGCTGATGCTGACAGGCTGTCTATGTACGGCACCGGCCCGGAGGGTGCCTATTATAGCGAATTGGTGTGGGTCAAGGTGACGGAGACCGATGCGGCTCCCGACTACCCTCTGAATTGAAACTGGGCCGGTGCCGGCGCATTGTTTTGCATCACGCCGACCTATTCCGCCGCCACGCCCTTCACCTGGAGATAGCTTTCCATCGAGTCGTCCAGCGCCTGCAGCCAGGGCGTATGGTGCAATGGCGCCATGGTGCCGGTCATCAGCGAGCGGTAGGCGTGGTCGCGAAAGCTCATAATGTCTTCCGCCTTGTGGTGCTCCCATTCCATGAAGGTCTGGTTGACCGCCTCGACGTCGAAGCCGGGATAGTCGGTCTGGTCCATCAGTTCCTTGGTGTAGTCGCCCTGGAACCAGATCATCTGCTCGGCGTCTTCCAGCGTCTCTTCGCGTGCCCGCCACTTGGCGCCGTGCTCGGCCATCGCCTGTCCCGACGGCAGCTTGATGCGGCCCATGATGACGTCACGGGCGAACCAGGCCTGGGCGTCGAACATGTTGAAAGTGTAGAACTGGTCCTGCATGCCGATATAGGACAGTTTCGGGTTCTTCTCCCACACGACGCCCTCATAGAGCCCGTCCGGCCACATGCGGTTGGCGGTCTTCAGCTTCAGCTCTTCCGTGAGGAACGGGAAGGAATGCAGATAGCCGGTGCACAGGATGATGGCGTCGACATCTTTTGTGGTGCCGTCCTTGAAGTGCGCCGTCTTGCCGACGACCTTCTGCAGCAGCGGCACTTCCTTCCAGTTCTCCGGCCATTTGAACCCCATCGGCTTGGAGCGGTAGCTGGAGGTGATCGATCTGGCGCCGTATTTGTAGCATTGCGAGCCGATGTCCTCGGCAGAATAGGAGCGGCCGATGATCAGTATGTCCTTGCCCTTGAACTCCATGGCGTCGCGAAAATCATGGCTGTGCAGGATACGGCCGTTGAAGGTCGAAAAGCCTTCGAAATAGGGAACGTTGGGAACCGAGAAATGCCCGGAAGCGACGACGACATTGTCGAACTCTTCGGAGTAGGTGACGTCGTTGGTGCGGTCATGCGCGGTGACAGTGAATTTCCTGCTCTCGTCCGAGAAGGTGACCATGCGCACCGGGCTGTTGAAGCGCACCCATTTGCGCAGGCCTGATTTCTCGACGCGACCCTTGATGTAATCCCACAAAACGGCGCGCGGCGGGTAGGATCCGATCGGGCGGCCGAAATGCTCCTCGAACGTATAGTCGGCGAATTCCAGGCATTCCTTCGGTCCGTTCGACCAGAGGTAGCGGTACATCGAGCCGTGGACGGGGTCGCCATGCTCGTCGAGGCCGGTGCGCCAGGTGTAGTTCCACAGGCCGCCCCAGTCCGACTGCTTTTCGAAGCAGACGATTTCGGGGATCTCGGCGCCCTTGTCGGCAGCCGACTTGAAGGCCCTGAGCTGGGCCAGACCGGATGGCCCCGCTCCAATGACGGCAACGCGCGTTTTCATGGCAGGCCTCCCGGTGTCATTCGATTTTTGGAATTGCTCTTACGAAACAAATTTCACTCACAGGACAGTAATTGCCTCTTGGATGCTGTCAACAGGCCTTGTGGAGAAACCGCGTTTCGCCCCAGCGGATTTCCGGAAAAACGGATGACGGCGTAAATCCTGTTCGGACACCATTCGACTTAAGGGGCTTGCTGCGCGGTTGCGTTTCTGTATCGGCACCGAATATGTTCACCTGGAGTGAAATAATCATGGGGATTCGGAGGCGAGATGGCGAAGACAAGTTCCGATTCCAAGACTGCTTCGACAAGGGCAAAGCCACCGGCAAAGGCCTCCGTGGACGGAAAAACCATCCGCGCGCCGCTGACGCAGAATCCGCACGCCATTCGCGACACGCGCGAAAAAGTGCTGGAGGTGGCGATCGGGCGCGAGGTGCGCGCCTTCCGCAAGAAGCTCGGCATCACCGTCGCCGATCTCGCCGTCGCCACCGATATTTCGCTGGGCATGCTGTCGAAGATCGAGAACGGCATCACCTCGCCGTCGCTGACCACACTGCAGGCGCTGTCGAGGGCGCTCGGCGTTCCCGTCACCGCCTTCTTCCGCCGATTCGAGGAAGAGCGCAGCGCCGTCTTCGTCAAGGCCGGCGAAGGGCTAGATGTCGAACGCCGCGGCACCCGCGCCGGCCATCAATACAATCTGCTCGGCCATATCGGCTCCAACACCAGCGGCGTCGTCGTCGAGCCCTATCTGATTACGCTGACCGAGGATTCGGATGTGTTCCCGACCTTCCAGCATGAGGGCATGGAATTCCTCTATATGCTGGAGGGCGAGGTGGTGTACCGGCACGGCAGCAACCTCTATCCGATGAAGCCGGGCGACAGCCTGTTCTTCGACGCCGACGCGCCGCACGGGCCGGAGCAACTGACGAAACTTCCGATGCGGTATCTGTCGATTATTTGCTATCCGCAGAGCGCGGGGTAGTCGGACCGCCGCCGCCCGCTCACCCGGATTGCCCCGAGGGGAGAGGAGTCTGGCGTCAGCGCTGGCGATCTCTTCTCCGCTCGGGGAGAAGGTGGCCGCGCAGCGGCCGGATGAGGGGGCCTTTAGTCCGGCCCGAACCCCGGTGACGTCGCACTGCCATCATCCAGCTTCGACAGCCATTCCACCAATGTCGGCCGATACCGCGTCAGGCCCTTGTAGGTGGCCAGCTCTTCCGGCAAATCCCGGATCACCCGGTGCAGTCGCCTTGCCCATTTCGGCTGTGTCACCAGTTCGTCCATCTTGATCAGATAGCAGCGGATCGGGAAGACGATGCCGTTCGAGCGCGGCAGGCGCCAGAAGCTTTGCAGTTCGACGCGCAGATGCACCTTGTCGCCGACATTTTCGGGCGTCACCGTCGCGCGGTCCGGGCCCCATTTGTGGTAATTCTCCGGACTGGTGTCGAGGCGCGGGTTGATGGTCATCGTCCAGTTGAGACGCCGCGCCGGCTTGCCCTGCTGGATGTTGGTGAGGAACTTCAGCGCCCTGACGAAAATCCCCTTCTCATGCGCCAGCGGCACCGGCGCGTGCCATTCGAAGAAATTCATGCCGATGTCGAAATCGAGCGACCAGTCGGCCTGAGTGGTGACCATGCCGGCGTCCATCCAAAGATTGCCGTCGCGCTGATCGAGAATGCAGAAATCACCCTGGCTCTGGCGGGTGATGTACTCCATCGGCCCGTAAGGCAGTGTCGAGGTGTCGCCGAAGGTGAAGGTGTCGTCGATGCCGAGCGGCCGGTTGATCCAGCGCCAGCGGTCGCCGTCGCGGGTCAGGGTGAAATGCTCGGGATAGCCAAGTGCCTGTTGCTCCATCAAAAGTTCGAGCAGGTCCCAGCCGGCCAGCGTCATATGCGGCAGCGACTGGCAGCGCAGCGGATCGTCGGCCAGCACCAGTGCACGGTCCTGCATCTCGGCGACATAGTGCTCGTCGACGTCGATCAGGTTTTCCAGAACGCTGCCCTTGGGGCCAACCACATGCGGCTCGATGTTGACCGCATACATGTAGGCGTCTTCGTGGAACGGGAACGGAAACCGCCTGATGTGTTCCGGGCTGTTCCTGAAGGTGAAATCGTCCCGAAACGTTTCCTTGCGAAAGGTGATGCCCAAGCTCGCCTCCTATCTTTCCAGGACCAGTGACTTGCCTTCGAAGCGCGACACGCACGGCATGATCTTGCAGCCGGAACGGTGGTCTTCCTCACTCAGCCAGTGGTCGTTGTGGATGAACTTGCCGTCATACGAGACGACGTTGGTCTCGCACTGGCCGCAGACACCGCCGCGGCAGAGATAGGGCGGATCGACGCCGGCGGCCTCGATGGCTTCGAGCAGGCTCTGCTGCTCGCCGACGCGGATGGTCTTGGCGCTGACGGCAAGTGTGACGTCGAACGGCAGGCCGGGCTGGGGTGCCGCGAAATGCTCGTAATGCACGGTCTCCGCCGGCCAGCCGAGAGCCGCGGCGCGCTCGCGCACCCAGTTGATCATGCCGGCCGGGCCGCAGACATAGAGATGGGTGCCGAGCGGCTGCGAGGACAAGAGACGGTCGAGTTCGATGCGCTCGCCGCGGTCGTCGTGATAGAGCCGGACGCGACGGCCATAGCGCTCCTGCAGCACATCGGCATAGGTGCCGAGCGAGGCGGTGCGGCAGGTGTAGTGCAGCTCGAAATTGCCGCCGGACCCGGCGAGCTGCGCGGTCTGCGCCATGAACGGCGTGATACCGATGCCGCCGGCAAGCATCAGATGCTTCTTTGCCCTGAGGTCGAGCGAGAACAGATTGACGGGGTAGCTGACCACCATCTCCAGGCCGGGCTTGACGCTCCGGTGCATGAACAACGAGCCGCCGCGGCCGACATCGTCGCGGCGCACCGAGATGGTGTATTCGCGGGTGTCGAGCGGCGATCCCATCAGCGAATAGGGATTGAGCCTTGTGCGGTCGCCATCGCGCATCTCGACCACGACATGGGCGCCGCCGGAAAAGGTCGGCAAAAGCTCACCGTCACGGCGGCGGAAATGGAAGCGCGTCACCAGTTCGTTGACCGGGACGACGTCGCTGACGACGACATCGAGCTTGGTGGTGCCGGCGCTCATGGGAAGACCTCCTCGATGGGAGGTATCTCCGAGCGATCCTCGGCATTTATGCAGACGCCCTGGAATGCGGCCAGCCGTCGCGAATAATGATCGCGCACCAGAAGCAGCAGGCCGCAATGCGCGCAGGTGGCCGGCTGCGTCGTCACATTTTCGGTGATGCCTTTGCAATGCACGCACTGCATGCGCCGCGCCAATGAGCCGCGATGCTCGGTCTGCATGGAGGTATGATCGATGCCGGCTTCGAGCGCCACCTGCATGGCCTGGCCGATCAGCCCTTCGGTGCCGGCGAGATAGAGGCGCAGGCCCATATGCGCGTTGGCAAGCGTCTGCTTCAGCCGGGGCAGCAGGCTGGCGAAGGTTGGCGCGACATGAAATTGCGCGGACTTCAGTGCCTCAAGAGCGGCAACGTGCTTGCCGTCGGCCCCGGGAATGAAGACGATTTCGGCGCCGTCGAAGAAGCCGGGGGGCGCCGTCCTTGCCATATCGACGATCGCCAGCGCGCCTTCCGCATCCGCCACGAAAAGATGATGCTTGCCGGGCTGCGGGGACAGGGTTCCGTAAATGGGCCGGCTGATGATCGTTTTGGCTGCCATTCTCTACTTCGTACCTCGAAACCCCTCGCTGTCGATTGTGCCTCAGCCTTTCGCCGTGCGCTTGGTCTTTTTGGGATCGTCGAAGGGCAGAGGCTGCGCCGTCGCCCTGATCGAACCGCTCTTGTTGCGGATCTCGAGCTTGGTGTCCTTGACCGCGCAGTCGACGTCGAGGCGGGCGATGCCCATCGATTTCTCGACCAGCGGCGAATACATGGCGCAGGTGACCACGCCCACCTTTTTGCCGTCGCGATAGACCGGCGCGCCCTCATCCGCGGGTTGCTTGCCGTCGAGCAGCACGCCGTAGATCTTGAAGCGCTCCTTGCCCTTGAGGCGGTAATGCTCTTCGGCGCCGCGAAAGCCGGTCTTGCCGGGGCTGACGGTGAAGTCGAGGCCGAGCTCCCACAGCGTGTCGCCGGGGCCTTCGTTCTCGAACGGATATTTCTGCGAGTTGTCATAGGGATAAAACAGCAAATAACTTTCGACGCGCAGCATATCGAGCGTGGTGAAGCGGCACGGAATGATGCCGGCGCTCTTGCCCTCGTCGAGGATCCTGTCCCAGATCGTGCCGGCGTCCTGGCCGCGGCAGAATATCTCGTAGCCGCGCTCGCCGGTATAGCCGGTGCGCGAGATCATGACGGGAAAGCCGAACAGCTGCGTCTGCATATGATGGAAATAGTTGAGGTCGCGAATGCCCGGCACATGCTTTGAGAGATAGTCGACCGCGGTCGGTCCCTGCAGCGACAGGTCGTGCAGATTGTCGTCGAAGCGCAGCGATACGTCGCGGCCGACGGAAGCGCGCTGCAATTCCTCATGGCCGGTGCCGGAGCCGTGCACCACCATCCAGGCGTTCGGCCCGGTGCGGTAGAGGATGCAGTCGTCGGTGAATTTTCCGGCCTCGTTCAGCATGCAGGCATAGGCCGACTTGCCGGGATAGATCTTCTCCACGTCGCGCGTCGTTGCCAGGTCGATGAGGTGTGAGGCGTGCGGCCCGGTGATGTGAACCTTCTTCAGGCCCGACACATCCATCAGCCCGGCCCTGGTGCGGATGGCGGTGTATTCCTCGTCGGCGTCCTTGTCGTAGGTCCAGGCGGTGCCCATGCCGCTCCAGTCTTCGAGCTTCGAGCCTAACGCGCGATGGCGATCCGCCAGGGTCGAAAATCTCCAGGATGCCGTCATCCGCAAATCCTCCGTTCGAAAATTCTATTGTGTTCCCGGCTCCCTGCGCGAGGCGGGAGCATTTGGTCGAATATTGATCGCAAACGTCCTGATGCCGCAATACCCGGAAGCAAATAATTTCATTGTCAGGCAAAATTCGCGGCTGGGGACAAACGGTTAACCCAACGTAAAATCGGCTTGACAATTGCTGGATTCGGCCCGAATTTATGAAAAAAATTTCACTCTGTTGAAAGAGGGCAGCGGGCGGCCAATTCGGGGTCGGGCGCTGGAAAAGGGGAAACCGATGTCAGACCTGCAGCAGCGCATCGAAGCGCTGTACCGTTCCGACCTGCGCGGATCCGCGCTCCTGATCATCTGCCTTTGGGCGACGATCCTCTTCGTGCTTGTCATGACATGGCGCTACATCCCGGACACCGGGATCAAGATCGTCGTCGCCATCGCTGCCGCCGCCGTGCTGATCTTCAATACGGCCGCCATCCTGGCGATGGTCAATCACTACAAGGAAGACAAGGACTTCATCTACGGTCTCGACATCAAGAACGCCGACGCGGCCCGCAACCGCAAGTCCTGAAAACAGAACGTCCTGAGGGGTAGAAGTCATGTCGCGCTACACGCCGCCGGAACAAGGCAAGGCCGGGCAGATTTTCGATATCGTGGTCGTCGTGGTCGCCATTTTCGTGGCGCTGTGGCTGCCATTGAAACTCGGCCTGGCGGGTGCGGCGAAATCCATCGACGCGCTCGATGCCAAAACCTGGGAAGCGTTGGGACAGAACCCGACCATGGCCTCGATCTGGGAAAAGCTCGGCTATACGCCGGAGACCGCGCACGACATCATCCAGAACCGCTTCCACTACATCATCGACTGGCCGACGCTGATCATCATGGCGGCGGTGCTGATCGGCTATTTCGTCTTCCTGTTCCGCGCCTCCGACCGCGAATATCGCGACGTCATCAACGAAAAGTTCGACGACAAGTAACGCCAGAGATTTTGGGGAAGCACGCTCATGTGGGTCGCACTCTCTTACGCATCGTGGGGCATCTCGGTCGTGCTTGCGCTGTGGATGCTCTACGACTGGTTCAAGATCGACACGACCTATTCCGAGGAGGTGCTGACTTCCTCGCGCGAAGGCGAGCTTGAAGCCGCTTCCGAAAAACACCGGATCTGAGTGGGGATTGAACAATGACGATCACGCTTGAACCGGCAATACACGGCGACAGGGTTTCACTGCTACGCGTGCTCGGCCCGGCCCATGTCTGGGCGCTTGGCGTCGGCATCGTGCTGGTCGGCGAATTCACCGGCTGGAATTTCTCGGCCGACAAGGGCGGCGCACTGGCGGCGCTGATCGTCTGCTGGGTGGTCGGGCTCTTGTACACTTCGGTCGCCATGATCGACTCCGAGGTGACATCGACGGTTGCCGCCGCCGGCGGCCAATACGCGCAGGCCAAGCACATTGTCGGGCCGCTGATGGCCTTCAACGTCGCGCTGTTCCTGGTCTTTGCCTACACCATGCTGGAGGTTTCGGACGCCATCCTGCTCGGCGACACCATCGTCGCCAAGGCCGGCGTCGAAGGGCTCACCCACAACTCCTTCATTGCCGCCACCATCGTCGTGCTGGCATGGCTGAACTATCGCGGCGTGCTGATGACGCTCAACGTCAACTTCGTCATCACGGCGATAGCCTATGTCTCGATCGTTATCCTGTTCTTCTCGGTCAGCCCCTGGACGCAGGGTGCTGTGCTGAAGCTCAACGAACTGGTCACCCCCGGCAATGCGCTGCCCTATGGCTGGATCGGCGTCATCGCGGCCTTCCAGTTCGGCATCTGGTACTATCTCGGCATCGAAGGCACCACGCAGGCCGCCGAGGAAGTGCGCTCGCCGGCGCGTTCGCTGCCTTACGGCACCATGGCCGGCATGATCACGCTTTTGATCGCCGCCGCCATGACCTGGTATGTCTGCGCCTCGCTGATGCCCTGGGAGTACCTCGGTATCACCTATTATCCCTTGTGGGACGCCGGCAAGCTGACCGGCAGCCCGCTGCTGGAAAACCTGTTGTTCGTCGCCACGCTGCTCGCGGCACTGGCGTCGGCCAATGGCTGTATCAACGATGCGGCCCGCGCGTGGTTCTCGCTTGGACGCGACCGCTATCTGCCGACATGGTTCTCGGCCGTGCACCCGAAATACCGCACGCCCTATCGCTCGATCCTGTTCCTGTTGCCGATCGCGCTCGCCTTCGCCTTCATAGCCGACCTCAACCAGGCGATCACCTTCTCGATCCTGTCGGGCGTGCTGCAATACACCTTCATGAGCATAAACATCATGATGTTCCGCAAAAAGTGGCCGCTGGGCACGATCCGCCGCGGCTATACGCACCCGTTCCACCCGATCCCGGCGATCGTGCTGTTTTGCCTCTGCGTGGTGACCTTCTTTGCGATCTTCCTCGGCTACGGCACGCAGCTGATCGCCATGGTCGCCTTCTACTTCCTGATCTCGCTGTGGTTCCACTTCTACCGTTACCGCTATGTGCGCCGCGGCGACCAGTTCACCATGCCGTGGCCGAAGCCGCAGGGCTATTGACAGGAGAGGGCCTGCCGGTCTGGGCGGGCATGGCGTGACGAGGTGTCTGACGTGACGACAGCATTGCTGGCCGGGGCGGTCGCCGTGGCTCTCGTCCTGCACCTCGCCTGGCATGCGCGCGCCAGCCGCAAAAAGGCCAAGGCTGATCTTGCAGCCGAGGCAGCCAGCATCCGGACCGTCATCACAGATGCCGTTGATGTCTCCGATAACACAGCCGGCGTTGTCACCTGGGCGGGTTCGTGGAACGGACAGCGCGTGCAGCTGCGCACCATCGTCGACACGCTGGCGACGCGAAAGCTGCCGGCGCGATGGTTGAGTGTCACGATCACAGAGCCGGTTGCGGTGCCGGCGACCTTCGACATGATGATGCGGCCGGGCTCGCCGACGACCTTCTCCAATTTCGACCACCTCCAGCACACACTGCCGAAGGCACCCGGCTTCCCGGCCGAAGCGGTGCTGCGAACCAACCTCAGGGCGGCGCGCTTTCCGCAGAACCTCATCGCCCGCCATCTCGACATCTTTGCCGAAGGCCGCGCCAAGGAACTTCTGATCACACCGAATGGCGTGCGCATCGTCTGGCTGCTGACCGAGGCCGAGCGGGCGCGCTACGGCGTGTTCCGGCAGGCCGCATTCGGCGGCGCCAGGCTGGATCCAACGCTGGTCGAGAGACTGCTGACCTCAGCATCGGCGCTGCGCGGTGCCATCAACCGACAGGAAAGGCAGGTGGCATGAGCGCTCCCTCTCCCGCTCCAACAAACCCGTATCTCGTGCTCGGCGCGGCCATCGTCTTGCCGGCCAGCGGCCACGTCATTCTGGGCGTGCCTGTGCGCGGCCTGCAATTCCTGTTCTTCATAGTGATCCTCGCCTGGGTGACGGCCAAGATCGCGCCGGCCGATGCCAGCTTCGTCGGCCGCCACGCCGGCGGCTTCCTGATCTATGCGCTGTCGATCCTCGATGCCTACAGAATAGCCCGCATCCGCACCGCCACATGGATTCACAGCGCCCGCGACGGCGGCGATAGTTCACAAGGCCGCATCGAGCCGGATACGTAACTACAGGAATATTTTTTTCATATGATTGAATTCGCACGACGCATTCGATACATCATCGTCTAGTGGTAACGCCGGGAGGCTGACATGTGTGGAATCGTCGGACTTTTTCTGAAAGACAAGTCGCTTGAGCCGCAGCTCGGCTCGATGCTGTCGCAGATGCTGATATCGCTCAGCGATCGCGGCCCCGACAGCGCCGGCATTGCCATCTATGGCGCGCCTTCCAGGAATGAAGCCAAGATCACCATCCAGTCCGCGAAGCCCGAGCGCGATTTCCGCGGCCTCGACGCCGAACTCGCGAAGGCCATCGGCGCGCCGGTGAGCATAGCAGTGAAGTCGACGCATGCGGTGCTCCGGACCGCGCCCGACAAGGTCGATGCCGCGCGCGAAGCGCTGCAGTCAATCCGCCCCGACGTGCGCATCATGGGCGCCGGCGAAGCGGTGGAAATATACAAGGAAGTCGGTCTGCCGGAAGCGGTCGTCGACCGTTTCGACGTCCGCTCGATGACCGGCACCCATGGCATCGGCCATACCCGCATGGCGACGGAATCGGCCGTCACCACGATGGGCGCGCATCCGTTCTCGACCGGCGCCGACCAGTGCCTGGTACACAATGGCTCGCTGTCCAACCACAATAATGTGCGACGTGAGCTGGTGCGGGAGGGCATGAAATTCGAGACCGAGAACGACACCGAGGTCGCCGCCGCCTATCTCTCGTCGCAGATGGCGCATGGCAAGAACCTCGGCGAGGCGCTGGAAGGTACGCTGTCCGACCTCGACGGCTTCTTCACCTTCGTCGTCGGCACCAAGAACGGTTTCGGCGTGGTGCGCGATCCGATCGCCTGCAAGCCCGCCGTCATGGCCGAGACCGACCAGTATGTCGCCTTCGGCTCGGAATATCGCGCGCTGACCAAACTGCCCGGCATAGACAATGCGAGGGTCTGGGAACCGGAACCCGCAACCGTCTATTTCTGGGAGCATTGAGCCCATGCCGGCAACCAAACTTTCGAAGGCGGCGCAAGACCAGGCGTCCCGGGTCTTCGATCTCGATGTGTCGTCGCTGCGAGAGCTCAACCAGGCGCTTCACAATCTGACGCCCGGCTCCAACGAAACGGCGTGGGAAGTGCTGCACCCGAAGGGCAGCCATTCGGTTGCCGTCGGCGTCGACCAGCCGGTCAGCATCGATGTGCGCGGCAGCGTCGGCTACTACTGCGCCGGGATGAATGACGGCGCTGCGATCACAGTGCACGGCTCGGCCGGACCTGGCGTCGGCGAAAACATGATGTCGGGCTCGATCGTCATCAAGGGCGACGCCAGCCAGTATGCCGGCGCCACCGGCAAGGGCGGGCTGCTCGTCATCGAGGGCAACGCCTCGTCGCGCTGCGGCATCTCGATGAAGGGCATCGACATCGTCGTGCACGGCAATATCGGCCACATGTCGGCCTTCATGGCGCAGTCCGGCAATCTGGTGGTGCTGGGCGATGCCGGCGACGCACTTGGCGATTCCATCTACGAAGCGCGGCTGTTCGTGCGCGGCAAGGTCGAAAGCCTGGGCGCCGACTGCATCGCCAAGGAGATGCGGCCCGAGCATATCGAACTGCTGCAGGGACTGCTCGACCGCGCCGGCGTCACCGGCGTCAAGCCGTCGGAATTCAAGCGCTACGGCTCGGCGCGCACGCTCTACAATTTCAATATCGACAACGCCGACGCGTATTGAGGCAGCATGACCTACAAGAACCCGCCGACGACGCCGCGCAAATCCGCGACCTTCGACGACTACACGCTTTCCGAAATCCGCCGCGCCGCGGCGACCGGCATCTATGACATCAGGGGCGCCGGGGCCAAGCGCAAGCTGCCGCATTTCGACGATCTGCTGTTCCTCGGCGCCTCGATCTCGCGCTATCCGCTGGAAGGCTATCGCGAGCGGTGCGCCACGTCGGTGGTGCTGGGCTCGCGCTATGCCAAGAAGCCGATCGAGCTGAAAATCCCGATCACCGTTGCCGGCATGAGCTTCGGGTCGCTGTCCGGCCCGGCCAAGGAAGCGCTCGGCCGTGGCGCCACACTCTCAGGCACGTCGACCACCACCGGCGACGGCGGCATGACCGAGGAAGAGCGCGGCCATTCCAAGCAACTGGTCTACCAGTACCTTCCGTCGCGCTACGGCATGAACCCCAGGGATTTGCGCCGCGCCGACGCCATCGAAGTGGTCGTTGGCCAGGGCGCCAAGCCGGGCGGTGGCGGCATGCTGCTTGGCCAGAAAATCTCCGATCGCGTTGCCGAAATGCGCACGCTGCCGAAGGGCATCGACCAGCGTTCGGCCTCGCGCCATCCCGACTGGACCGGGCCGGACGATCTCGAGATCAAGATCCTCGAGCTGCGCGAGATCACCGACTGGGAAAAGCCGATCTACGTCAAGGTCGGCGGCGCCCGCCCCTATTATGACACAGCACTTGCGGTGAAGGCCGGCGCCGATGTCGTCGTCGTCGACGGCATGCAGGGCGGCACGGCGGCCACCCAGGAAGTATTCATCGAAAATGTCGGCCAGCCGACGCTTGCCTGCATCAGGCCGGCGGTGCAGGCGCTGCAGGATCTCGGCATGCACCGCAAGGTGCAGCTGATCGTGTCGGGCGGCATCCGCAATGGCGCCGACGTCGCCAAGGCGCTGGCGCTCGGCGTGGACGCGGTGTCGATCGGCACGGCAGCGCTGGTCGCACTCGGCGACAATGATCCGCGCTGGGAAGCGGAGTACAATGCGCTCGGCACCACCGCCGGGGCCTATGACGACTGGCACGAGGGCCGCGACCCCGCGGGCATCACCACGCAGGACCCCGAACTGATGAAGCGGGTTGATCCGGTCGCCGCGGGACGGCGTCTGGCGAACTACCTCAAGGTGATGACACTGGAGGCGCAGACCATTGCGCGTGCCTGCGGCAAGAACAGCCTGCACAATCTCGAGCCCGAGGATCTCGTAGCCCTCACCATCGAAGCCGCCGCCATGGCCGGCGTGCCGCTGGCCGGCACCAACTGGATACCGGGGAAAAACGGCTTCTAAAAAACACATCAAAATAAGCGAGGAACTATAATGGGGAACGATCTCGCCGCATTCGCCAAAGAGAACGGCGTCAAATATTTCATGATTTCCTACACCGACCTGTTCGGCGGCCAGCGCGCCAAGCTGGTGCCGGCGCAGGCGATCGCCGACATGCAGAAGGACGGCGCCGGCTTCGCCGGTTTCGCCACTTGGCTCGACCTGACGCCGGCGCATCCTGATATGCTGGCGGTGCCGGATCCGGATTCGGTGATCCAGCTGCCGTGGAAGCGCGATGTCGCCTGGGTCGCCGCCAACTGCATCATGGACGACAAGGAAGTCGAGCAGGCGCCACGCAACACGCTGCGCCGGCTGATTGCGGAAGCCGCCACTGACGGTATGCATGTCAAGACCGGCGTCGAGGCTGAGTTCTTCCTGATCTCGCCGGACGGCAGCGTCATCTCCGACAAATACGACACGGCTTCAAAACCCTGCTACGACCAGCAAGCGGTGATGCGCCGTTACGATGTCATCGCCGAGATCTGCGATCATATGCTGGCGCTGGGCTGGAGCCCCTACCAGAACGACCATGAGGACGCCAACGGCCAGTTCGAGATGAACTGGGCCTTCGACGATGTGCTGGCGACCGCCGACAAGCACTCGTTCTTCAAGTTCATGGTCAAGTCGGTGGCGGAAAAGCACGGCCTGCGCGCGACCTTCATGCCTAAGCCCTTCCAGGGCCTGACCGGCAATGGCTGCCACGCCCATATTTCGGTGTGGGACAAGGCCGGCAAGGTCAACGTCTTTGCCGACAATGCGATGGAGCTCGGCCTGTCGGCTAAGGGCAAGAATTTCCTTGGCGGCATCATGAAACATGCCTCGGCGCTGGCCGCCATCACCAACCCGACGGTGAACTCCTACAAACGCATCAACGCGCCGCGCACCATTTCGGGCGCCACCTGGGCTCCGAACACGGTGACCTGGACCGGAAACAACCGCACCCACATGGTGCGCGTGCCCGGCCCCGGCCGCTTCGAGCTGCGGTTGCCGGACGGCGCCGCAAACCCTTATCTGCTGCAGGCCGTCATCATTGCCGCCGGTCTCGACGGCATCCGCTCCAAGGCCGATCCCGGCAAGCGCTACGACATCGACATGTACCAGAACGGCCACACGGTGAAAGGCGCGCCGAAGCTGCCGCTCAATCTGCTCGACGCGCTTCGCGAATACGACAAGGACAAATCGCTCAAGGCGGCGCTGGGTGAGGAATTCTCGTCGGCTTATCTAAAGCTGAAGCACCAGGAATGGAATTCCTATGCTTCGCACTTCACGCAATGGGAGCGCGACCACACGCTGGACATATAATCGTCCCAGCTGTGCGAGCGACCTCGGAATGACCTGATGAAATATTCGATCTTCTCGCTCGCCCGTGCTGCCCTTTCCGGCCACAAGAATTGGCAGCGCACCTGGCGCGATGCGCCGCCCAAGGACCACTACGATGTGGTGATCATCGGCGGCGGCGGCCATGGGCTCGCCACCGCCTGGTTCCTCGCCTGCGAGTTCGGCATCAGAAACGTCGCCGTGCTGGAAAAGGGCTGGATCGGCTCCGGCAATGCCGGCCGCAACACCACCATCATCCGTTCCAATTACGGCCTGCCCGGCAATACCGGCTTCTACGAGCTTTCGATGAAGCTTTGGGAGCGGATGGAGCAGGACCTCAACTATAACGCCATGGTCAGCCAGCGCGGCGTCCTCAACCTCTATCATTCCGATGCGCAGCGCGACGCTTATGCGCGGCGCGGCAACACCATGCGCATCAATGGCATAGATGCCGAACTGCTCGACCAGGCGGCGCTGAAGAAGATGCTGCCGTTCCTGAATTTCGACCATGCGCGCTTTCCCGTGCAGGGCGGCCTCCTGCAGCGCCGCGGCGGTACGGCGCGCCACGACGCGGTGGTCTGGGGCTATGCCCATGCGGCGAGCGAACTCGGCGTCGACATTATCCAGAACTGCGAGGTCACCGGCTTTGTCCGGGATGGCAACGGCAAGGTGGCCGGTGTCGAGACCTCGCGCGGCAAGATCGGCGCCGGCAAGGTCGGCATGGCGGTTGCGGGTTCCTCCTCGCGCGTCGCCGCAATGGCTGGCCTGCGCCTCCCGATCGAAAGCCATGTGCTGCAAGCCTTCGTCTCGGAGGCGATCAAGCCGCTCATTCCCGGCGTCATGACCTTCGGCGCCGGCCATTTCTATGTCAGCCAGTCGGACAAGGGCGGGCTGGTCTTCGGCGGCGACATCGACGGCTACAATTCCTATGCCCAGCGCGGCAATCTGCCTGTCATGGAGGATGTCTGCGAGGGCGGCATGGCGCTGATCCCGATGATCGGTCGCGTGCGGCTGTTGCGCCAATGGGGCGGCATCATGGACATGTCGATGGACGGCTCGCCGATCATCGACAAGACGCCGGTCGACGGACTCTATCTCAATGCCGGCTGGTGCTATGGCGGCTTCAAGGCGACGCCGGGGTCGGGCTTGGTCTTTGCCCATCTGCTGGCGCGTGACGAAACGCACAAGGAGGCGGCTCGTTTCCGCCTCGACCGCTTCCGGACTGGCGCCATGATCGACGAAAAGGGCCAGGGCGCCCAACCGAACCTGCACTGAGGCTGGCGAGATGCGTATTGTCTGTCCCTTCTGCGGCGAACGCGAACTCGGCGAGTTCAGCTATCTCGGCGACGCCAAGCCTGTACGGCCGGCGGCGGATGCCGGCGAAGATGCCGTCTACGACTATGTCTATCTGCGCGACAACATCGCCGGCGTGATGGCAGAGAACTGGTATCACGGCGGTGGCTGCCGGGCCTGGCTGAAGGTCACCCGCAACACGCTGACGCACGAGATCTCGGCGGTGGAGCCGGCGGCGGGCGCCGGGGCGAGGCAGGTGGCGAAATGAGCTATCCTGTCGAAATCGTAGCCGTCGCGAAAAGCGCCAGCCCCCTACCTCCCCCTTGTGGGGAGGTCGGACCGCAGGTCCGGGTGGGGGTCGGTGCCGCGGCGCCCCCCCCCCCCGCGCCCGCGGCCCCGCCCCCCCCGCGGCGGGCGCGGCGGGGGCGGGGCGGCCGCGGGGCGCCCGCGCCCAGATTGATACC
>NZ_JAMYVB010000014.1:0-174072 GCF_040323635.1 Mesorhizobium sp. M0037 | reverse complement strand
TTCCTTGCATGATAAGGCTTTGCCGAGGAAAATACGGGCTAGCGCAGGCTTCCAGAGATACCGAGAAACAGCGCTCTCACGGCGGTAACAGGGGTTCGATTCCCCTTGGGCGTACCAGATCTTTCAGGAAAACAGGAAGCCTCGCGGCAGCCGCCGAACTAGCAGCGGCTGGAAGGGTGGCGCGGCGCATCGGTTGAAACGGCGAACAGCGGCTGCCGTGCCGAGGTTTCCCTCGGCGCCTGCTCGCGGCAATCTCCGGCCACTCACCCTTGGTCGTGCGCTACCTGCGGCCAGCGCTGTAACGCCGCGTGGCCACCCTCGGTCAGCGCGTAGACGCCGCGCTCGGCCCTGGCGAACCAGCCATAGACATTGTCCAATAGGATGCTGGCCGCGCGCGGCGAAATCGCTTTCAGATCGCGCGGGCGTTTCGGCCCGTCGGTCATGGCTGCGGCGCAGGCCAGCGCATCCTGCCGGTAGGCCGTCATGATCGGGGCTCGCGAGCCACCGCCGACCACCGGATCGCCGCGCCGGCGCCGGTGTTCCTCCATCAGCCGCGAGCGCCGCTTTGGATCGCGACGCGGCGGCAGAGCGGCCGGGCTGAGCAGCAATTCGACCTCCCCCTTGCCGCTGACAGCCAGAAGCCCGAAGCCGAGCCGCCGGCACAGCGCGCGAAAACGGCGGTCGTGCTCGCGGCCTTTGCCACGCGCCGACATGCGCGCGGCCAGCCACACTTCGTCGCATGCCGCCGCGCGATCGACACCTTGCAGCACCAGTTCGAGGTTGAACTGCAATTTCAGTTCGCAGATGACCAGCACAGGCGGCTCGCCGTCGCGTACCGCCACGATATCGCAGTGCCCGACTTCGCCCTTGACCGTGAATTCCAGGCTCTCGAGAAACCGCTTCACCGGGATGTAGAGAGACGTTTCCTGCATCGCGCAGGCATAGCCGATTCGGATCGGGTCGGCACAGGGATCGCCGAGAGGCCGACGCCTTGCGCTAAGCCGCCTTGAAACCCACTGTTTGCAAAGGCGGCCGTCAGGCAGGTCTCCGGCATGATAGTCCCGCCATAGCGCTCGACGATTTCCTTGGCGATGACCGACGTCGCCAGGGCCGAGCGCGACCAGTATTTCATCGCCTGTCTCGCGTTCAACAAGGCGCTCGCCGTGGCTGGGACGGCACAATCGACAGCGTAGGACCCGAGATCCGTCGACGCCAAGACCGGTCCACGGTTGGCCACACAATGATGAACGCGTGTGTTTTGAGGCTAGGGGCGGGTGCGCGTCCGGCGCTGCCCTGGTGCGGCATCGTCCGCCTTGAAATGCATCTCGTCCTGGACCGCGGCAAAAAACCGGCGGACATCGTTGGCCGCCGAAGCCGCATCGCAGCCGGCCGCGACCGCCTTGTCGAGGAGTTCGCGCGCCGTGGCCTTCCAGAACGACGTGGCCGTGTCGCCGTGCAGTCTGCCCAGCCTTGCGGCGACCTCGCGCACCAGCACGGTCTGCCGATCTAGCGGGAAGGTACGCACATTGGCTGAAGACATGTTTAGCACCATGAAACCGACGCAACGAATCAGACGCTGCTCTATGGCTCATGCCTAGCTGTGAAGTCGGAAACGGAACCTTAACGCCCGCCGATTGGAACGAGTCGGTTGGCCGGCCTCCAGGGCAAGCAGAACTCTAGACCCTCAGGCCCCTCGCCTCGCCGGCGCGCTTGGCAGTAACCATCATATCCCTGGCCAGCAGGCCACTGACCCGGCAAAACGCCATGAAGGCGCGCCAGGCGTCCTCTGTCCTGACCACATCCACCGTGGCCCCGAAGCAGGCATTGAACGCCGCTTCATAGACCTTGCCCTGTCGCTTCCTTGGCCAGTCATGCAGGATATCCAGCGCCTGTTCGACGCTGTATATTTCCTCTACCGGCAGCCCGGGCGCGGGCGCGATGCGCACCGGCACCTCGAATTGCAATCTGTCCATTCTATATCTCCCGAACTGGCGTCGACCACAGCAACGCCGTTCGTCGTCAAAAGTTGCTTTGGCTGCTTTTGCGCGAAAATGTGTCGTCAGTGCGATCTCGGCATTCGGAGGAGATCGCGCACCTGGATGTCATCTGAGCGGCCGCGCAAGCCAGGAATATGGCCAGTATCAGTCCATTGCCGGCAGTTCTTCCTTGAACCTTGCGGCTTGCAGTGCCAAATCTGGGGAAATTTTCTAACGGGCTGGTATGCGCCGCCCGCTTACAGGCAAACGGACACTATGGTCACCTATCTCGACGCCGCCACGGCACCCCTCAGGAACACCGGCCAGATCCGCCTCTACGGCGAAGAAGGATTTGCCGGCATGCGCAAGGCCTGCGATCTCACCGCGCGCTGCCTCGATGAACTGGTGCCGATGGTCCAGCCGGGTGTCACCACCGAGACCATCGACCGTTTCGTCTTCGAATTCGGCATGGACCAAGGCGCGCTACCGGCGACGCTCAACTACCGCGGCTACACCAAAGCGTCCTGCACCTCGATCAACCACGTCGTCTGCCACGGCATTCCAGACAACAAGCCGTTGAAGGATGGCGACATCGTCAACATCGACGTCACCTACATCCTCGACGGCTGGCACGGCGATTCCTCGCGCATGTATCCCGTCGGCACCATCAAGCGCGCCGCCGAACGCCTGCTCGAAGTAACCCACGAGTGCCTGATGCGCGGCATCGCGGCGGTCCGGCCCGGCGCCCGCACCGGCGCCATCGGCGCCGCCATCCAGACCTATGCCGAGGCCGAGCGCTGCTCGGTGGTGCGCGATTTCTGCGGCCACGGCGTTGGCCAGCTGTTCCACGACGCACCCAACATCCTGCACTATGGCACCGCCTCGGAAGGCGTCGAGATGCGGCCGGGCATGATCTTCACCATCGAGCCCATGATCAATCTTGGCCGGCCGCATGTGAAAGTGCTGTCGGACGGCTGGACGGCGGTGACGCGCGACCGCTCGCTGTCGGCGCAGTACGAACACACGATCGGCGTCACCGAAACTGGCTGCGAGATTTTCACCCTGTCGCCAAACAAGCTCGACCGCCCCGGCCTGCCGCCGGTCAGCTGAAAACAAGATCGCCTCAAGCCGCAGCTTTGAGGCGCCGTCGCCGAAAAAACTCGACCGCGCGCTGCTTACCGCTCTAATCTGCCGTCGAAGCCTTCGGGGAGTGTGGGGGGGTCGATGGGGAAGAGTGGCGACGACGAACGGGGGTTCTTCTCCGAGCGGTGGCTTGAACCACCGGCGAAGGACAAGGCACCAAGAGACAAATCGACGGAGAAGCCACACTATCACGGCCATCGCGACCGTTTGCGCGAGCGCTTCGTTGCCGGCGGCGCGGACGCCCTGCCCGACTACGAACTTCTCGAACTGCTGCTGTTTCGCCTGATCCCGCGCGTCGACACCAAGCCGATCGCCAAGGCGCTTTTGGCGCGCTTCGGCACTTTTGGCGAAGTGCTTGGCGCACCGGTGGCGCTGCTGCAGGAGGTGAAGGGCATCGGCCCCGCCGTGGCCGTCGACCTGAAGGTGATTGCCGCTGCCGCGCAGCGCATGGCGCGGACCGAGGTTCGCGACCGCGAGGTGCTGTCCAACTGGACGCAGCTTCTTGCGTACTGCCGCTCGGCGATGGCGTTCGAGAACCGCGAACATTTCCGCATCCTGTTCCTCGACAAGAAGAACGTGCTGATCGCCGACGAGGTACAGCAGGTCGGCACCGTGGACCACACGCCGGTCTATCCGCGCGAAGTGATCAAGCGCGCGCTGGAACTGTCGGCCAGCGCCGTCATCCTGGTGCATAATCACCCATCAGGCGATCCGACACCATCGCGTGCGGACATCGAAATGACCAAGCAGATCATCGACAGCGCCAAGCCGCTCGGCATCGCCGTCCACGACCACATCATCATCGGCAAGAAAGGCAATGCCTCGATGAAGGGCCTGCTGCTGATCTGAGCCCGACGCTCGCCGGCGCCGTCAACCCAAACGCCACCGCTCGCGAGCCAATCAGCAACATTCCGCTTTGGCCCAAATGCCCACGGTTGCGGTGTAGAAGTGATATTGCGACGGAAGCGCCCGCTTCGGCGACAATGTGGTAGACCCGCGAATACGAAGCAGCCAGTTCCCGACAGCCATTGCAGGAGATCTATTCAATGACGCTCGAATGCATAAATCCAAATGACCTGCCGATTCCGGAAATGTACTCCCAGGTCGTCGTTGCGACAGGAAGCAAGCTGGTGTTCGTCTCGGGCCAGCAGCCAGAAGACATACACGGCAAGCTCGTTGGCCATGGTGATTTCGCAGTCCAGGCGCGCCTGGCGTTCGGGAATCTCGGCCGAGCGCTTGCTGCCGCCGGCGCTCGGCCCGAGCAAGTCTGCAAGATCACGATCTACATCGTCGATTACAAACGCGACGAACACGTGCCGATCATCGAAGCGGCCCAGGTCGAGCTGTTCGGCGATCACAAGCCGGCAAACGTAGTGGTCGGGATAGCAGTGATGTCTCCCGGCTACCTGATAGAGATCGATGCGATCGCGGTCATCGACCCGTAGGCCAAGCGAGGACGCGTCAAGTCGCCCAAACCAATCCCGGAGCTCGCTGCGAGATTGCCACGACTTTGATCTCTCCATCCATCCACGATCACATCGTCATCGGCAGGAATTGCGATGTCTCGATGAAGAGCCTGCTGCTCACCTGATCAGCGTCGGAAACAGGAAACACGCAATGCCCCAGCCCGGCGACGAACCATGGCCGTTCGACAAGCAACGCGCAGCCCTTCTGGTCATCGACATGCAAAGCGACTTTGTCGATGAGGGCGCCGTCATGGAAGTGGCCATGGCCCGCCATCGCATTCCGGCGATGCGGCAGGTGGTCGAGCTTTGCCGCGCGCAAGGCGTCCCGGTTATCTACACCCAGCATGTGCTCAGCGACCATTTCGATATCTCGCCGCTGGAAACCGGCTATCAGCCGAAGCTGAAAACCAAAGGAATGCGGGAAGGCAGCGCCGGCGCCGAAATCGTCGCCGCGCTTGCGCCCTTGCCTGGGGATGTCGTCATCAAGAAGCACCGCTACGATGCCTTCCACAACACGCAGCTCGAGACCGTGTTGCGCAACATCCGTGGCGCAGGCCGGGTCGACACGGTGATCATCATCGGCACCGTGACCAGCATCTGCTGCGAATCCACCGCGCGGAGCGCCTTCATGCGCGACTACAAGGTGGCTTTCATCAGCGACGCCAATGGCGGACTGGACGAGGCATCGCACAATGCAACCCTCGACATCATAGGCAAGGTGTTCGGGCGCGTGGTGACGGTTGCCGAGCTTGGGAACCTGTTGCGGAGTTGAACCCCAGCGTCAGCTGGCGTGCGTCTCAAGCTCCGGCGCCGAGCCTGCCCTCAAGAAGGTCGCGCCGCTGCTGCAATTCGCCGGAGACGAATTTGGTGAAGGCGTGGACGCGCGCCGTGCGGCGCAAATCGTCGTGCACCAGCACCCACAGCGCCGAGCCGATCTCCTCGATCAGCCCTCCGACCCTTACAAGCCCGGGCAGGCTGTCGCCGAGATAACAGGGCAGCGCCGCAACCCCGATTCCGGCGCCCGCCGCATGCGACATCGTCACCAGGGAATCGGCGCGCATGGCGATCTCGACATCGGGCAGCGACGACCGCATCCAGCGGGCGACGCCGGTGTTGGCTAGGCTGTCGTCGGGCGCGATCCAGCGCAGCGCACCCAATCTCGGCTCCGGGGGTAGCGTTTCGGCATAGGAACGTGTCGCGTAGGCGGCGAAGGCGACGCCCGAAATGCGCCGGCCGACCAGGATTTCCTGCGGTTGCGACACCGGCCTGATCGCCACGTCTGCATCCCTTTGCGTCAGGTTGGCGATGGAATTCTGCGTCATCGCCTCGACCCGTATGCCGGGATGGAGCTTATGAAACGCCGCCAGGATCGGCGGCAGCACCGACGCCATCAGCGTATCGGTGGTGGTGACCCGCAACCTGCCTTCGAACCTGAGATCCTGCCCCGACAGTTTGCGCGCCAGTTCATTGACCGTCTCGGCCATTGTGCGTGCCGCGCCCAGCAGTTCCTCGCCGCCCGCGGTGAGGGCATAGCCAGTCGGCAGCCGATCGAAAAGGCGGATACCCAGCCGCGCCTCGAAGGCGTTGACGCGCCGCAGCACAGTCGTGTGGTTCACGCCCAGGATCCGAGCCGCCGCCGCCAGCGAAGCGCCATCGGCGACGGCCAGCACCATGCGCAGATCTTCCCAGTCGATATCGCGTGAGCTGTGCATTCTTGCAGAAAGATAAAAGAAAGCGCTGCGCTCTGCGAGTCAAAATCACGCTTCGCTGTGCAAAAACGCAGAGCAAGCGGGCGAATCGGCATGTCGATCTGCGCATGCACGCGCGCCATATGGAGTCCGACGACAAAAGAAACAGTCGCGGAGAAGAGCCATGACGCCGATAGAACTCTACACCTGCCAGACACCCAACGGGCACAAGGCCTCGATCATGCTGGAAGAGGTCGGCCTGCCCTACTCGGTCCGCTTAGTCGACATCGAAAGGGGCGACCAGACCAAGCCTGATTTCCTGGCGCTCAATCCCAACAACAAGATCCCGGTGATCGTCGACCGGGACGCCGGCCGCACGGTCTTCGAATCCGGCGCCATCCTACACTACCTGGCGCGACGGTCGGGCAAGCTTCAGCCGGTGGGCGCGCAGGAGGCGGACGACACGCTGACCTGGACCTTGTTCCAGGCGGCCCATGTCGGCCCGACGCTTGGCCAATTGTGGAATTACAAAATCTTCGCGCCGGAAAAAATCCCTTACGTGATCGAGCGTTTTGAGCGCGAAACCGGACGTGTCTTCCGCGTTCTCGATAGCCGGCTCAAGAACCATGAGCACATCGTCGGCAAAAGCTACGGCATCGCCGATGTGATGACATGGCCATGGATCAACGCGGCCGTCACCAGGCTCGGCCTCAGCCTCGATGACGCGCCAGACCTGGCGCGTTGGTATGCCGCCATAGGCCGACGCTCCGCAGTTGTCAGAGGCATTGCCGTTCCCGCCCTGCCCGAAGCATCGGCTGCCGCTTAGATCATGATGAGATTTGGTTGAAATCTCATCATGATCTAACCCTTTGTTGGAGCATGATCTTTTCCAAAAACCGGCACCCACTTTTTGGGGTCATGCCCTAGCCGCCGCACCCCGCATTCAAGGAATACGATCGTGGAAATCCTCTTCATCCCTCTGGCGCTTGTCGCCGGTGGCCTGCTCGCAGTGCAGGCTGGCGCCAACGCCCAACTTTCAAAGGCGGTCGGCTCACCCTTTGCCGCGACCACGCTTCAGCTCGCGGTCGGCGCCATCGTGCTGTTGTCGATCACGGCCCTCACCGGAACGACACCGGCTCTGCTTGCCGTTCGGCAAGCCGAATGGTGGCATGCGATCGGCGGCATGGCTTCGGCCTTCTACGTCGTTTCGACCATTCTTCTGTTCCCTCGCCTTGGCGCCGTCGTGTCCGTCGGGCTCTTCATCGCTGGGCAGATGCTTGCATCCTTCGCCCTCGACACGTTCGGCTGGCTCGGGATCCCCGAAGCCGGACTGCGAGCCGGGCCTGCCTTCGGCATGCTCGTCTTGCTTGCCGGGGCTGCCCTCATCGTTCTGGGACAGAAGGGCGCGGCCGACAATACCGCATCCTCAAGACCAGGGTGGATCGGACTGGCGCTGCTGGCAGGCGCCGTGCTTCCGGTGCAAGGCGCTGTAAACGCCTTGCTTCGGCACGACCTTGGCGGCGCGCCGTTTGCGGTCGGCACCATCTCGTTCCTGGTGGCGATGCTGGCCATGGCCGCGGTGCTTCTGATCGCGCTTGCCCTGACGAAGACGCCCCGCCCTCGCCTCGCCGGCCTGTCGTCGATGCCCTGGTGGGGCTGGCTCGGAGGTTTTGCCGGCGCCACCTATGTCACGACCGTGTTCACCGCCATCCCCGTCATCGGAGCGGCAGCTGCCGTCAGCCTGACGGTGGCCGGCCAGCAGGTCGCCGGCATCTTCGTCGACACCTTCGGCTGGTTCCGCCTGCCGCAGCGGCTTGTCTCCGGCATGCGGCTCGCCGGCGTCGTGCTGCTTTTGGCCGGCTGCATCATCATCAAGGCGCTTTGATCCCGCTGGAACAAGGCAAGCCGAATCAAACCAGCCCCTGCCCTCCCTGATTTGGGGGGTCAGGTGTCGCTCCGGCGTCACCAACGAAGCAAGGTCCGGGCGCCGCAGAAGCAATTTTTCGCTCCTTCCACAACCGGCTCTAGAATTTCGATCGCAAATCACGCATGATGCACTTGGTATTTTCCCGGGACGGCTTCGCGCCCCCTGAAATACCGGGAGGAACGGGACATGCCCATAGTGGTTGTACTCGTTTTGATCGTCGTGGGCTCGGTGTTGTTCCACTTCCTGAGCCCATGGTGGTGGACTCCGATTGCCTCGAATTGGGACTATATCGACAACACCATCATCATCACCTTTTGGATCACCGGCGTCGTCTTCGCCGCGGTCGTCCTATTCATGGCCTATTGCGTTTTCCGCTTCCGTCACCGCGAAGGCAACCAGGCGGCCTACGAACCGGAGAACAAGCGGCTCGAATGGTGGCTGACGATCGTCACCGGAGTGGGTGTTACCGCCATGCTGGTTCCCGGCCTGTTTGTCTGGAGCCGGTTCGTCAACGTTCCAAGCGACGCAACCGTGGTCGAAGTCGTCGGCCAGCAATGGCAGTGGAGCTTCCGCCTGCCCGGCAAGGACGGCAAACTCGGCACATCCGACACCCGCGACGTCACCGCTGAAAATCCGCTGGGCGTGATCGCCAAGGATCCCAGCGGCCAGGACGACGTCGTGGTCGAAGCGGCCGACCTGCATCTGCCGGTCGGCAAGCCGGTCAAGATGCTGCTGCGCTCGATCGATGTGTTGCACGATTTCTACGTTCCGGAATTCCGCGCCAAGATGGACATGATACCGGGCTCGGTCACCTATTTCTGGTTCACCCCCACCAAGACCGGAACGTTCCAGGTTTTGTGCGCCGAACTGTGCGGCCAGGGGCATCCGATGATGCATGGCATCGTCATGGTCGATACCGAGCAGGACTATGTGGCCTGGCTCGACCAGCAGCAGACGTTCGCGCAATTGTCGGCGCCGCAGCAGACGGGCTCGGTGGAACAGGCGCCGGGCAACGCGACGGCGTCAGCTCTAGAAGTTGCGGCAAAACTCGAAACTGTCGGGTCCCGCTGAAGGGCACGGAGGTGCTCCGCCTATGGTCGATATCACGCCTGCAGATGCCGTCCCGCCCGCCGAAGTCGCGGAAATGGAGCTTTACCATCCGCACAGCTGGTGGACGAAGTATGTCTTCTCGCAGGACGCCAAGGTCATCGCCATCCAGTATTCGGCGACCGCAACGGCCATCGGCCTGGTCGCGCTGGTGCTGTCCTGGCTGATGCGGCTGCAGCTCGGCTTCCCCGGCACGTTCGATTTCATCACCCCCGAGGCCTACTACCAGTTCATCACCATGCACGGCATGATCATGGTGATCTATCTGCTCACGGCACTCTTCCTCGGCGGCTTCGGCAACTACCTGATCCCGCTGATGGTCGGCGCCCGCGACATGGTCTTTCCCTATGTCAACATGCTGAGCTACTGGATCTACCTCCTTGCCGTGCTGGTGCTGGTGTCGAGCTTCTTTGCGCCCGGCGGACCGACCGGCGCCGGCTGGACGCTCTATCCGCCGCAAGCCATCATGACCGGCACACCTGGTGGCCAGGAATGGGGCATCATCCTGATGCTCGTCTCGCTGATCCTTTTCATCATCGGCTTCACCATGGGCGGTCTGAACTATGTCGTGACGGTGCTGCAGGCCCGCACGCGCGGCATGACGATGATGCGCCTGCCGCTGACCGTCTGGGGCATCTTCACCGCCACCGTCATGGCGCTGCTCGCCTTTCCGGCGCTGTTCGTCGCCTGCGTGATGATGCTGCTTGACCGCGCGCTTGGAACCTCCTTTTTCATGCCCGCAGTCGTCGAGATGGGGGAACAGCTACAGCACAATGGCGGCAGCCCGATCCTGTTCCAGCATCTGTTCTGGTTCTTCGGCCACCCGGAAGTCTACATCGTGGCGCTGCCGGCCTTCGGCATCGTCTCCGATCTGATCAGCACGCATGCGCGCAAGAACATTTTTGGCTACCGAATGATGGTCTGGGCCATCGTTGGCATCGGCGCGCTGAGCTTCGTGGTCTGGGCGCACCACATGTATGTCAGCGGCATGCACCCCTATTTCGGCTTCTTCTTCGCCACCACGACACTGATCATCGCCATCCCGACGGCGATCAAGGTCTACAATTGGGTGCTGACGCTGTGGCGGGGCGACATCCATCTCACCATACCGATGCTGTTTGCCATGGCTTTCATTGTCACCTTCGTCAATGGCGGGTTGACCGGGCTGTTTCTCGGCAACGTCGTCGTCGACGTCCCGCTGTCGGACACGATGTTCGTCGTCGCCCACTTCCATATGGTCATGGGTGTTGCTCCGATCGTCGTCATCTTCGGCGCGATCTACCACTGGTACCCGAAGGTCACCGGCCGGATGCTGAACGAGACGCTCGGCCGGTTCCATTTCTGGGTCACATTTCTCGGCGCCTACCTGATCTTCTTTCCCATGCATTACATCGGCCTGATGGGCGTGCCGCGGCGCTATGCCGAACTGACCGACGTGACGGTCATGACGGAGTCGGCGCATCACCTGAACTCGTTCATCAGCATCATGGCGTTTATCGTCGGCTTCGCCCAGATCGTTTTCCTGTTCAATCTTATCTGGAGCATCCGCCATGGGCGCGAGGCCGGTGGCAATCCATGGCGAGCCACGACACTCGAATGGCAAACGCCGCAGACGCCACCGGCGCATGGCAATTTCGGCAAGGATCTGCCGATCGTCTATCGCTGGGCCTATGACTACAGCGTGCCGGGCGCCAAGGAGGACTTCATTCCGCAAAACATGCCGGGCACGTTCGGTCCCTCCAGGGAGCCGGCATGAGCGTCATCCTGGTCTTCCTTCTCGTGATCGCCGGCTTTGCCGGCTGGTGGCTCTCGCATCAGCGGCTGATGGCGAAACCATGGCTCGAGCAAGGTGTGGCAGGAGATTTTGTCGCCTTCGACCGATCGAGCCTGCCGACCGCCAAGATTGGCCTCGGTGTCTTCCTCGCCGTGGTCGGCTGCCTGTTTGCGCTGTTCACCAGCGCCTACTTCATGCGTATGGCGCTGTCGGACTGGCAGCCGCTGCCCATCCCACGCCTGCTCTGGCTCAACACCGGCATGCTGGTGCTGAGCAGCGTTGCGCTGCAATGCGCCTCGATCGCGGCGCGCAAGCGCCAGATGGACACGGTCAGGCTCGGCCTTGCCGCGGCTGGGCTCACCGCGATCGCCTTCCTCATCGGGCAGCTCATGGCATGGCGGGACCTGACCGCCGATGGCTATTTTCTGGCCTCCAATCCGGCCAACAGTTTTTTCTACCTGATAACCGGGATGCACGGCCTGCATATAGTGGGAGGGCTGGTGGGCCTGGGCAGGACAACCGCCGGCGCCTGGAACGGGGCACGGCCGGAACGGCTTCGCCTCAGCGTCGAATTATGCGCCATGTACTGGCATTTCCTGCTTTTCGTCTGGCTCGCCATCTTCGCTCTTTTAGCCGGCTGGGCCGCGACGTTCATCGATATTTGCCGGCAGTTGCTGACCTAGGAGGTCGAGGAGCATGGCAGAAACGACACTGACGCATACCGGCCAAACGGAGACGCGGCCCGCAGGCTGGCAAGGCATCGCCGCCGACTGGTCCTCGGATCAGCGCGCGTTCAAGAACGTGTCCTGGGGCAAGGCCATGATGTGGATCTTCCTGCTCAGCGACACCTTCATCTTCGGCTGCTTCCTGCTCTCCTACATGACCGCGCGCGTCTCCACACGTGTGCCGTGGCCCAATCCGAGCGAGGTCTTTGCGCTTCGCATCGGCGGTTCGGACATTCCACTGATCCTGATTGCCATCATGACCTTCGTGCTGATATCGAGCAGCGGAACGATGGCCATGGCGGTCAATTTTGGCTATCGCCGCGACCGCCGCAAAACCGCAATCCTCATGCTTCTGACGGCAGCGCTAGGAGCCACCTTCGTCGGCATGCAAGCCTTCGAATGGACCAAGCTGATTACCGAAGGCGTACGGCCGTGGGGCAATCCCTGGGGCGCGGCACAATTCGGTTCGACTTTCTTCATGATCACCGGCTTCCACGGCACGCATGTGACGATCGGCGTGATCTTCCTCATCATCGTGGCGCGAAAGGTCTGGCGTGGAGACTATGACGTCGGACGTCCCGGCTTCTTCACCAGCCGCAGGGGTCGCTACGAGAACGTCGAAATCATGGGGCTCTACTGGCATTTCGTCGACCTGGTCTGGGTGTTCATTTTCGCATTCTTCTATCTTTGGTGAGAGGCTGACATGGCTGAAGCAACCGCAAACGGCCTCGGGCAACACGCGCTGCACTCTGATCATGCGCATGAAGGGCCACCGACCGGCGTCGCGGAGGTTCATCAGGAACATCCGATCAAGCTCTATCTGGTGGTCTGGGCATGGCTGTTCATCCTCAGCGCCTGCTCCTACATGGTCGATTATCTCGGCATCCACGGCTATCTCAGATGGTCTCTGATCCTGATCTTCATGATCCTCAAGGCCGGGCTGATCGTCGCCGTGTTCATGCACATGGCCTGGGAGCGGCTGGCGCTGACCTATGCGATCATCCTGCCGCCACTTCTGATATTGGTGTTCGTGGCGATGATGCTCTTCGAAGCGGACTACACGCTTCTCACCCGGTTGTCCTTCTTCGGACCGGGGCCCTGACGCACAGTCTTCATCTCCGGTCAAAGACCGGAGATGAAGCTTCCCATCAGTTGATCTGCGGGGTCAGAGGCCGACCGTCCTCGCGGACGATGGCGGCTCCACAACCTTGCGGTAGACATGCCAGGTGGCGTGGCCCAGGATCGGCAGCACGACCGCCAGCCCGGCAAACACCGGCAGCGAGCCGATGATCAAGGCGACGGCGACAATCAGTCCCCAGACAGCCATGGGGATCGGGTTCGCCAGCACAACTCGCACCGAGGTGTGGATGGCTTCGTAGGCGCCGACGTCGCGGTCGAGCAACAATGGGAAGGCGACGACCGTCGTGCACAACACCACCACGGCGAAGACGAAGCCGATGGCGTGCCCCAGGACAATCAGAGACCAGCCGCGTCCGGTGGCAAATATTTCATTGATGAAGCCCGAAATCGATGCAGGCGGAGCCGGGCCGAAGAGATATTCGTAGAACACCTGCGCCGCCAAAAGCCAGGCGATGAAGATTGCAACCAGCATGATCCCGACTGCGGCGATGGCTGGCAGGGCCGGAGAATTCCTGACCTCGAACGCGTGCGTCCAGGAGGTGTCGAGCCCGGCTTCTCGTCTGCGGCTGATCTCGTAAAGGCCGATCGCCGCGAATGGACCGATAAGCGCAAAGCCGGACACCAGCGGAAACAACATCGGCAACGCATTGGCGCCCGAAGTCCAGGCAGCGAGCACCACGCCGACAAGCGGATAGATCAGGCAGAGAAAGACGATGTGCGACGGTTTGACCATAAAATCGTCAACACCGCGCTTGAGCGCATCGAAAAGATCGGAAACACTGATTTTTCGGATTTTGGTGTGTTCCAGCGTTTCGCTGGCGCCTGCAATCACGTGAAAACTTGTCATGCCCGTTCCTCCAGACCAGGTCCGGCAAGGTCGCGGTTTCACGGTGCTGCCGTTCTGCATGACTGGCCACGCGAACCGCGACCTGCACCGCAATCAATATACTCCATTGACTGGAGCTTGTCGCCCGTTCTTACAAAAGGCTCCCGGAAGGCGAGGTTTCCGAACACAGCGTCATGCCGTCACCCTCCGGCTGACATGAACGCGCGTATCGCTATGGTGTCGGCAAGCAGCACGGCAAAGATCGCGAAAAGATAGAAGATCGAATAGGCAAACAGCGCCTTGGCCGGCTTCATCTCCTTGTCGAGGATGACCAGGGCGTTCCAGGCATGCCAGATGAAACCCGCGCCCAATGCAGCCGAAACAATCCCATAGACCCCGCTCGTAAATCCGAACGCCCAGGGCAGCACTCCGATCGGTGCCAGGAGCAGTGAATAGGCGAAGATCTGCCTTCTGGTCGAGGCCTGGCCGGCCACGTTCGGCATCATCGGGATGCCGGCAGCGGCATAGTCGCCGGCCTTGAACAGTGCGAGCGCCCAGAAATGCGGCGGCGTCCACAGGAAAATGATCAGGAACAGGATGAGGCTTTCAATGCCGATGGCGCCGGTGGCCGCCGCCCAGCCGATCATCGGAGGAAGGGCACCCGCCGCGCCGCCGATGACGATGTTCTGCGGTGTCGAGCGCTTCAGCCACATCGTATAGATGACGACGTAGAAAAAGATGGTGAAGGCCAGCAGTGACGCGGCAAGCCAGCCCACCAGCACGCCGAGCGTCATGACCGAAAGTGCGGAAAGCACCAGGCCGAAGCCGAGCGCTTCGCCGGCCGTGACGCGGCCCGACGGAACTGGCCGCTTTGACGTGCGCGACATCAGCGCGTCGATGTCGGCGTCGTACCACATGTTGAGCGCGCCGGCCGCTCCCGCTCCAACCGCAATCGCACCTATGGCGATCACGGCGATGACCGGGTTCATCGCGCCGGGCGCCACCATCAGACCGACGAAGGCGGTAAAGACGGCAAGGGCCATGACCCGAGGCTTCAAGAGCGCAAAGAAATCACTGGCCGTCGCTTCCGAGAGGCGGACGCCGGTATCCTTAAGGCTTTCCTTGACCGACATTTGAGACGACCATCGATGGAAACCGGGCAGCCTAGAGCAATTCCAGAAAGAGCGTATGCGGTTTTCCGTCCGGAATTGCGTAAGAACAAAGAGATCGAGCGGATCGCCGTTTCCGTGAGACGGTGAAACGCTCTGGCCGGCCGACGAGCCAGGTTACGGGGAAAATTGCTTCAGATAGGCGATGACGTTGGCGACGTCCTCGTCCTTCTTGAGACCGGGAAACGCCATCTTCGTCCCTTTGACCATTGCCTTGGGGTCGTGAAGATACGTCGTCAGTGTCGGTTCATCCCATTTGACGCCGGATGTGCCGGCCGCGATCATGGCTTCGGAATATTTGAAATCCGGATGCGTGCCGGCCGTCCGGCCGATAACGCCATGCAACGAAGGGCCTATCTTGTTGGTATCTTGGTCTGCGACGTGGCAGACCTTGCATTTGGTGAAGACCTTCTCGCCCGCCGCGGCGTCCTGTGCCCGCGATGGATTGGCGATGAAAGTTGCAACGGAAACGACGGCGAAAAACGCAACCAAGCGCATGGCATTCCTCCCTGATCGTCAAATTTGCCTGAGACGGTCTGCACATGCCGGTAGCACCAGCATGCGCCCTGCACGGCAGAATAGATTCTCCGCTTCTCCCCAGTGGAATTGCGCCACCTGTGTACCACAGAATATCGCCGGCAGGTAGAACAGGTCGACCGTACAAAGGTTCAGGTCGTCTGCAGTGGCTCAAGAGACCGCCACAACGAAAAAGGCCGCCTCGAGGGCGGCCTTTTCTGATCTTGTCGTCAGGCGCTTATTCGGCGTCCTTGGCGGCCTTCTTCTTCGGGGCTGCCTTCTTCTTCGGCTCTTCCGCGTCGTCGGCCTTTTCAGCCTTGTCGGCCTTCTTGGCAGCGGCCTTCTTCGCCGGCTTGGCCTTGGCTGTATCCTCTTCGTCGTCAGCCATCAGCTCTTCCTTGCTGACCTTGACGTCGGTGACCGAGATCTGGCTGAGCAGATGGTCGACGACCTTCTCCTCGAACATCGGCGCGCGCAGCGTGTTCAGGGCTTCCGGATTGCTGCGATAGAACTCGAAGGCTTCCTGCTGCTGGTTGGCCGGGTAGCGGCGCACCTGCTCGAACAGGCCGCGCTGCAGTTCCTCGTCGGAAACGGTGACGCCGGCCTTCTCGCCGATCTCGGCCAAAACCAGGCCGAGACGCACGCGGCGCTCGGCAAGCCGCAGATATTCGGCGCGTGCCTCTTCTTCCGTCGTCTCCTCGTCGGCGAAGGTACGGCCGGCGGCTTCGAGATCGCGGTTGACCTGGGTCCAGATGTTGTTGAACTCGGCATCGACGAGCTTCGACGGCGCCTCGAACGAATAGGCCGCGTCAAGCTGGTCGAGCAGCTGGCGCTTGACCTTCTGGCGGGTCATCGAACCGAACTGGTTCTCGATCTGGCCGCGCACCACGTCGCGCAGGCGCTCCAGCGATTCCAGGCCGAGGTTCTTGGCCATCTCGTCGTTGATTTCCAGCGCGCCGGGCTTGGACACTTCCTTGACGGTGACGTCGAAGGTGGCTTCCTTGCCGGCCAGATGCGCTGCCTGGTAGTTTTCCGGGAAAGTGACCGTGACCTGCTTCTCGTCGCCGGCCTTGGCGCCGATCAGCTGGTCCTCGAAGCCCGGGATGAATTCCTTGGAACCCAGAACCAGCGGCTGGTCGGTGCCGGCGCCGCCGGAAAAGGCCTCGCCGTCGATCTTCCCGAGATAGTCGATCAAAACGCGGTCGCCTTCGGCGGCCTTGCCGGTCTTCGGCTCGAAGCTGCGCGCCGATTCGGCAACGCGCTGGACCTGCTCGTCGATCTCGCTGTCCGGCACTTCGAATACCTGGCGCGTCACCTTGATGTCGGAGAAATCCTTGATCTCGATCGCCGGGATGACCTCGTAGTTGAGGCGGAATTCGAAGTCGGCGCCGCCGGCCAGGATCTTCTCGGCCTCTTTCTCATCTTCCGTCATGATCACTTCAGGTTGCATGGCGGCCTTTTCGCCGCGCCCCGTGATGATCGAACGGGTCGAATCGTTGAGGATCTCATTGACCACTTCGGCCATGAACGACTTGCCGTAGACCTTGCGCAAATGCTGCACAGGCACCTTGCCGGGACGGAAGCCGTTGATGCGGACCTTGTTCCTGGCGTCGGACAGCCGCGCCATCAGCTTGGCTTCCATATCACCGGCCGGCACGGTGATCTTGATCTCGCGCTTGAGACCGGAGTTGAGCGTTTCGGTGACCTGCATCGTAAAACCTTTATCTTCACCAAAGAGGCTGCCACGGCGTCTTGCCGTTCACAGCCTGCCGGTACAATCTTGCCGGGAATGGCTTTTGGTACGGAACCTGGCGATTTGACCGAAATTACGGCTCAAATTGTTCCAAACTGCGTTCCAAGATGTGAATAAGTTCTTGTTTTTCCTACTTCTTATCACATTCTGCAGAAGCGGATCGGCGCGTCCCGTCACATTTGACACGCCTTTTGTCACAGGCGAGGCCAATTTTCAACCATCTTCGCGTTGCAGCGAATGACCGCCCCAACGGCAGACATTTTCGCCCCGACATTGACAGAATGATGGCTACATGGGATTGCCGACAAATGCGGATGTGGCGGAACTGGTAGACGCCCTGGATTTAGGTTCCAGTGCCGAAAGGCGTGGGGGTTCGAGTCCCTTCATCCGCACCACCCTTCGCTCTATCGAGCTTCGGGTGGCAGGCCACCCAGGAGCTTGATAAAGCGAAGGGTGTCCTCCGAAGCCGTGGCGTAGGAGGACTGGCGGCGACGGCCTACACTTCAAACACTTGACCGGTAAACCACTCCGCCAATTTCGCCAGCTCCGGCCCCAGCACCCGGTCGGCGTCGACCGGCGGCACGATCTTCCTGATATCCGCGACAAAATCCTGCAATGCCGGCGGCGCGGCGCGTTCAGTCACGTACAGGGCCTGCGAGGCGATCATCGCCAGCATCGCCATTGCCGCATCGAGGCAGCGGCCGGCCGTCGCTTCCTTGGTCCAGGCGAAGAATGCGGTGGTGGCGACGTCGTCCTGGCCGGCGCCGGCCGATTCGGTGCCCGGAATGAAGGTGCGCTGCGCCGCGAGTTTGGCCTGTTCGAGATAGCCGGTGATCGCCATCGGCACATAGCCGACATTGCCGTGCCCGTCGCTGTCGGCCCAATGCCGCCCGGTCATCAACAGGTCGGGCAGCAGCGACACCTTGCCGTTCAGCAGCTTTGAGGCGTGGCGGTCGCAGAGCAGGCAGAGATCGGCCCAGATCGCCGCCAGATCGTCGAGCGCCGGCGTCGCCATGGCATTGTGATAGCCGCCGGTCGAGATGCAGCGCCCCAGCGGGTGCGCCGCGTCGGGCGGGATATAGACTGGATTGTCCGAGATCGAGGCCAGCGATACGGTCGCCGCCTGCTCGGCGCCGGCCAGCGCCCGATGCGCATGGCCGAGCACACGCGGCACGATGCGGTAGCTGACCGGCGCCTGATAATTGCGCCGTCCATCCCCTGCGCCGACCAGAAACTGCCGCAACCCTTGCAAGGCGGCCGCTTCGTGTTCGTCGCCCCAGAGCCCGTCGAGCGCTGCATCATAATGCTCGAGCGGCGCACGAAACGCTTCGATCGACAGCGCGAACACCTTGTGCGCCATGGCGAGGCGACGACGCGCGGCAAGTGCTGCGTCCGCCACCAGTGCCGCCGCGCAGGGCGAGCCGTTGATCAGCGAACCGCGCTCCTTCACCTCAAGCTCAAGGCTGGCGGTAAGCGCAGCAAACAGCGGATAGAGCGCCAGGATCTCGCCGGCGCCACCCTGCCCTTGCGACGGCACCACCGGCATCGGGCCGCCGTCGAGCATCGCCGCGACCGCCCGTGCGATGCGCGGCGTGGTCGCGGCATTGCCATCGATAAAGTTGGTCAGCCGCGCCAACACGATCGCCCTTACGACGCGCTCAGGCAATGGCTCACCGAACGATGTGGCGGCAGCAAAAGCCTTGATGCGCGCATGGCGGTCGCGCTCGTCAAGTTCGAGCTTGCGGCTTGCCAGCTCGCCCATCGCGGTGGTGACGCCGTAGATGACCGGCGGCGGATCGGACTCAATGAGTTTCAGGAACGAGGCGCGGCATTCGGCAATGCGTTGCAAGGCCTTGTCGCCGATTTCGACCGTGTCGTTTCTCCAGGCGACGCGCAAAACGGCATCGAGATTGATATCTTCGCGCGTCGTCACCGTAATCGGCATTGTCTTCGCCCGTCTGGTTTGCATGAGGGCGAAGCGATCGATCGTTGCCGAAATCCATGCCCTGGGTAATGTCTTCTAGTAGAGCGGTTCCTCAAACAATGTCTTGTCGCCGTCCATCAGCGCCTTGATCTGTGCCTGGCCACTGGCGGCGAGCGCGATGCGCACGCCGAATGGCCGCACCCGCATGTCGTTCTGGATCGCCATGCCCTGGCCCTCAGGTAGGTAGAAGCGGTCGATGCCGTATTGCGGTGCGATCGTGGATTCAGGATCAAGCGTCCAGCCCGGCGCGACCTGGCCGACAATATCGGCTTCGTCGGCGGTCGCCGGCGTCGGAGCCTTGCCGAACCAGGCCGTGGTCGCATGCCAATAGCCGTCGGCACCCGGCTTCAGCCGGACCACGATCGGCGTGTTCTCGCTCACGAGCTGGCCGGCCGGGATGTTGGCGATCAGCTTCACCGGCAAGCGCGATATTTCATAGCCGAGGATAATATAGTCGCCGCGCAGCAGATCGCGCGGATCGACCGGCTCGACTTTCAGCAAGACCTCCTTGCCGTTGCGCAGGATCGCCGCGCGGCCGGCGATGATCCAGCTCAGGAAGCCGATCTGGACGAGCGCCAGGACCAGCGCCGAGATGACAAGTTTCTTTCCCGACATCATGCTGCCGCTCCTTCCGGGGCCTTCATGCGTTTTTCCACACGGATGATGACGAGAGCCAGGATGCCGAACAGCACTGCGGCAGCCAGGAAGAAGCCGGCCGTGCCGAGCATCGTCTGCAAGGTCACGACATAGATAATGGCGAGCTCGAAGGCAAAGCCGGCATAGGCAACCCAGCGCAGCCCCCTGCTCTCGCGCCCGCCCAGCATGATCGCCGCGGCAATGCCGGCCAGTGCGATGACCGACGCAATGGCAAAGCCGTTGCTGAAGGCGTTGTCATCGCCCAGTTCGATCTGCATCATCGCCAGCCCGGTGAGAAAGCCGATCAAGGCGTGCAAAGGCAACCGCCCGCCGAGCTGCAAGATCCGGTCGGCCGGCCCAGCGGCGAAGATCGAAACCGCAAACAGCAGCGCCGACACCACGACGAGAGGAATAGCCAGGGCGAGCGTGTTCTGGTGCAGGCCGCGCACCGCGATATAGAAAATGACCGAGAGAATGATCAGGTGGCGTGCCGGCTGGCTGCGCGTCCACAACGAGACGACAAAAAGCACCGGCGCCATGATAACGAAGAAATCCGGAAATACGGGGCGGTCATAAAAGTCGAACGCGCGCACGAACAGCCAGGCAACGGATATGCCGACGGCAGCGACCGTCAGCGGGTTCGAGCGCAACGCCACCGCGGCTAATGCCGTGCCGATGCCCCAAGTGACGATGGCCGAGGCTTCGTCACCCGTGAGATGGTACATCTGGCCGATCAGCGCGATCGATCCGCCGAAGGCCGCGGCGGCCACGATCCACAGCGCCTCGCCGATCGCCGCATGGTCGCGCATCTTCAACACCGCGCCGCCGACATAGCCGGCGAGAATGACGGCAAACAGCGCCGCGACCCGCACCAGCCGCGGGATCGCGTCCCAGTTGGCGGCGACGAAGAGCAGGATCGCGGCGCCGAACAGCAGCGCTGCCATCATGGCCAATATAGTGCCGAAGCTCAGCGATTTGCGCTCGTTTGCGTCGATGTCGCACTTAAGCGCATCGGCCGTCTTGGCGTCGATCAGGCCGGCCTGCAGCCACCGCCCGATATCGGCCCTCGCCCGTGACGAATAACTCGCCATGCCGCTTCTCCCCCAGCTTGGTCTTTCTGACAGCCGATCCGCCCAAATCGTTGACGCAACGTCATTTTCCGATTCGGGTTTCTTCATGACGAAGCCGTGAACGCGCGTTGATGGTGCATTGCACAATTTGCATTGCTGCCATGCGCCAACAGCACTTTTAAATCGATATTACCCAGCCTATTTACTGTTCGTACACAAACGGAATGATCCGAAGAAAGACGAAACGAGCACTACCATGAACCTGATCCGCAACTACCGCAACTGGCGCCGCTACCGGGACACCGTCTCCGAGCTGAGCCGCCTGTCGAACCGTGAACTGACCGACCTCGGCATCAGCCGCAGCGACATCCACTACGTCGCCCGCAAGGCGGTCTAATCCTCTTCGGATCGCAAATGATCCGAACCAGTTTTGAAAAAGAGAACGACAATGAACCTGATCCGCAACTATCGTAACTGGCGCGTTTACCGCGACACCGTTACCGAGCTGGGTCGCCTTTCGAACCGTCAGCTCCATGATCTCGGCATCGTCCGCGACGAGATCAAGATCATCGCCCGCAGGGCGACGATCTAACCAGAATTTCGCCAGGGTCGACCTCCTCCCCGACCCTGACGGATACGGTCAGCCTTCACCTCCTCCCGAGGGTTGACCACCAAAACGGCGCCCGCCGCACCTCCTCCCGCGGCGGGCGCTGTTTCCAAAGCGAACGCAGTTCGTCTCCAAAGTGAACGCAGGTCGTCTTCCAGGGATTTCGCCTCCCTCGATCCGGCGAAAAGAATTTCGTCAAAGCCGACCTCCTCCCCGGCAATGGCGAATACGGCCGATCCCCACCTCCTCCCGAGGATCGGCCCCAAAAACGACACCCGCCGCACCTCCTCCCGCGGCGGGTGTTGTTGTTTTTGGGCAGGCTTTTCAATTGCGCATGCAGTCGATCGAGGCGCTTTACGCCGCCATCAGACCGTCGCTGCGGACATAAGAAAGTCGAGCTCCGTCGTTGCACGACAATGACCCACGCTCGCACCGGCCAATTGCAAACGGCGCGCCAAGCGATTATTCCGGCGCTCATGAGCAAAAATCCTATCCACATCGTCGGCGGCGGCCTCGCCGGCTCCGAAGCCGCCTGGCAGGCAGCACAAGCCGGTGTTCCCGTCATTTTGCATGAGATGCGCCCGGTGCGCGGCACCGATGCGCACAAGACCGATGGGCTTGCCGAACTTGTCTGTTCCAATTCCTTCCGCTCCGACGATGCCGAGAACAACGCCGTCGGCCTGCTGCATGCCGAACTGCGGCTGGCCGGCTCGCTGATCATGAGTGCCGGCGACGCCAACCAGGTGCCGGCAGGCGGCGCGCTGGCCGTGGATCGCGACGGTTTCTCCGACGCGGTGACGAAAAAGCTTGAAGCGCACCCGCTGATCACCATCGAGCGCGAGGAAGTGCCGGGCCTGCCGCCGGCGGAGTGGGACCAGGCGATCATCGCCACGGGACCGCTGACCGCGCCGTCGCTCGCCCAGTCGATCGTCGAGGCAACCGGCGCCGATGCGCTGGCCTTCTTCGACGCGATTGCCCCGATCATCCATTTCGACACGATCGACATGGACATTTGCTGGTTCCAGTCGCGCTACGACAAGGTTGGGCCCGGCGGCACCGGCAAGGACTACATCAACTGCCCGATGGACAAGGACCAGTATCTCGCCTTCGTACAGGCGCTGGTCGACGGCCAGAAGACCGAATTCAAGCAGTGGGAAGGCACGCCCTATTTCGACGGCTGCCTGCCGATCGAAATCATGGCCGAGCGCGGCGTCGAGACGCTGCGCTACGGGCCGATGAAGCCGATGGGGCTGACCAATGCCCACAATCCGACGGTAAAAGCCTATGCCGTGGTGCAGCTGCGCCAGGACAATGCGCTGGGCACGCTCTACAACATGGTCGGTTTCCAGACCAAGCTGAAGCATGCCGAGCAGGTGCGCGTCTTCCGCACCATTCCGGGCCTGGAAAACGCCGAGTTCGCCCGTCTTGGCGGCCTGCACCGCAACACCTACATCAATTCGCCGACCTTGCTCGACGCCTCGCTGCAGCTGAAGTCGCGGCCGGGCCTGCGCTTTGCCGGCCAGATCACCGGCTGCGAGGGCTATGTCGAGAGCGCGGCGATCGGCCTGCTCGCCGGCCGCTTCGCCGCCGCCGAGCGGCTCGGCCACGCGCCATCGCTGCCACCGCTCACCACCGCCTTCGGCGCCTTGCTCAACCACATCACCGGCGGCCACATCGTTTCCGACGACGAGCCGGGCAAACGCTCGTTCCAGCCGATGAACGTCAATTTCGGCCTGTTCCCGCCGGTGGAAGCACCGAAGACCGAAGGCAAACGCCTGCGCGGCAAGGACAAGACGGTGGCCAAGCGCCACGCGATCACCTCACGCGCGCGGGCAGATTGTCGGGAGTGGCTAGGGCTGCCGGCGCAAACATCGGAAGCTGCTGAATAGCCAAGTCTCAGAGTCCTAACGCGATTGACGTTTACGTCAACTCGCTGGCCAACCCCGCGTTGCGCGCCTGAGCAACAGCCAATGCCGGCGCAGAGCCGAAAGCCGGGCTGCGCCACCAAGCGGCGAGCGGCCATTGGCCATCTTGCCGAGATAGGCGCTGGTCAGCGCCAGCGGCAGGAACGCCGGACGCAGCGTTTCCGGAAGTGCGGACGCCCCTTGCTCGAAAGCGCGGAGATGCTCCTGCGCCAATGCAATCATCGCAGCCACCGCGCGCTGAGCGCCGGGGCCGTCGTCGCCGCCGACGAACTCTTCCGGCGATGAGCCGGCCGCTGCAAGGATATCCGCCGGCACGAAGCATTGCCCGCGTCGGCGATGCAGCGGCAACAGCAGCAACAGGCCGGTCATCGCCTGGGCGCAGCCGGCCCTGCCCGCCAGTTCGGCAAAGCGCGGCGCCTGATTGGGATCGAGCACCATCGCCGCCAGCTGGATCAGCGCGGCCGCCGTCTCGCCGCAATATCCCTCGAGATCGGTGCGCGACGGCATCGGATCGTCATAGAGGTCGAAGATGCGGGCCTCGAGCATGTTGTCGAAGGCAGTTTTGGGCAGGCCATGGGCAGAAATCGTCGCCTTCAGCGCATCGGCGAGCGGGTTGCCTGTGGCTGCGGCTTCAGCAGCGATGACATCGCGCCACCATTGCAGCCTCACTTCGCCCGGCAATGCCTCGTGGATGCGGTCTCGGACAGACGCAATCTCGGCATTGAAGGCGTAAAGCGAAAACAGCGCCGCGCGCTTGTCGGCCGGTGCATAGAGTGCGCTGACATAGCGGTCATGGTCGCCGGCGCGCACCGCCTCCATGACGATGTCAGCTGTATCGGTCACGTCAGTCGACGGCGATCAGCGCCGCGGCCACGGCGCGGTCTTCGGCAAGCAGAACATTGTAGGTCCGCACCGCTGCCCCCGTCGACATCGGGTCGGAGCCAATGCCAGCCGCCTTCAGCGCCGCCCGAAGTGCTGCCGGCAAGGGCCGCAAATCCTTGCCTGTGCCGACCAGCAGGATCTCGACCTTGTCGGCCTCGGCCAGCAGCAGGTCGAAATCCGCCGCCGTCAGGGCCAGCGGATCGGCCGGCTCCCAGCCATGGATGCCGGAGGGCAGGCAAAGAAGCGAGCCGCGATGCGACATGTCGGCGAAGCGGAAGCCGCCATTGCCGTAGGCTTCGATCGGCGCCCGTCCGGGGAAATGCGCCTCGCGGATGACGATACCTTTTGCCACCAGCGCAGCCGTCAGGTCGCCATGGCCTTGCCGCCACCAACCGGCTTCTCCTCATCGGCGCTCGCTCCCTGCGGCCTGAGCCTGAACAGGATCAGCAAGGGCGCTGCGATGAAGATCGACGAATAGGTACCGAAGACGACGCCGAACAGCATCGCCATGGTGAACGAGCGGATCACCTCGCCGCCGAACAGCACCAGGGCCAGCAGCGCCAGGATGGTCGTCACCGAAGTCAGCGTCGTTCTCGACAGAGTCTCGTTGATGGCGTTGTTCAACAATTGCGGGAGCGGCATTCGTTTGTATTTTCGCAAATCTTCTCGAACACGGTCATAGACGACGATCGTGTCGTTGAGCGAATAGCCGATAATGGTCAGGATCGCCGCCAGCGAAGACTGGTTGAATTCGAGCCCGGTGATGACGAAGAAGCCCAGCGTCATCACCACATCGTGTACCGTCGCCACGATCGCGCCGACCGCGAACTGCCATTCGAAGCGGAACCAGACATAGACCAGGATGCCGATCAGCGCGATGATCATGGCGATCGTGCCTTGCTTGGCCAGTTCGCCCGAAACGGTGGGACCCACTACCTCCACGCGGCGGAAATCGTAATTGTCCTGGAGCTCGCCGCGCACCTTGTCGATGACGGTCTGCTCGGCGTTCTCACCGCCATCCTGGGTGCCGACGCGGATCAGCACGTCGTTCGGCGCGCCGAATTGCTGGACCTGCACTTCACCGATGTTTAGCTCCGACAGCCGGCTTCTGATATCGCCAATATCGGCGTCGCCTTGCTTGGACTGCACCTCGATGATCGAGCCGCCCTTGAAGTCGATGCCGTAGTTGATGTCGATGGTCAGGAATCCGATAACCGACGCGATCGACAGCAGGCTGGACAGTGCAAAGGTCCAGCGGCGGATGCCCATGAACGGGATTTTCGTGCCGGCCGGAACGAAGGTCACCGGCGCACGCGGCAATTCCTTCGGACGCGCGCGGCGCAGCCAGATCGACACCAGCAGACGGGTGAAGGTGAAGGCGGTGAACACCGTGGTCAGGATGCCGATGGCATAGGTGATGGCGAAGCCCTTCACCGGTCCGGTGCCGAGATAGAACAGCACGACCGTGGCAATCAGCGACGTCACGTTGGAATCCACGATGGTCGCCAACGCCTTGGTGAAGCCGGTGTCGATCGACTGGATGACCGAACGGCCGGCCCGTCGCTCCTCGCGGATGCGCTCATAGATCAGCACGTTGGAATCGACCGCCATGCCGATGGTCAGCACGATACCGGCAATGCCGGGCAAGGTCAGCGTCGCGCCAAGCAGCGACAAGACCCCGACGATCATCGCCACGTGCACGGCGAGCGCAATGTTGGCGAGGAAGCCGAGAAGTCCGTACGCGACGAACATGAAGGCGACGACGAGAATGGAGCCGATGATGCCGGCGACCTTGCCGGCATGGATCGAATCCTGGCCGAGGCCCGGGCCCACCGTGCGTTCTTCGATCACGGTCAGCTTTGCCGGCAGCGCACCGGCGCGCAGCAGCACGGCGAGGTCGTTGGCGCTTTCGGCGGTGAAATTGCCTGAAATCTGGCCGCTGCCGCCGAGGATCGGTTCGCGGATCACCGGCGCCGAAATCACCTGATTGTCGAGGATGATGGCGAACGGCTTGCCGACATTCTGCTGCGTCGCCTGGCCGAACCGTGTCGCACCGCGCGAGTTGAAGACGAACGAAACCACTGGCTCGTTGTTTCGGGAATCATAAGTTGCGGTGGCCTTGGCAAGATCCTCGCCGGACACGATGACGCGATTTTCCACCAGATACGGAACCGGCGGATCGTCCTGCGAATAAAGCACCGAGGAGCCTGCCGGCGGGCGGCCGTTCAGCGCATCCTGCACCGACATCGAGGTATCGACCATCTGGAAGGTCATCTTGGCGGTCTGGCCAATGATCTCCTTCAGCCTTTGCGGATCCTGCAGGCCCGGCACCTGGACGAGCACACGGTCGTCGCCCTGCCGCTGCACGATCGGCTCGGTGGTGCCGAGTTCGTTGACGCGACGCTCGACGACTTCGATCGACTGCGCCAATGCGGCTGAGGTGCGGTATTTGATGCCGGCGTCGGTGACGGTGAATTTGAGCAGCCCGGCTTCGGAATCATCCAGGGACATTTCCTGGATGGAGCCACCGGTGAACAGGCCGGCGGCGACCGGATCGGTCAGCGGCTTAAGCGCCGCCTTGGCGGCATCGATCTGGGTTGGATCGGTGATGCGCACTTGTACGGTCCTGCCGGTGCCGCCAAGGCCGGTATAGCCCACCTTGGCATCGCGCAGCAGCGTGCGGATCTCGTCTCGCGTCGTTTCCAGCTGCGCCTTGACGAGATCATTCTGGTCCATCTGCAAGAGGATGTGCGAACCGCCCTGCAGATCGAGACCAAGCGTCATCTGCCGCTTCGGCACCCAGTTGGGCAATTGCGCCAATGTGCTGGCCGGGAAGAGATTTGGCGCGGCAAGGATGAATGTGACGGCCACGGCGATCCAGATCAGGATCATCTTCAGGCGCGAAAAATACAGCATATGGCGTTGTCCGTCAGGGCGTACTGGCGGATCGTTCCGCCGACAATTCGGTTATTTCTTGGCGTTCTTATTTGCCACCGGCTCGCCCTTAACCCGCACTTCGCCGATTGTCGAGCGCGCTGAGGTCAATTTGGCGCTGCCGCCGGCAGCGGTTTCGGCGTCAATCGCCTCTGTCGGTTCCATTCTAATTCTGATCACCGCCGGGCGCTATCGTGCGCTACTCGACTATTTTCAATTGTGCAGGCATCGGTCCGGAACGCAAAAGCAAGGCCAGATCATCGGCGTTCTCCTTTGTAAGGTTGCCCGATATCTGGCCGCGGCCGTTAAGAATTGGCTCGCGGACGACTGGCACCGAAAGCACTTGGTTGTCGAGGATCATCGCAAATAGCTTGCCGACATTCTGCGAGGTCGCCTGCGCAACGCGTGCCGTTGCCCTGGAATCGAAGGTGAACGAAACCGCCGGCTCATTTGTGACGGAGTTGGGAGTCGCCTGAGCATTGACAATGTCGTCACTGGAAACGATCGTTCGGCTCTCAACCAGATAGGGAACCGGTGGATCGTCCTTCGAATAAACCACCACCGAGCCAGCGGGCGTCCGGCCATTGATCGCATCAGCGACCGGCATCGACTCATCAACCCACTGAAAAGTCAGCATTCCGGTTCGGGTGAGAATTCTCCTCAGCCTTTGCAAATCCGCAACGCCCGAGGTCCGGACCAGCATACCGTCTTCGCCCTCTGGCCGCACTACTGGGTCGGCTACACCAAGATCACGCAGGCGATTCTTAATGACCACGATCGACTGCGCAAGCGCGATCGACATCCGATACTTGATACCTGTGTCTGTTACCGTGAACCTGAGCAACGCTGCTCCGGTATCATCCAGGATCACTTCCTGGACCGGACCAGCGCTGCCAAGGACAGGATCAGTCACCGCCTCCAATGCCATCTTGGCCGCGCCGACCTGAGCGGCGTCGGTGATATGCACCTGAACGGCCCGACCCGACTTAGCAAGACCAGTATAGCCGATCCTTGCATCGCGCAGCAGCGTCCTGATTTCGTCACGCGTCGCCTCCAACCGGCGATCGATCACATCGGTCGCGTCCAATCGAAGCAGCACGTCCGCGCCGGCAGCGTGAAGACTGGGCGCGTCGACGAGCATTGTGGCCATAGCAAGCCAGATCAGGATCATTTTCAGGCGCGAAAAATGGACCATACGCCGTCTTTTGTCAGAGCTCTGCCCGCGGATCGCTCCGCTTGGGAAACTGGCTTACTTCTTGGCGTTCTGGTTGGCCACCGGCTCGCCCTTGACCCGCACATCGGCGATCGTCGAGCGCAGCGCCGTCACCTTGGTGCCGCCGCCGAGGTCGATCTCAAGCTCATTGTCGTCGATCACCTTGGTCACCTTGCCGACGAAGCCGCCGCCGGTGATGACCGTGTCGCCCCGGCGCACAGCCGAGATCATCTCCTGGCGCTTCTTCAGCTGCGCGCGCTGCGGCCGGATGATGAGAAAATACATGATCACGAAGATCAGCACGAACGGCAGGATCATGCCGATGTCCCCGAACGGACCAAGTGGAGTTCCGGTAGCTTGGGCATATGCCGGTGTGACGAACATCAAGAACTCCTGGGATATGAACTGGGATACGAAAAAGGGCCACGAGACGGCCCCGCCAAATTTGGCCGGAATATAGTGGGTAAAGTTGCCAATGCAACTGCGAGGCCTGGCTTTCGGCTGCTTTTCCGGCCGGTTGACCCGTGTTAGAGCATGCTCCCGGAAAGCCGGCGTGGTTTTCGCAAAAGATCATGCTCAAACAAAAGCTTGGAAGCGGTTTTCATGCAGCTTCCACCAGGACGATTTCCGCCCCTACGCACGTTCGTGCAGAAACATAAAAGACGAGACATGACCGACAGCACCATCGAGGCCCTGAACCAAAAGCTCGACCGCCTGATCGAGGCGGTCACCCGCCTCGCCCCGCCGCCGGTGCCGCAGACCGATCTTGCCGTGGCCGATTGCTTCGTCTGGCAGGCCGACCCCGGCTATCTCGAGGCGGTGCGCAAGGTCAATCGCGTCGACATCGGCCTGATCCGCGGCGTCGACCGCGTGCGCGACATTCTGGTCGAAAACACCGAGCGCTTCGCCGCCGGCCACGCCGCCAACAACGTGTTGCTGTGGGGTGCGCGCGGCATGGGCAAATCCTCGCTGGTCAAGGCCGTGCATGCGCAGATCAACGCCCAGGCCAAATCCGACCTGCCGCTCAAACTGATCGAGATCCACCGCGAGGATATCGACACGCTGCCCAGGCTGATGGGCCTGCTGAAGGCGGCGCCGTTTCGCTTCATCCTGTTTTGCGACGACCTCTCCTTCGACCATGACGACACCTCCTACAAGTCGCTGAAGGCAGCCCTTGAAGGCGGCGTCGAGGGCCGCCCGGCCAATGTCATCTTCTACGCCACGTCGAACCGCCGGCACCTGTTGCCGCGGGACATGATCGACAATGAGCGCTCGACCGCCATCAACCCGTCCGAGGCGGTCGAGGAAAAGGTTTCGCTGTCCGACCGCTTCGGCCTGTGGCTCGGCTTCCACAAATGTTCGCAGGACGAATATCTCGATATGGTCAACGGCTATGCCACCCATCATGGACTGAAGATCGACCCGGAGCAGCTGCGCGCCGACGCCCTGGAATGGGCAACGACGCGCGGCAGCCGCTCGGGCCGCGTCGCCTGGCAGTTCACCCAGGATCTGGCCGGCCGGCTCGGCAAGCCGCTGAACGACTGATTGATTTGCGTCAGGTCACTGAAAAAGCCCGCCCCTTGCGGAGCGGGCTGAGCCGGCGGGCCGGACTGGAGGTCAGACGGCCTGCAAAACGTTTATTGTTCTATTCGAGATAGCCAGAGGGGTCGACCGGGGCCGAGTTCTTGCGCACTTCGAAGTGCAGTTTCGGCGAGTCGGTGGTCCCGCTCATGCCCGACAGCGCGATTTCCTGGCCGCGCTTGACCTTCTGGCCGCGCTGCACTTCGATCGACCTGGCGTGACCATAGACGGTGACCAGCCCGTTTTCGTGGCGCACCAGAACCGTATTGCCGAATTCCTTGAGGCCGTCGCCGGCATAGATGACCACGCCGTTTTCGGCCGCCTTGACCGGCGTCCCCTCAGGCACGGCGATGTCGACACCATCCTTGCCGCCACCAAAATTGGAGATGACGCGGCCACGCACCGGCCAACGCATCTTGCCGATGCCGGTGGCATCGGGCGCAACAGCGTCGTCGTCCTCGGCCTGCTGGATAACCTTGGCGTCCTTCTTCGGCGGCGTGTAGGTGGCGAGCGTCTCCGTCAGCTTTGCCGCCGGTTGGGTGGTCGCGGTCGTCACCGGATCAACTTTGGCCGGCTTGGCGCTGGCGACCGTTGCGGTGCCACCTGCCGGAACCTTCAGCGTCTGGCCGATCTTGAGCAGGCCGTCTTGCATGCCGTTCGCCTGCTTCAGCGCCACGATGCCAACGCCGGTCTTCATGGCGATGGAGGACAGGCTGTCGCCCGACTGGACCGTGTAGGTGCCCGCGCCGGCTTTTGGCGCGGCCGAGGCAGTCTGCGCCGGCTTGTCGGTCTTCGGCTTGTTCGCTGCCGAAGCGTCAACCTGCGCGGCGGACTTGCCGTCCTTGAGTTTCGGCTGCTGCGGCAGTACGGCGATCTTCTCCGGCGCCGGCGCCTTGGGGCTGTTTGCCGGCTTGCCGTCGGCAAGTTTCGGCTCTGTCCCCTTGCTTGAATAGGCATAGGCCGGGATGACCAGTTTCTGACCGGTCTTCAGCCCCTTGGTGGCGCTCAAGCCGTTGACCTTCATGATCACGTCGGCGGGCACATGATAGCGATGAGCGATGCCGGAAATGGTCTCGCCGTCGCTGACCACGATCTCGGTCGCATGCGGCGTACCAGCCGCAACTGGTTTCGGATCGGAGTCACCGGCATTCTTGAACGGCCTCGCCGGCTGGACGGTGCCGGTAGTCGTTCTGTCGACATGCGGTGCCGGTGCAAGCGCCGGCGCGGAAGCGGTGCGCATCGGAGCAGCTTTGGGCGCGCTCGGCGGCGGCAGCTGCTGGACGGTGACTGGCTCCAGGCTGGAGCGGCTGACCGACTCGTTATGGCTGCCATCGACAGGTGCCGCAGCGATCGGCTCGGCCGCCACATCGCCCGGATAGGGCTGCGCAGTGCTCTGCTTGTCGATGATGGCGCGCTGATTGTTGGTCGAGGAGGTGAAGACGTCGTCGACACCATTGAACCGCGAGACTTGGGAGCTACACCCCGCCGCCACTCCGGCTAGCATGAGGACAGCGCAGCCCCGCGACAGAGTACGCCCGTTTGCCTTCAAAACACTGAATTGCATCGCACTAACCCGCACAGACCCGGTACACACTGGTCATGATTAAAGCGCGTTAATGTTACTGGCGGGTTAACCCCATAGAATCAGACGCAAATTTTCTTAAAACATTTTGTAAGGCGCCTTCACCAACGTCGTCATCCCTGGGCGAAGCAGGCGCGAAGCGCCGTCGCGGAGACCCTGGGATCCATTCCGTGACATTGGCCGAAGAATGCAGCAGAGCAGAATTCTGCGCCGTAGCAACGCCTTGATGGCGCGGCATGGATCCTCGGGTCTGCGCTACGTCGCTACGCTCCTTGCTTCGCCCGTGATGACGAAACGATCGGCTTCGGCTTACCTTCGAAGCGCGTGACAGGCAGAATTCAGATAACCGCCGCGACGCTGCGCAGGATCGGCTGCAGGCGCACGGTGCCGATATCCTCGCGCTCGAAGCGGCTGCCGACCTTGGTCAGCTTGGCCAGCACCTGCTCGCCCTCCTCCGGCCCGATCGGGGCAATGACGATGCCGCCGCTCGACAATTGGTCGAGCAGGAAGCGCGGCAGGCTGTCGAAAGCCGCCCAGGCTACGATGCGGTCGAACGGCGCTTCGTTGGCAAGGCCGGTGGAACCATCGGCCTGGCGCACGATGACATTGCCGATGCCGAGCGCCTCGAAGCGTTGCCTGGCCTGCTCGGCCAGCGTCTTGTAGCGGTCGACGCTGACGATGCGAGCCGCGAGCCGCGACATCACCGCTGCCGTGTAGCCCGAGCCGGTGCCGATCTCGAGCACCCGGTTGCCGGGCTCTATTGCCAGGGCCGCAATCACCGCCGCCTGCAGGTCGGCGCCCTCGATCGCCTCGCCGCACTCGATCGGCAGCATCCCGTCCGACCAGGCGATCGAATGGAACTGGCCGTTGAGGAAGCCGCGCCGCGGCGTCGCCTCGAAGGCTGCGATCAGCGCCTTCGGCACCGCGCCTTGGCCGCGCAGGCGCAGCAGGAAAGCGGCAAAACCCTCGCGATCGTCGAGCGGCATGTTCATGCAGAAACCTTGTTCATGCCAAAACCTTAATCAGACAGCGCTTTGGTCAGTTGGTCACGGATTTCATGCGCGGTGAGGTCGAGCTGCAGCGGCGTCACCGACACCAGCCGGTTGTGCAGAGCATGGAGATCGGTGCCTTGCTTGCCCTCGACCGGCTCGCGGCCGAAGCGCAGCCAGTAATAAGGCAGGCCGCGCCCATCGCGGCGCTCGTCGACCCAAAGGCTGTGCACCAGCTTGCCCTGCGACGTCACGACGGTGCCGGCAACCTCGTCAGGCAGGCAGTTGGGAAAGTTGGCGTTGAGCAGCACGCCGTCCGGCAGCGGCATGGCGACGAGCTTTTTCAGCAACGCCGGCGCCAGCGCCTCGGTGGTCTCATAGGGAACGACGCGGTCCTCGCCGACATAGGAATAACCCTGGCTGAGTGCGATCGAGCGGATGCCGAGCAGCGCGCCTTCCATGGCGCCGGCGACGGTGCCGGAATAGGTGACGTCGTCAGCGATGTTGGCGCCGGAATTGACACCGGACAGGATCAGGTCCGGCGCGCCAGGCAGGATCTTCTTGACGCCCATGATGACGCAGTCGGTCGGCGTGCCGCGCACGGCGTAGTGTTTCTCGCCGATCTTGCGCAGCCGGAGCGGCTCCGAGATCGACAGCGAGTGCGCGTAGCCGGACTGGTCCTGCTCCGGCGCCACGACCCAGACATCGTCCGACAGCGTGCGGGCGATGCGTTCGAGCGACGCCAGGCCCTCGGCATGGATGCCGTCATCATTGGTCAGAAGGATGCGCATTACTTCGATTCGATCTTCGCCAGACCGCCCATATAAGGCCGCAGCACTTCAGGAATGGTTACGCTGCCATCCTCATTCTGGTAGTTTTCGATGACGGCAATCAGCGCACGGCCGACAGCGGTGCCCGAACCGTTCAGCGTGTGCACAAAGCGGTTGCCCTTGCCATCCCGGTCCTTGTAGCGGGCATCCATGCGCCTGGCCTGGAAGTCGCCGCAGACCGAGCAGGACGAGATTTCGCGATAGGCGTTCTGGCCGGGCAGCCAGACCTCGATGTCGTAGGTCTTGCGCGCGCCAAACCCCATGTCGCCCGTGCACAGGACCATGGTGCGGAACGGCAGCTCCAGTCGCTTCAGCACCTCTTCCGCGCACTGCGTCATCCGCTCGTGCTCGGCGAGCGAAGACTCCTGGTCGATGACCGAGACCAGCTCGACCTTGTAGAACTGGTGCTGGCGCAACATGCCGCGCGTGTCGCGGCCGGCGGAGCCCGCTTCCGAGCGGAAACACGGCGTCAGCGCCGTATAGCGCAGCGGCAGCTTTTCATGGGCCGTGATTTCTTCGCGCACCAGGTTGGTGAGCGGGACCTCGGCGGTTGGAATCAACCCGAGCCGGCCATCGCCATGCTGCACGAAGAACAGGTCGTCCTCGAATTTCGGCAGCTGGTTGGTCCCGAAAAGCACTTCGTCGCGCACCATCAGTGGCGGGATGACTTCTTCATAGCCATGCTCGGTCGTGTGCAGATCGAGCATGAACTGGCCGATGGCGCGCTCCATCCGCGCCAGCCCGCTCTTCAGCACGGTGAAGCGTGATCCCGACAGCTTTGCCGCCCGCTCGAAATCCATCATGCCGAGCGCTTCGCCGATCTCGAAATGCTCCTTCACCCAGTTCGGCCGAGTCGGCACCTCGCCGACGATATGCTTGACGACATTGTCGTGCTCGTCCTTGCCGACCGGCACGTCGTCGAGCGGCACATTCGGCAGCACCGCCAGCGCATCGTTCAGCGTCTTGTCGAGCTCGCGCTCGCGCGCCTCGCCATTCTGGATGAAGGTCTTGATATCGCCGACTTCGGCCTTGAGCTTTTCGGCAAGTGCCGTGTCGCCCGAACGCATGGCGTTGCCGATCTCCTTCGAGGCGGCGTTGCGGCGTTCCTGCTTGGTCTGCAGCTCGGTGACGTGCTCGCGCCGCGCTTCGTCCTTCTTGATCAGCTCATCGACCGTGGACTGCGCCTCGTCAACCGACCACGAGCGCTTGGCCAGCGCCTCGACAAGGGCCTTCGGGTTGTCGCGAATCCATTTGATATCAAGCATGGTTGGTTCGTCCTCAGAATAAGGCTGAGGGGGTAAACCGCATCCTTCATCGATGCAAGATGAGGGTCAGCGGCTGTCGCGTTTTTCCGCTAACGCGGATACCCGAACGCGACAGCCTATGAACGAGCCTGCTTTGAGGACGCGTCCGCCGCCTTTTCGGCCACGGCTTCGGCGGCTTCCTGCTTCTCGCGCGCCAGCTTCTGCTTGACCTGATCGCGCTCGATCAGCCGGGCCGCCCAGATCGACACCTCGTAGAGCAGGATGGTCGGGATGGCCAAACCGATCTGGCTCATCGGATCAGGCGGCGTCAGCACCGCCGCGACGACGAAGGCGATGACGATCGCCCATTTGCGCTTCTCGGCCAGCGCCTTCGACGACAGCATGCCGACGCGCGTCATCAGGCTGGTCACCACCGGCAGCTGGAACACCAGGCCGAAAGAGAAGATCAGCGTCATGATCAGGCTGAGATATTCCGACACTTTCGGCAGCAGCGAAATCTGCACCTGGTCGTCGGTGCCGGCCTGCTGCATGGCGAGGAAGAACCACATCACCATCGGCGTGAAGAAGAAATAGACCAGCGACGCTCCCATCAGGAACAGGATCGGCGATGCGATCAGGAACGGCAGGAAGGCGTTGCGTTCGTTCTTGTAGAGGCCTGGCGCGATGAATTTGTAGATCTGCGTGGCGATCAGCGGAAAGGCGATGACCATGCCGCCGAACATGGCGAGCTTGACTTGGGTGAAGAAGAATTCCTGCGGCGCCGTATAGATCAGCTCGACCTTGTGCGGATCGAGCCCGGCCCACTGCGTGGCCCATTTGAACGGAACGACCAAAAGATTGAACAGCTTCTTGGCAAAGAAGAAGCAGACGAGGAAGGCGACGAAGAAACCGCCGATCGACCAGATCAGCCGCCGGCGCAGTTCGATCAGATGCTCCATCAGCGGAGCCGACGACTTCTCGATCTCGTCCTTTTCGCTGTCCGTAATGCTCACTTGGCGGCCCCCGCCGTCTTCTTGGACGCGGGCTTCGTGGCCGGCGCAGGCTTCGGCTCAGCCTTTGTGACTGCCTTCGGTGCAGCAGCCGGCTTGGTGGCGGCTTTTCCGGGTGCAGCCTTGGCGGGCGCCGCTGACGGCTTGGCCGCAACCTTCGCCGCAGGCGCCGGCTTTGCCGGTGCTGCCTTGGCTGCCGCTGTTTTGGTTGCCGGGGCCTTTGATATCGCAGCCCCCTTGGCGCGCGCGTTTCGTGGCGCTGCTGTTGCTGCAGCCGGTGTCACCACCGCCTCGTCGGTCATCGCCGGAAGGATCGGCGCCGCCGGCGCTGTTTCCGGTCCGTTGACGCCGGGCATCACCGTCGCGCCGTTCTTGAGCGGCTCGGCCGCCTGTGGTGTTTCTGCCGCCGGCGTTGCGGGGTCGACGGCGGGCTTCGGCTTCATCACCGCATCGACGCCGGAGCGAACCTCGGCTGCCGCCTGTTCGAACGGATTGAGCTGCTTGCGGATTTCGGCCGCCGGATTGAGGCCGCGCAGCGTATCGACAGACTTCTTGACGTCGTCGAGCTCGGCTTCCTTCAACGCCTCGTTGAACTGCTTCTGGAAGTCGGAGGCCATGGCACGCAGCTTCGCCGTCGTGCGGCCGAAGGTGCGCAGCATATTGGGCAAATCCTTGGGTCCGACGACCACGATCATGACGATCGCGATCACCAGCATTTCGGTCCAGCCGACTTCAAACATGGCAATCAGTTCCGACTAGTGCTTGTCGCCCAAAAGTGCGAAGCGGTTTTGGGACAACGACTTGCACAAAAGCAACAACCTTCGGCTCAGCTCTTGCTGGCCTTTTCCTTCACTGCCGAAACGGTCTCGTCCGGGCGGTGCTCGACGGTGCGCTTGTCTTCGGCGGTATCGTCGTCGGCCATGCCCTTCTTGAAGCTCTTGATGCCCTTGGCCATGTCGCCCATCAGCTCGGGTATCTTGCCGCGGCCGAACACCAGCAGCACGATCACCAGCACGATCATCCAGTGCCAAATCGAAAATGAACCCATTGTAACTCTCTCTCGAATGTTTTCCCTGGCGATGATCTATGCGTTTTCGCGTTGGGATTCAAACACAACAGCGACAAAGTTTATGAAGGCGCGGCTTATGTCACGCATTTTCGGCAAAGCTGCCCGCTACCAATCGGCGCATCTACCGCAGCAATGCAGCTTTTTGACAGCGGCTTGCGGTCAATCTTCCGTGACGCGCGGCGTCAGCAGGCCGAGTTCCTCGAGATCGATGTCGGTCAACGCATCCTCGTCCTCGGTCAGCGCGTCCGGATCGGCCGGCGGCAACGGGATGGCGAAATTCGACGGCATGCGGCCGGAGAGCAGCCCTGCCCCCTTCAGTTCGTCCATCCCAGGAAGATCGCGGATCTCCTCCAGTGCGAAATGGTCGAGGAAAGTGTCTGTCGTGCCGTAGGTGACGGGACGGCCGGGCGTGCGGCGGCGGCCGCGCATGCGCACCCATTCCGTTTCGAGCAGCGTATCCAGCGTGCCCTTCGAGGTCTCGACGCCTCTGATGTCCTCGATCTCGGCGCGCGTCACCGGCTGGTGGTAGGCGATGATCGCCAGCACTTCGAGCGCGGCGCGCGACAGCTTGCGCTGCTGCACCGTGTCGCGGCTCATCAGGAAGGCGAGATCGCCGGCGGTACGGAAAGCCCAGGCATCGCCGACCCGAACCAGATTGACGCCGCGCCGCGCATAGATCTGCTGCAGCTCAGCCATGGCAGCGGCAATGCTGATGCCATCGGGCAATCTGGCTGCGAGCTGCTTTTCGCTGACCGGCTCGGCGCTGGCGAACACGATCGCCTCGGCCATGCGTATGGCTTCGGCCATATGCAGCCGTTCGCCAGGATTCAGAAGCAGGGTATCAGTCGGGTCCTGGGCGATAATGCCCTCCTCGGTCTCTTCTTCGACCTTGAACGGAATGACCGAAGCGTTGGCGCGTTCGCTCATGATGCCACCTCGACTGCCTTGATTGGTTGCGCGCGGCCGCGCAGATAGAGCGGCGCGAACACCTGGTCCTGTCGCATCTCGATGCTGCCTTCGCGCACCAGTTCCAGCGACGCCGCAAACGAGCTGGCAATCGCGGTACGCCGTTCGTCCGGGCTGGTCAGGTAATTGATCAGATAGCTGTCCAGCGCCGTCCAGTCGCGCAGCGAGCCGATCAGCCGGGTCAGGATATCGCGCGCATCCTTGAGCGACCACACGCCACGCCGGGCAATTGTCACATTGGTGATCGCCTGTTTCTGGCGCTGCTGCGCATAGGCGGTGAGCAAATCGTAGAGCGAGGCCGAATAGGCGTTACGCTTCTCGACGATGACCATCTCAGGCATGCCGCGTGCAAACACGTCGCGGCCGAGCCGGTTGCGGTTGACCAGCCTTGCCGAGGCGTCGCGCATGGCCTCCAGACGCTTCAGCCGGAACTGCAGCACCGCGGCCAGTTCCTCGCCGCTTTCGCCTTCCTCGCCGGGCTGCTTGGGGATGAGGAGCTTCGACTTGAGGAAGGCCAGCCACGCCGCCATCACCAGGTAGTCGGCGGCAAGCTCAAGCCTCAGCGCCCTCGCCGTCTCGACGAAGGTCAGATATTGCTCGACCAGCGCCAAGATGGAAATCCGCGACAGATCGACCTTTTGGTTGCGGGCGAGATGCAGCAAGAGGTCGAGCGGACCTTCGAACCCGGCGACGTCGACGACAAGCGACGGGTCGCCGGTGACCCGTGAATCGTCGTTCTCGGCCCACAGACGGTCCATCGGTGCGGCCTTCGCAGCCTTGCTGTCCAATGTTTCCGCCACTTGTTCCTTTACCTCTGGTTAGAGCATGATGCCGAAAAGTGTGAAGCGGTTTTCGGACGACATCATGCTCTCTCTATCTAATTTAGAGACGGATTCAGATTTCAGGTCGAGCAGACCTGAAATCATCCGTCTCTAGGCCACCGCATCGAAATAGGTGGCAAACTCGGCGCGTATCTCGGTTTCGTCGGCCCGGTCGCGATCCCTTATATAGGTCAGCGCCCGCTTGGCGCGCTCCAGCGATGTCCCTTCAAGTCCCGTGGTTCGCGATGCGATGCCCGCCATCTCCTCGAAAACGCCATTGCAGTGAAGGACCAGATCGCAGCCCGCCGCAAGGATCGAGGCCGCCTTTGTCGGGAAATCCCCAGAAAGTGCCTTCATCGAGGTGTCGTCGCTCATCAACAGCCCGTCGAAGCCGATCTCGCGGCGGATGATCTCGTCGATGACCTTGCCTGAGGTGGTCGCTGGGTTGTTCGGATCGATGGCGCTGTAGACGACATGCGCCGTCATCGCCATCGGCAGATGGCTAAGCTCGCGGAACGGGGCGAAATCATGCCGCTGCAGGTCGCTCAGCGAGGCATCGACCACAGGCAGTTCGAAATGCGTGTCGGCAAAGGCGCGCCCGTGACCCGGAATGTGCTTCATGACCGGCAGCACGCCGCCCGACATCAGCCCTTCCGCCGCCGCGCGGCCGAGTTCGATGACCGGGCGCGGCTCCTTGCCATAGGCGCGCGCGCCGATGACGTCGCTGGCGCCCTCGATCGGCACGTCCAGCACCGGCAGGCAATCGGCAGAGATACCGTAGCGTAACAGGTCGAAGGCGTGCAGCCGCGCCATCAGCCAGGCAGCGCGGGTGCCGGCATCATGGTCCTTGCGCCACAATGCACCGAGCGCGCCGCCGGCGGGATAGTTCGGCGCCAGCGGGGGCCGCAGGCGCTGCACCCGGCCACCTTCCTGGTCGATGAACACCAGCGCATCGGGGCGCCCGATACAGTCGCGCATTTCGGCGACCAGATCGCGGATCTGCTCGGTTTCGCCGATGTTGCGCGCAAACAGGATGAAGCCCCACGGGCATTCATTGCGATAGAAACGGATTTCTTCGCGGGTCAGCGATTTCCCGGCACAGCCGAGGATCATGGATTTTGATTCGGTCATTCCACCAGTTTAGGGCTTCGCGCCGGCAAAGGGAATCTCCCCGGACGGCAAGCGCCTCAACCTCTCGCCCATCCACATGAAAAAGCCGGCGCGACCCTTGGGAACGCACCGGCTCTGATAATTGGATCCGGCCTTACCGAGACACGAAGCAGTTGCCGCCGGCAGCCTTGTAGCTGGTGCACAGATTGATCGCATCGTTGCGCGATTGCGCAGGCACCCGGACACGGTAGAAGGTGCCCTTGCCGGCGATCTCCGCCTTGACGATGTTGGCGGTGCGACCGGCGAGCACATTTCCATAGCGGCGCTGCAGGTCGGCGTAGTTGGCCTGGGCGCTTTCGACCGTCGGCTGCGAAGCGATCTGCATCGACCACGAACCGCCCGATGTCGAAGCCGTCGCCGGGATGGAGGCAACCTGGTCGGGCTTGACCTCGCCGACCACGTCGACCGGCTGGTCGGACGGGCGCTGCGGCGCTACGGCAACCGTCTGCGGCGTGTTGGCGGACTGGGTCTCAGCCTTCGGCGTGGCCGCCGGCTTCACCGGCTTGACCGGCTTGGCGGTCTCGGCACTTGCCTGGTCGCTATTTGCCTGATCGGCAGGCGCCACGGTGCCGGTCTGCTCGGCATCGGCCGAAGGGGCGACGTGCTGCGGCGCCGGGTCAAGCGGCTCAGTCGCCGCAACCTGTGGCGCGGCCGGCGTCGAGTCCTCGCGGGCCACCAACGAGCCGTCGGGCTTGACCACCATGGTCCGCACCTTGCGCGGGGCAACGGCGACCGTATCGGAGTTCTTGTCGGCTTCCTGCAGCACCTGAGCGATGCGGTCCTCGGACTTTGGCGCCGGCGCGACAGCCGCGTCGGGGTTGACGGCAGCTTCGGGGTTGCCGGCAGCGTCGGGGCCTGGGGCAGCGTCGGTATCGTCGGGCGACAGATCGACGACGCGGCTTTCAGGCTCCTGCGCCTTCACATCGACCGGCTCTTCGGTGTTGGTGACCAGCTTCTCCTGAACCGGCTCGGCCGGCTTGGTGCCCTTGGCGACCGCATCATAAACCTTGTTGTCCTGGTTCGGCACCACGGCGCCGCCCGGATTTTCGGGCTTGACCTTGATCGGCCTGTTGTCGGCTTTGACAATGACCGGCCCATCGCTGCCGCCCTTTCCGCCGAACGACAAGGCGAAGGCGCCAAGGCCGCCGGCAATCGCAACCGCAGCAACGACCCCCGCGACCAGCAGGCCGCTCCTGCGCGGCCGTGCGGCTTCCTGCTCGGCGAGGCCCGGCACCGCCATTGCCTCGTCCAGATCCGGATCGTAGTCGAGTTCGTCGACCGCGAAATCGTCGGCCTGCGAAACCGGCTGGCTGCCGGGCAGATCGTCCAGGTCGAAGCCGCCGGCGGCATCGGCGTGGTGAGCTTGCGTGGCTGCAAGCACTTCGGCTGGCCGCGCCGCATAGGCGCGCTGGTCGAGCTCGTGGCCCGAACTGAAGCCGGAACTGTAGGAATCGTCATCATAGCCGGCACTGCGTGCGGCAGTGGGCGGCGCCACTTCCACCGCGTTCATCTCGTTGAGCATGCCGGCGAATTCGGCGTCGATGTCGTCATAGGCGGCCGGCTCGTCTTGCTCGAAGCTGAGTTCTGGAATGTCGAGGTCGTCGGCAATCGCCACCACACGCTCCGGCACATCGACCGTCTCGACATCCGGCATCTCGTCATAGGCCTGAGGCGGCGCCTGGCGCGATGGCGTCGGCGCCACATAGGCAGCAGCTGCAACCGGCTGGTCGCGATAGCTTGGCGCTGCCGCCGGCGGCATGGACGGCTTTTCTGCAAAAGAAGGTTGCGGCTGCGCTGCAAAGGAAGGCTGGGCCGGGGTGGGAGTCACGCGGCTCCACGAACGCGCCGGCTCCGGCGGCGTCGAGCGCCAATCGCCAGCGACCGGTGCTGCCGTGTCATTACCGAGATCGATGCCCTTGGCGAGCGCCGCATCGAAGGCATGATCATCGAACTCGATCTCGGGCTCATGGCCCTCGAGTTCGCCGGCAAGCAGATCGTCGAAATCGGCATCGTCCGCCCGGGCCTCCTGAGGAGCCGGCGCGTGTTCGTCCAGGTCCCAGTCGAGATTATCGACCGGAGCGACCGGCGTCGCGACGGACCGCTGCACCGGGGCAACCGGCTCATAAGTCCTGGTGGGCTCGATGGCGGCAGCCCTGGTGGGCTCGGTGACCACCGGAATCGGGGCGACTGGCGCCGGGCGTGGTGTGGTCATGGCGCCAAGCAACGCGTTGAGTTCATCTTCCAACGTCCGTTCGTCAGCGACCGGAGCGGCCGGGGTCGCCATATTGGTAGGCGCCACATAGGCTGGTGCGACCGGAGTTGGCTGAACCGGAGCGGGTGCGGTCTCGGCCACCGGCTCGTGATCGGCAAGCGCATCATCGATGCTCAGATCGAAATCGTCGAATGCTTCGTGCGCAGTCTCATGAGAGGGGCTGGCCTCCACGGTCCAGGCCGGCGTCTCGTCCACTTCCGGCGCATCCATCTCAACCGGCGCGCTGACCTGCAGATCGCTGACATCCAGATCGCGCTCTTCCGGATCCTCGGCCTCAACAGGCTGAGCCTCGAAAGCCTGAGGCTCGAAATGCTCGGCTGCAAAATCCTGAGCTGCAAATTCCATGTCGACATCGGCCATCGCGTCATCGAAATGAACCGCAAAATCCTCGTCGGCAACAGCGTGGTCGGCGGCGCCGACGACCGGCGCCTCGGCTACTGGCGCGGCATACTGGTCCTGCGCCGGCGCAGGACCGTCCAGCGTCAGCTCGTCTTCCAGCGACATCGAGACGGCATTGTCGAAATCATCGTCGAACGCGAGATCGTCGGCAGGCGCAGCAGCAACCTGCGCGACATCTGCGGCATGGGCGACGGTCGCGCCGTCATCGAGCAGCAACCCCTGCTCGAGCGAAGCGGCAAGGTCGTCATCCATCGGCAGGTCGTCTTCGAGCGGCGACACGTTTTCCAGCGAGCTGGCGACGGCATTGTCGAAATCATCGTCGAATGCAGCTTCGTCGAATGCGGGCTCGGCAAACGAAGGTTCGGCAAACGAGGGTTCAACGGGAGCAGCCGCAGCCTGCGGGGCAGCGCCGAAATCCAGATCGGCGGCATCGTCGAAGACGAAATCATATTCCAGCGAAGCAGCCAGCGCATCGTCCATCGCGGCATCGGTGGTTTCGAAAGCCGGCTCGCGAATCTCGGCAGCAGGTTCGTAGGGTTCAGCGGCAGGCTGGTGAACCTCGGGAGCTGGCTGGCTGGCCTCCATGGAACCGACTTCATCGCCGAATTCGCCCATCAACTCCTTCTCGAGGTCGATGTCGAAATCGCCCTCGTCCGCAGCCGTCTCGACGGCTGGCGCCTGCGGCTTGACCGGCTGGCGCGGATCGAAACCCATGATCCTGGTCAGTTCAGCGAACGGATCATCTTCGGCGATGTCGTTGTTGTCGGCTACTCTCAGCTGGGTTCTGTCTGCCATTATTGTTCCCGAACTCGCACTCATTCGGACGCCATGGACGTCGCGTAGGGTTGGCCCTTACCAGCGCAATGTGGGCAAATGGTGACAGGTGTTTTAGTTAAACCTAACGCATCTCAGTGGGCGCATCAGCCCCAATCAGCGTCAGGCCGGAGGTCAAAACATCCGAAACAGCCTGCACCAGCCCTAGTCTGGCATGAGTCAATTGTCGGTCGTTAACCTTAACAAAACGTAAGTCGGCATTCTCGGTGCCCCGATTCCAGTGTCCATGGAAGCTGGAAGCCAGATCATAGAGGTAGAATGCCAGCCGGTGCGGCTCCAGCGCAAGGGCCGCAGATTCGACCAGCCGGGGATATTCAGCCAGCTTCCGGATCAGGCCGATCTCGCCCTCATCGGTGAGCGACGCCGAGGCCGCGGCCAGGCTGTTGCGGTCGAAATTGGCCTCGCCCAGTTGCTCGCTCGCCTGCCGGAACACCGAATGACAGCGCGCCGAAGCGTACTGCACGTAGAACACGGGATTGTCCTTGGACTGTTCGGTGACCTTGGCGAAATCGAAGTCGAGCGGCGCGTCGCTCTTGCGGTAGAGCATCATGAAGCGGATCGCATCGCGGCCCACCTCCTCCACCGCTTCGCGCAAGGTCACGAAGTCGCCCGACCGCTTCGACATCCGAACCGGTTCGCCATCGCGAAACAGCTTCACCAGATTGCACAGCAGCACCGTGAGTTGCAGCTTCAGATCATCGCCTGCAATCGCCCGCGCCAGCGCTTCCAGCCGCTTGACGTAGCCGCCATGGTCGGCGCCCAGCACATAGATCAGGCCGACGAAACCGCGGTCGACCTTGTCCTTGAGATAGGCGACGTCGGCGGCGAAATAGGTGAACGAGCCGTCGGACTTGACCAGCGCCCGGTCCATGTCGTCGCCGACCGCCGTCGAGCGAAACAGCGTCTGCTCGCGGTCTTCCCAGTCGTCCGGCTTCTCGCCCTTGGGCGGCGGTAGCTTGCCCTTGTAGATATGGCCTTTCAGCGTCAGATCGTTGATCGCCGAGCGGATTTTTTTGGCATTGTCGGCATGCAGCGTGCGCTCGGAGAAGAAAACGTCGTGATGCACATTGAGCAACGCCAGATCCTTGCGGATCATCACCATCATGGCGTCGATCGTGCGGTCCTTGACGATTGCCAGCGACTCATCGTCGGGCATCTGCAAGAGCTTGCGGCCAAATTCGGCAGCCAGCGCCTGACCGACCGGCACAAGGTAATCGCCGGGATAGAGGCCGGCCGGTATCTCGCCAATGTCGTCGCCCAGCGCTTCGCGGTAGCGCAGGAAGGCCGAACGCCCGAGCACGTCGATCTGCGCGCCGGCGTCGTTGATGATGTATTCCTTGGTGACGTCATAGCCGGCGAAGGCCATCAGATTGGCGAGCGTGTCGCCGACAACCGCGCCCCGGCAATGGCCGACATGCATCGGCCCGGTCGGATTGGCCGAGACATATTCGACATTGGTCTTCTTGCCGCCACCAATGGTCGAGCGGCCGTAGTTTTGCCCCTCGCCGAGCAGCGCAGTCAGATGTGCCTGCCAGAAAGCGTCCTTGAGCCGGAGATTGACGAAGCCGGGACCGGCGACGTCGGCTTCGGCAACATCGGCGTCGCTGCGCAGCACTTCCACCAGCCGCTCGGCCAGCGCGCGCGGGTTCTGCCCGGTGGGCTTGGCCAGTACCATCGCCGCATTGGTGGCGAGATCGCCATGGCTGGCGTCGCGCGGCGGCTCGACGGCGATGCGCGACAGGTCGGGCGAAACGCCATTACTGTCTTTCAAATCAAGCGCTTCGACGGCTTTTGTGATTCGCGCGCTGAAATCGGCGAAGATGTTCATGGGTCTTGCTCTGGCGGACTGTGCAGGGGAACCGGCTCATTGGCCGGCAAATCGCGCCCGCCCTAGCTTAAATCGGGCGTATGGTCAAACAGACGGCGGTGTTCCTTCAAGGCGTAGGTATCCGTCATCCCCGCCAGGAAATCGGCGACGCTGCGCGCCTTGATGCGGTCCTCCGCCCGGTCGAGCCCCTCCCGCCAGCCGTCCGGCATGGCGCGCGGATCGGCGAAATAGACATCGAACAGGTCGCGCACGATCTGCTCGGCCTCAGTGCGAACGCGCATCACCTCGTCATGCCGGTAGAGATGCTTGTAGAGAAAGGTCTTCAATTCCTTCTCGGTCGCCGCCACGTCAGCGGAAAAGGTCACCATCGTTTCGCCCGCCGCCCGCACCGCTTCGGCGCTGTCAGGCTTGATGCGCTCAAGATTGGCGGTGGTGGAAACAATGACGTCCTCGACCATCATCGTGATCTGCCGGCGCATCAGCTCATGGCCGGTGCGCACATCGTCCAGGCCCGGATAGCGCGCGCGCACGCTTGCCAGGATCGATCCCGGCAGCGCCACCGTTTCCAGCATGTCCAAGGTCAGGAAGCCGGAGCGCAGGCCGTCGTCGATGTCATGGGTGTTGTAGGCGATATCGTCGGCGATCGCAGCACATTGCGCCTCGATGCCGGCGAAATGGTCGAGTTCGAGGTCGTGCAGCTCGGAATAGTCGCGGATCGCCTGCGGCACCGGGCCTTTGAGCCCTTTTCCCTTGGCATCTGTCAGCGGCCCATTGTGCTTGACCAGCCCTTCCAGCGTTTCCCAGGTCAGGTTTAGCCCGTCGAACTCGGCATAGCGCCGCTCCAGCCGCGTCACCACGCGCAGCGACTGCGCATTGTGGTCGAAGCCGCCCCATTGGGCCATCCGCTCGTTCAGCGCGTCCTCGCCGGTATGGCCGAACGGCGTGTGACCGAAATCGTGCACCAAGGCGACCGCCTCGGCCAGATCCTCGTCGCCGCGCAGCGCTCGCGCCAGAGCCCGCGCAATCTGCGCGACCTCGATCGAATGCGTCAGCCGGGTGCGATAGTGGTCGCCTTCATGGGCGACGAACACCTGCGTCTTGTGCTTCAGGCGGCGGAAGGCGGTGGAATGGATGATGCGGTCGCGGTCGCGCTGGAATGGCGTGCGAGTCGGGCTCTCGACCTCGTCATAGAGCCGCCCGCGCGACCTGGCTGGGTCGCTGGCATAGGCCGCGCGCGGCCGATAGCCGAACCCAATGTCGCCAAGCTCATTTGTCATGGCTGATGCCGCCGCAGTTGACTTGCCCCTTCCCGCTTCATACCTATCATGTGAAACCGAAAGCAAGGTGACGCCCATGTGCGCTGATGCCAAGACTGCCATGAAAGTCGAGATGACCGAGTCCGCCGCCAGGCGGATCGCGAAAATCGTCTCTGGCGAGGCCGGCAAGACGGCGCTGCGCGTCTCCGTCGAAGGCGGCGGCTGCTCCGGCTTTTCCTACAAGTTCGACCTGGTCGATACGCGCAACGACGACGACGTCGCCATCGAAAAGGACGGCGCCACCGTGCTGATCGACGATTTGTCGCTGGTCTATATGGGCGGCTCGGTGATCGACTTCGTCGACGATCTGATGGGCCAGTCGTTCCAGATCCGCAACCCCAATGCAGTCGCCTCCTGCGGCTGCGGCACCAGTTTCTCCATCTAGGCAGATGTCCGGCGTCGGCGCGGTCCGTCAGGTCGCACTGTCGGCCGGGCGCGACCTCGACGTCACGCTGGCCTTCTGGCACGATGTGCTCGGCCTCAGCGTTCATGCCCGCTACGATCCGCCGGGCATCGCCTTCATCATGGCCGGTGATATCAGGTTGCTGTTCACCGATGGCGTTCCGGCCGGCACCGTCTATCTCGATATAGCCGGGCTCGAAGCCTTCCACGCCGAGGCGAAAGCGTCCGGCATCCCCTTCACCGCACCGCCGGCGCTCGTCCACAACGACACCGAAGGCACGTTCGGAACGGCGGGGGAAAGCGAGTGGATGGCCTTTCTAAAGGACCCGGCAGGCAATACGATCGGGCTTGTCGAACGTCTTTCGCCCGAACATCCCTGAGGCCGCCCATGAAAATCGTCACCTGGAACATAAACGGCATTCGCGCCCGCATCGGCAACCTCAACCACTGGCTGAGCGAAAGCCAGCCCGACATCGTCTGCCTGCAGGAGATCAAATCGGTCGACGAGCAGTTCCCGCGCGCCGAGATCGAGGCGCTTGGCTACAACGTGGAAACCCATGGCCAGAAGGGCTTTAACGGCGTCGCCCTGCTGTCGAAACTTCCGTTCGACGAGGTTATCAGAGGCCTGCCAGGCGACGAGACTGATGAGCAGGCGCGCTTCATCGAGGGCGTGTTCTCGACCGACCAGGGCGCGCTGCGCGTCGCCTCGCTCTATCTGCCCAACGGCAACCCGGTCGATGACGAGAAGAAGTTTCCCTACAAGCTGGCCTGGATGGAACGGCTGCATCGCTGGGCCGAGCAGCGGCTGCTTCTGGAGGAGGCGCTGGTGCTGGCCGGCGACTACAATGTCATCCCCGAGCCGGTCGATGCGCGCTTCCCCGAGAACTGGCTTGGCGATGCGCTGTTCCAGCCGCAGACCCGGCAGGCCTTCCGGCGGCTGAAGAATCTCGGCTTTACAGAGGCGGTGCGCGCCGTCACCGATGCGGCCGACGTCTACACCTTCTGGGACTACCAGGCCGGCGCCTGGCAGAAGAACAACGGCATCCGCATCGACCATCTGCTGTTGTCGCCCGAAGCGGCCAACCGCTTTTCCTCGGCCTCGATCGAAAAGCATGTGCGCGCCTGGGAAAAACCTTCCGACCACGTGCCGGTGGCGATCGATCTGGCGCTGCTGCCGGCCTGATATCAGCCGAAACCCTGATATCGCCACAATCGCGCCATTCAGTCAGAGATCAGCATGGCGGCTGGGGTTCCATGGCACTACGATTCCTCCTTTGCCCGATCGGCCTGGCATTTGCCATGGCCTCCCCTGCAGCGGCACTTGCCGACCAGCAGTGCCTGGCCAATGGCAAGTCCTACCAGGTCGGCCAGGTCACCTGCCTGACGGTTTCAGACCAGAGCCATATGGCCCGCTGCGACCTGGTGCTCAACAACACCTCATGGACCAAGATCGACGACAGCTGCCCCGACACCACGATTAAGCCGCATCTGCACGTCACGCCGATCTCGATGCCGGTGTACAGAGCGGTGCCGGCGGAACTCACCGAGAACTGATGGATGTGAGCTAATCTCCCCCCTTGAGGGGGAGATGGCCGGCAGGCCAGAGGGGGGCGCGAAGAAAGGCGACCTTTCGGTCAAACAAGCTCACCCTTTCAGTCCAACCCGGGCAAACTTTAGTCAACTGAAATGCCAGCGGGACAGCGCCCCCCTCTGCCCTGCCGGGCATCCCCCCCTCAAGGGGGGAGATTGGCAATTTCACTGGTCGTCACCACCCTTGGTGAGAAGATCGTCGGCAAGCGAAATCGCCGTGCGGCGGTCGGCTTCGCCGGCGGCGGCAAATGCCTCTTCCTGCATGCCGCGGATCCACGGCTGGTCGCTCGGCGAGGCGCGTTCGAGCGCGGCGGTCATCATGGCCAGCCCGCGCACGATCTTGCCGCTCTGGAACAGAAGATTGCCGAGCGTCGCCTGGGCGCCGGCATGGCCTTTTTCGGCGGCGAGTTGGAACCAGCGGCCGGCCTGCTTGACGCTGGCCTTGACGCCGCCCTCGCCCTTCAAAAACATCTGGCCCATCTCGAACTGGGCGTTCGGGTTGCGGTAGTTGGCGGCCGCGCGCATGTAATATTCCTGCGCCGCGACCTCGTTTTCCTCGACCGGGCTGCCGGGGATACCTGTCCGGAGATAGTCGCCCAGCGCCACCAGCGCGTCGGAGACATAGCTTTCCTCCGGCGATCCCGGCTCGACATCCTGATCGACGATCTCGGAGAAGAATTTGAAGGCCGCATAGTCGTCGCGCGTCACGCCGTCGCCTTCGGCGTACATGCGCGCGAGCTTCCAGGTGGCGCCGATCTGGCCGTTCTCGGCGGCGTATTTATAGGCCTCGACCGCCTGTTCCTTGTGGCCGCTCTTGTAAGCGGAGAAGCCGAACTGGAACACGGCCCATGGGCTCGATTGCGGCTTCACGCCGGTCTTGTCGTCGAACACCTTGTCGTCGAAGGCCATGGCCTGGCCCACGGCGCCAAAGATCGCAACAGCGACCAGTGCCGGAAGGACAGACGACCTCAACAACTCAGATATCCGCATAGCAATGTGTTTCTTTGGCACCGCCCGGATGGGTGACCGCGCCGTCGCGGGCAGGCCCTACCGTTTGTGCGTATTTCCAGATCGCGCCCGACTGATAGTCGGTCGTGCGCGCCTTCCAGGCCTTCGCCCGCGTTGCCAGTTCGGCCTCGGACAGGTCGACCTCGATCGTGCCTTTGGTTGCATCGATCGAAATCACATCGCCGTCTTTCAAGAGCCCGATCGGGCCGCCAACGGCAGCTTCGGGCCCGACATGACCGATGCAGAAACCGCGCGTCGCGCCCGAGAAACGACCGTCGGTGATGAGAGCGACCTTGCCGCCCATGCCCTGGCCGTAGAGCGCCGCCGTCGTCGACAGCATCTCGCGCATGCCCGGGCCGCCGCGCGGACCTTCGTAACGGATGACGAGAACCTCGCCTTCCCGGTAGTTGCGGTGCGTGACCGCCTCGAAACATTCCTCTTCCGAATCGAAACACCGTGCCGGACCTGAGAATTTCAGCTCCGTCATGCCCGCGACCTTCACGATCGCGCCTTCGGGGGCAAGGTTGCCCTTCAAGCCCACGACACCGCCGGTTTGGGTGATTGGTAGGTTGGCGGGACGGACCACATCCTGGCTATCATTCCAGGCAACATGCTCCATGTTTTCGGCCAAAGTACGGCCAGTCACGGTCATGCAGTCGCCATGGAGATAGCCGTGGTCGAGCAGCGTCTTCATCAACAGCGGAATGCCGCCGGCCTCGAACATGTCCTTGGCGACATATTTGCCGCCCGGCTTGAGGTCGGCGATGTAGGGCGTCTTCTCGAAAATCGCGGCAACGTCGAACAGGTCGAACTTGATGCCTGCCTCATGCGCGATCGCCGGCAGGTGCAAAGCCGCATTGGTCGAGCCGCCGGTGGCCGAGACCACGGTCGCCGCATTCTCCAGCGCCTTCAGCGTGACGACGTCGCGCGGCCGGATGTTCTTGGCGATCAGCTCCATGATCTTTTCGCCGGAGGCGAAATTGAAGCGGTCGCGCATCTCGTAGGGCGCCGGCGCGCCGCAGGAGTACGGCAGCGCCAGGCCGATCGCCTCGGCGACGGTGGCCATAGTGTTGGCTGTGAACTGGGCCCCGCAGGAGCCGGCGGACGGACACGCCGCCTGCTCGATCTCGAGCAGTTCGGCATCGCTGACCGTGCCGACCGAATGCTGGCCGACCGCCTCGAACACGTCCTGCACGGTGATCTGGCGGCCGCGATAGGAGCCCGGCAGGATCGAGCCGCCATAGATGAAGATCGACGGCACGTTGAGCCGCACCATGGCCATCATCATGCCGGGCAGCGACTTGTCGCAGCCGGCAAGGCCGACCAGCGCATCGTAGCAATGTCCGCGCATGGTGAGTTCGACCGAATCGGCGATGACATCGCGCGACACCAGCGACGACTTCATGCCCTGGTGGCCCATGGCGATGCCGTCGGTGACGGTGATGGTGCAGAATTCGCGCGGCGTGCCGTTGGCGGCCGCGACGCCTTTCTTGACCACTTGCGCCTGGCGCATCAGCGAGATGTTGCAAGGCGCCGCCTCGTTCCAGCAGGAGGCAACGCCGACCAGCGGCTGCGCGATCTCGGCGGCAGACAGGCCCATGGCATAGAGATACGAACGGTGCGGCGCACGCGCCGGACCGACGGTCACATGGCGGCTAGGCAGCTTGGCCTTGGAAATGACTTTGGCGTCCATTCTCTTCCTTGCCGCGGGCGGTGCGGCCTGCCTCATCGCCGAGCCTTGTGGCGCGTGTCCCGAGACGAATTCGAGGTGCGCCGGGTTTATGGCGGGAAATGGGCAATTTCTTCGGGCGAGGCTGTAGCGCGGGGGTTGGTCGGGAACTGTTGCCAAAACGTCACAATTGCGAGAGGTGAAAGTGATGCGACGGATTTGCAACACCAAGTTTTCCGTCATCGCTCGATGGTCCACCCACAAAACAAAAAGGCCGGGCTATACCCGGCCTTTCGTTATAATTTTCAGAGCCTTAGAACTTGATCTTGACGCCGCCCGAAATTGCCGTGACCAGATCGTTGCCGAAGTCGTAGCTGACGTCGGTACCGGCCTCATAGCCATTCTCGTCAGTCAACGTGCCTGAGTGACCACTGGTCAGTACACCAACCGCGCCGGCCAACCGCACTTCGATGTTGGCGGTTGGCGTGTAAGCGACGCCGCCACCGAGCGTCCAGGTATCGGTCTGCGAGCCAACACCGTGCGACGTGCCGCGATCCCAAGATAGCTGGGCGGCACCACTCCACTGCTCATTGAACTTGTGGCCGATGCCGGAGGTCACCGTCCAGCCATCGCGGTACATCAGGTCGAGCGAGGTTAGCCTAACTGGAAATGGGGAAATCGTCGTGCAAGGTGCAAGGCCCTTGGTTGCTTGCGAGCAGATCGGAATGCTCTGCAGCACACTCCAGTTGACCCATTTGATCGAGCCGAAAGCGAGCCAGCCAGGCGCGATGCCTGACTGAAGCTTCAATTCCACCGAATCCGGCATAGACGCGGAACCGTAGATGTCAGGTTTACCCTGGCCGACTTGCGATAGGTCGAGCGTACCCTCAAGATTGTCCAACTTGACCTGCGAGTTATAAACGAGGCTGGCACGCAGCGCGATTTCGGGGATCTCATAAGCAAGGCCGGCGCGCCAGCCCCAGCCGGTACCCTTTAGGTCAACGCGGCCAACGGCGCCAGGCGCCAGCGGCGTGATGAAGCTTTCCTTGAAACCATAGACTTCTTGGTAAAAGACACCGCCGATAAAACGTAGCTGGCCCTTGCCGGCATCCATTTTGTAGGAGCAGGTGGCTGCGTAATTATTGCTCTTGATATCGGTTTCGATGTTGGAGAAAGAGCCGTTCCAGATGCCAGGATTCGTATGCGCGCCCCAAGGCTGCGAATAGTCAGCCATGCAGTCGACGTCTTTAACCACCTCGGCCTTGAAGCCTATGCGCGGCACCCAGTAGCCTTCGCTGTCATCAGCTGTGCTTTTGAAGTTGAGCGTCGCGTTGCCGTCGACGGCATTCTTGAGCTTGCGCTCAGGCATCACGTAGGTCGCCTCGGCTTCGGTGGCGAAGCGCGCCGGATCGAACAGAAGGTCGATGTCGTAGCCACCGCGCTCGATGCCGCCGGCATGTACGGAACCGATCAAGCCCAGCGAAAAACACCCCGCCCCCAGCAGTGTTTTAAAACGCAGATTGTTCATGGATATCCTCCCCGAAATACTAGTGGGTCAAGCTAGAACCAATTCGGGTTAACGGCGCAACAATGAATTCACATAGCGTACATGTACACCTGAGCCGGCTGCCTTTCCGGCACAGCGGCTGGTTCCGAAGCAAGGCCGAAAAACGACTTTCCGGGGGCAGATCAGCGAAAGAATTCTGTGAAACCCGTCACAAAAAGCTCAAAAACAAGCCCTTTCGGAGCTATTTGGCCCGATTGTTACATTATGGCAACAATGGGGCTGAAACTTTCCGTTTACGTCAATATTAACCTTACGGAATGCCTGTTGTTCGAGCAAAAGAACCGCCGCCAAGCACTTGCCGGCGCCTTGCGAATCCAGCGCTCAACCAGCGTCGCGCACCCTGGTCAACGCCACCGAAAGCTTCTCCTGCTGATCGCGGTATTCGTCGAGTTTTTCGCGCTCGGCCGCGACGATCTCTTCCGGCGCGCTGGCGACGAACCGTTCATTCGACAGCTTCTTGTGCAACCGCGCGATTTCCTCGGTCACCTTGGCCAGTTCTTTCTGCAGCCGCGCCGCCTCGGCGGAGAGATCGATCAGGCTGCCGAGCGGCAGGCAGACCGTCGCCTCGTTGACCACGATCTGGGCCGAGCCCTTGGGTGCCGCGTCCTCCAGCGAGATATCGCCGACCCGCGCCAGCAGCTTGATGGCGGACGCATGGCGGTCGAGCCTCTGCCGGGTCTCGACGCTGGCGCCAACCACCACCAACGGTGCGATCGCCGCCGGCGGCACGTTCATTTCGGAGCGCACGGAGCGGATGCCGGACACCAGATCGACCAGCCAGTTGATGTCGGCGGCCGCGTCCGCGTCCTCGAAGTCCGGCGACGGCCAGGCGGCGTGGCAAAGCAGCGTTGCGCGCGTCCGGCCCTCGCCCGCCGTCTGCGCCCACAACTCCTCGGTCATGAACGGCATCATCGGGTGAAGCAGCTTGTAGATCTCGTCGAGCACGAAGGCGACGCAGGCGCGGCTTTCGGCTTTGGCCGCCTCGTCAGTGCCCATGAACACCGGCTTGAGCAGTTCGAGATACCAGTCGCAAAACAGGTTCCAGACGAAGCGGTAGGCAGCCCCTGCCGCCTCGTTGAAGCGGTATGAGGTGATGCCCTCGGTGATCGCGTGCGACGCCCGGGTCAATTCGGTCAGGATCCAGCGGTTGACCGGCAACTTGGCGTCGTTCAGCCAAAAATCGTCATTGCGCGCGACCTCGTTCATCTCGGCAAAGCGTGTCGCGTTCCACAGCTTGGTGCCGAAATTGCGGTAGCCGGCGATGCGCGCCGGATCGAGTTTTACGTCGCGCCCCTGCGCCGCCATCACCGTCAGCGTGAAGCGCAGTGCGTCAGCACCAAACTCGTCGATGAGGTCGAGCGGATCGATGACGTTGCCTTTCGACTTCGACATCTTCTGCCCGTTCTTGTCGCGCACCAGCGCATGCACATAGACGGTGTGGAACGGCTCCTCGTGCATGAAATGCAGGCCCATCATCATCATCCGGGCGACCCAGAAGAAGATGATGTCGAAACCGGTCACCAGCACGTCGGTCTGGTAATAGGTTTTCAGCTCCGGCGTGTGATCCGGCCAGCCCAGTGTCGAGAACGGCCAAAGCGCCGACGAGAACCAGGTGTCGAGCACGTCCTCGTCGCGGGTCAGGATCTCGCCCGGCTTGAAGGTCTCGAGCTTGTCCTCGACCCAGGCCTTCCATGGACCTTCCAGCGCCAGATAATATTCGATCGCGGCGCCCAGCGCCTCTTCCTCGGTCTTCTCGACGAAGACCCGGCCGTCCGGCCCGTACCAGGCCGGGATCTGGTGACCCCACCATAGCTGGCGTGAAATACACCAGGGCTGGATGTTCTCCATCCAGTCGAAATAGGTCTTTTCCCAGTTCTTGGGCACGAAGTTGGTACGGCCTTCGCGCACCGATGCGATCGCCGGCTTGGCCAGCTCGGCGGCGTTTGCATACCACTGCTCGGTCAGAAACGGCTCGATCGGCACGCCGCCGCGGTCGCCATGCGGCACGGCGTGGCGATGCGGCTCGATCTTGTCGAGGAAGCCGCCGGCCTCCATCAGCTCGACGATTTTCTTGCGCGCGACGAAACGGTCGAGACCGTCGAGCTCGTCCCAGACGGCCTGGCGCTCCGGCGTCACGTCGAGCCCGGCGAGAAAATCCTCGTTATCCCTGAGCGTTATTGCCGCCTCGATGGTCAGGATGTTGATCGCCGGCAGCTTGTGGCGCTTGCCAACCTCGAAATCGTTGAAGTCGTGCGCCGGCGTGATCTTGACGGCGCCGGAACCCTTTTCCGGGTCGGAATACTCGTCAGCCACAACCGGAATTTTCCGGCCGACGATCGGCAACACGACATTCTTGCCGACCAGATGCCGGTAGCGCTCGTCGTCCGGGTGCACGGCGACTGCCGTATCGCCCAGCATCGTCTCGGGCCGTGTCGTCGCCACGGTGATGAATGTCCCAGGATTTTCCGGATCGAAAATCTCGCCCTCGATCGGATAGCGGAAGTGCCAGAGATTGCCATTGACCTCCTGCGGCTCGACCTCCAGGTCGGAGATCGCCGTCAACAGCTTCGGGTCCCAGTTCACAAGGCGCTTGTCCTTGTAGATCAGCCCTTCCTTGTAGAGGCTGACAAAAACTTCGAGCACGGCCTTGGACAGGCCTTCATCCATGGTGAAGCGTTCGCGCGACCAGTCCGCCGAGGCGCCGAGCCGCTTCAGCTGGTTGAAAATGGCGCCGCCGGACTCGGCCTTCCACTCCCAGACCTTGTCGATGAACTGTTCGCGGGTGAGATCGCGGCGATGTATCTGCTTTTCCATCAGCTGGCGTTCGACCACCATCTGCGTGGCGATGCCGGCATGATCCATGCCGGGCTGCCACAGCACGTTTTTGCCGCGCATGCGCTCGAAGCGCACGAGTATGTCCTGCAGCGTGTTGTTGAGTGCATGGCCCATATGCAGCGAGCCGGTGACGTTGGGCGGCGGGATGACGATGGTGAAGGCCTCCGCCCCCTCCTCGGCGCCGGCGCCGGCGCGAAATGCGTCCGCCTCTTCCCAGATTTTGGCGATCCTGGGCTCGACGGTCTTGGCGTCGTAGGTCTTTTCAAGCATGGGAAAATGGTCCGCGCGGTCGGGAGTTTTGCTGACCCGGTGTAAATCGGAAGGTTTTGGCCAAGTCAACCGCGAGGGCGGCCTCAGTCCTTCAACGCAAATAGGCGGGGCCCTGGTCATTTCAACGGGAAGGCCATGCCTGCACCTTCATCGTCAGCGATCCCGACGGTAACCTGATCGTGTTCGCGACATCGGCCGGAAGCTGACCTGCAGCGAAAGCGTCGCCCGAAGGCGGCGCCTTAATCCGGAACGGGCTATGGTGATGTCTACTGCGCGCCGCGCGCGACGCGCTCGATTTCTTCGCGTACCAGGCGCTCGACCAGCGTCGGCAGATTGTTGTCCAGCCAGTCCTGCAACATCGGCCGCAGCATCTCCTCGGCCATCTCGTCGACGGTCTTCTTGCTGCGGCTGGCGAAGGCGTCGGAGAGCTCGCCGAAGGCGGCTGCGACCTGCCGTCCCGTATGTTCCGAAACGATCGCCGACCGAACCGGAGTTGTATCGGCCGGGCGCGCGTGCTCGCTGCGCGAAGGATGAGCCTCGAAAGCCGGCTCGGCAGCGAGATCGTCTTCGAAAGCCTCGACCTCCGCGATTGCTGCCTGCCGATTTTCAGTCTCTGGCTGCCTGATCTCCGGCTGCCGTACTGTCTCAGCCGGTTTTGTCTGATTGCCAACCGCCGCGATTTCGCGGCGCCAATCCGTGACGATCGAGTCGGTGGTTTCCGCCTTTGCCCGCACTGCAGCTTCTGCCCTGACGGCGGGAGCAGGCTCGCTGGCTATCCTGGCGCTCACTTCCGCCAGGGTCATCGGAGCATGCGCGGGTGGCGCGGCGGTCGTGGCATTTGCCGCAATGGCAGGCTTCACTGGCGACGGCTCGGAGCGCGGCTCCGGCCGCGCAACCACCGGCTCGGCCAGTTGGGCCTGCACCTCGGCCAGCGTCACCGGCTTCTTGCTTTCGGTCGAGCTGTGCAATTCGCTGCGGAATGCCTCGACATCCGAAACAGGCCCGGCGGCCGGCACAAGGTCCTGGCGCAACTCATCGGCGTCGCCCGGCAGCTTGCGGCCGGTGTCGCTGTCTTCGATGATCCTCCTGATGGAAGCCAGTATTTCTTCCATGGAAGGTTCGCGCTGTGCGCTGCTTGCCGTCGCCATCGTCACATCCGCCGCCCCCGCGCATGATCCCGAAAATCGATTTTCGATTTTCGAAGAGGATCAGGCGCAAATCAAAGTTCTACAGCGTCCTTTGCGCATCCATCGGACGCGTGGCGCTGTAGTGACCCGTTCCTGGATTCCTGTCCGGCAAAGCCGGATACGAATCATGGCGACAGCGTAGCCGACGGATCGCCATCCGAGAATCCCCAATCTCGGAAGACGCCGGATTTCAACAATTTAGGCTACAAAAGACAAACGCCGCGCATCCATGGGAAGCGCGGCGTGAAATGCTTCAACCCTGGCGGGATTTGAGCCGCCCAGGTGGGCTCAACGACCGTCCGGCGTACGCAGCCCGATCCATTTGTCCTTGACGGCTCTGTAGTGCTCTTCAGGCTTGTACTTCACCACATTCAACGCCAGGCGATCGGCCGACAGGCGGCCCATGGCCGACAGGATGGCGTAGCTGGCTACAACCACATCGCGCTCGGAGCTGGCGAGGTCGATCTTTGCCGAGATGACGGCGTTCTGGGCATTCAACACGTCGAGCGTGGTGCGCTGTCCGACATTGCGCTCCTCGATGACGCCGTTGAGCGCCAACTGTGCGGCCGCGATCACCTGCCGATTAGCGTCGACGCTTTCCCGCGCTGCGATGTATTGCGTCCATGCCGAGGTCACGGCCTGGCGCACCGAGTCACGGCTGACATCCACCTCGATGCGAGCCTGGCTGAGCGATTCCTTCGACTGACGAACGAGTGCGGAGGTACGGCCGCCCGAATAGATCGGAACGGTCAGCGTCGCGCCGACCGTGGCGGCATTGGAGTCGCCGTCCGAATTCCCCGCGCCAGGTACAGTATTTTGATAGGCATGGGAAAGGCCGGCACTGGCAGTCAACTGCGGCAGCAACGCACCTTCCTGCGTCTTTACATCAAATCCCGCTGCATCGACGGAATGTAGGGCGGCCAGGATGGCCGGATGCTCGTTCGATGCAATGCCGATCGCCGCCTCGAGACTCCTCGGCAACAGCTTCGCCAACGGCGACGCGGCCTTGAGCTTGCCCGGCTCGTCACCGACGATCTGATGATAGGTTGCTGCACTGGCCAGAGCCTGCGCACGGGCAGCACTCAATTGCGCCACCGCGGCCGAACGAGACGCGTCGGCCTGCGCCACATCGGTGCGCGTGCCCTCGCCGACCTCGAAGCGCGAGCGTGCCGCGCGCGCCTGCTCGGTCAGGAACTGCAGATTCTGTTCGGTCAGCACCGCCACCTGGCGGTCGCGAATCACGTCCATATAGGCGCTCGCCGCGTTGAACAGCGTGTTCTCTTCGGTGTTGCGCAGGCCCTCGACCGAGGCCCTCACCTGTGCAGCGGCCGACGCGACCCTGTTCTTGGTCTGGAAGCCGTCGAACAGCGTCTGGTCAATCCGAACGCCGAAGCTGCCGGTGGTCAATGCCAGGCTCGCGTTCCTGCCGTTTAGGTGCCTGGAGGTGTAATCGATGTCAGCCGAACCAGTGATCACCGGGCGATAGCCCGACTTGGCGATCGCCACGCCCTCATCGGTGACGCGCACGCCGGCACGGGCCGAATTCAGCGAGGAATTGTTCTGGTAGGCCTTGGAAAGCGCGCCGAGAATGGTTTCCGCCGAGGCGGCTATCGGCGAAAGCGCTGTCGCGGAAATGAGGACGGTAACAAACAGACTCTTGGCTAAGGACGGCACTTTATATCCCTCATTCGTTTTGCACGGGAACCACGCCACGCCAGCCCATCCCTAGGGATCGGCCAGCGCCGCGTCGATCTATCGTTCCCCCGCTGACAGCTCCCGAAACCCCGGTTAACCAATCAGCAACGATTGTTCAATCGTAAGCCAACATGACAGAGTCTTTGCTGCAAGGCAAAATCACTTAGAACTCGAAGGCATGAATGCGTTCAAATCCGGGTAGTGGCTTAATTGCCGCATTAAATGCCCGTCTTCCGGTTACAACCCCCCCTGCGTTGAAAAAGAGCCGGGCTACGCCCGCATTGCCCTGCCCTTCCACAGCCACCAGCCGGCCGCCTTCGGCAAGCTGGTCAAGCAGCGCCGCAGGCACTTTCTCGACGCTGCCGCCGATGAGAATCACATTGTAGGGCGCCTTGGCGGCATGACCTTGCGGCAGTGGGCCGGTGACCACCGTGACGTTATCGCAGCCCTGCGCCGAAAGCGCCGCTTTGGCTGCTTCCGCCAGTGCTGTATCGCTTTCCAGCGCCACGACGGATTTGGCCAACCTGGACAGCAGCGCCGCGGAATACCCGGTGCCGCAGCCGACATCGAGCACCGAATCGCCAGCGTCGATCTCGGCCAACTGCAAAAGCTTGGCCAATGGCGACGGCTCCATGAGGTAGCGCGCACCGCTGCCATTGGTGCCGTCGGAGATGCGGATATCCTCGTCAATATAGGCGAGAGCCTGTTGGCCGGCCCCGACAAAGGCCTCGCGCGGCACGGCAAGCATGGCATCGAGCAATGCTGCGTCGGTCACATCCGTGGTGCGGACCTGGCCGTCGACCATCTTGACGCGAAGTTCGGAAAAATCAGCGCTCATGTCCCAACCAATCCGTCAAAAAGCCAATGCGCTGAAATGCGCTTGTCGCGCCGACACTGCGGCGCATTCGCCCGGAACTCAAGCCCCCGACATGCGGGAGCTGAAGCGACTGGAGGCCTCGCCCGGAATCGAACCGGGGTGCAAGGATTTGCAGTCCTCTGCGTAACCACTCCGCCACGAGGCCTCATCGCTCCCGGCGAGCGAACTCAATATGGTGGCAGCGAAAGGTCGTCAAGCGTGCGCGCGGCATTCCGGCGTGCTTTCCTCATCAGCCTCCGCAACGTGGTTCCCGAGCGGTTTCAGCGGCTGGCGCCGGCATATTGGCCGCTCGTCAAGCATGGCTGCGCGACCGGCGAAACTCGAACCCGCAGCTTTACGCAGCGGGTGCAAACCGGCTTTCACCGCATATCGCGCGCGGCTGGCACCAGCAGTTGCCGTTCTCAAGGAGATCTTGAGGGGGAAATCTGCGACGGGCTGGAAAAGCGAAGCGGCCGCTCCGGGATCGCGCGCCATCGCTTTCAACTTGGCCGGCGACGCCGTTCCCACCAGACGACGAACCGGCGCCGCAGGCGGCGCACCGCGGCAAATTCGTAGGAAAGCACCAAAAGGCCGAGCGGAATCATCCAAAAGCCGAGAATCGGCAGGAAGCCGAGAAGGCCGAAAAACACCAGAACGATACCGATGGCGATCCTCAGCCCGCGCGAGCGCGGCATGGTGAACTCGCGCCCGAACACCGAGATTTTCCGCGCCGGTGCCTGGTTTTCGTCTGCTGCAGTCATGTCGAAAGTCGATCCGGTTGCCTTCGATAAAGCCATATGCGCTAAAGGCTGCAATCGCCGTTCAGGTTCCGCCGACCAAGGTCCGACGGCGCCCAAGACGGCTCATATGTGGTGTCATCCGGCGATTGCCAGAAACCATTGGGTGAAAATGCGCTAAAAAATGCGAAATGCTTCTTTGCAAAGCCGAAAAGGGTTTGCTATAGGCTGCGCCACTCACATGAGAGCCTCTATTCCCCGGTAGCTCAGTGGTAGAGCAACCGGCTGTTAACCGGTTGGTCGCTGGTTCGAATCCGGCCCGGGGAGCCAACATTTCCAAACACTTACTGAAGTTAGCGGCTCGACCGATTTGGCAACCCAAGATCCAGGGCAACAATTGGGGCAACAATCTTCCCTGTGATTAATCACGAAGGCTCATTGAACTCCTGCAATTTCGCGCGCGAAAGTCCGCCGCCCGACAAACAGGAGTGATTCGCGACAATGGGGTTCGAGGTGGAAGACCTGTCTAAGGTCGCCAATGGCCTCGCCCTGCTCGTCCCGGGTTTGCTCATTCTCTACGTGCGTGCACAATTCCTCACTGGACGCACCCCCTCTCATACCGAAGCCCTGCTCTCCTACTTGGTAGTGACCGTCATTTATTATGCGGCGGTCCTGCCGCTGTTCGCCCTAGGCATTCATAAGGACTCAGCGCCGTGGTGGGTCTGGATTGGATGGGCCGGCCTGATCATCATCGTGCCCATGGCCATCGGCCTTCTACTCGGACTAGGGCACAAAAGGGATGGTATGGAACAATTTGTGAGAAACTGAACCTTGAGGTCGTCCACACCATGCCGACCGCATGGGACTGGAAGTTTGCCCAGCGGACCGAGCATTGGCTCATCATCACGTTGAAAGACGGCACTGTCTTCCATGGATATTACGGGCGCCGGTCGTTCGCTTCCTCCGACAACGACCGCGACATTTACGTCGAGCAAATTTTCAGTCGGGGCAGAGGCGGCAGCTGGGTGCCGATGCCAAATGGCCTTTGGGTCCAGGCATCAGAGGTGAGCACCCTTGAGTTCTTAGACATTGATCGAACGGAGGAAGGAAATGACTGACAAGAAAGGGACGACCAAGACGGTACAACAGGCTGCCGTCAAGAAGGGCTACTCCCCGACCAAAAGCAATGTGCAGGGCGGGTATAAGCCGGTTTCTGGCGGCGGCGCGCCGAAGGTGACGCCCACCACCAGCAGTGGCGGGAAAAAGAAATAGGCGCAAGCGTTTCGGGTACGAAATGATACACCCGGCCGCCAGGGAAAGGCAGCGGCGATGCGGGTGAATTGGTTCTTGCTACTGTTGAGGTTACGGAAAAGGGCAATAATGGGCGTATACGCAGACTTGCTCAATCTTGCAGTCGCAGCCGTTGCACTGGTTGTCTCGGCGGTGGCCTTAGGTTTTTCCATCTTCTTTTGGTACCGTCAGTTTCGGCCGATTGTAACGGCAATGGTTGAGACGCACCACGGCGGCACTGAAGGGATCGCGTATGACCTGGTCATCCTTAACTCCGGATCGATCCCTGCAAAGAACATAAGGCTCCTTGTTACCGATCAGGCAGCGCTGCGGGCGGCGTTGGGCGCCGGCGCCAATGACGAGAACAAGGGCCGATGGTTGGCTTGTTTCGAGCCTTCCAGCGTGATCCGTCTCCTCCAGAACGGTGCTAGGACCTCATGTTCCTTTGGTCTAACCCATAGAGATCCGCGTCAGAGCTTTTGGATTGCACAGGCCGAGTTCCTAATTCAGATCGAGTATGAAGGTTGGTTCGGAGAAAAATATAGAAGAGACCGGCCGAACATGTTGCAGATCGCCGATTCTGAAAGTTTTACAGGCGGAATGTGGGGACCGGTCAAGACAGTCGCAGTAAGCCGGCGCGCCTAAAAGGCCCGCCACCGTGAGGCAGCGGGCCAAATGTAACATTGTTACGGTTCAAGCACCTTCGTGCGCTCGGCCGCCGCCTTCCCCGCCGCCCCATATGAAGCCGGGCCAGTCACAGTCTACGGCGTCTTGCTCATACTCGTTATCGTCGTGCGGCTCGTCGTTGATGTCGCCGCCGTGCTCGTTCTCCTCCTCGCGCTCGCCGTCCTGGGCGTGCAACTCCAGTTGGCTGCCATATCCCCATCCGAGGCTTTCCTCGAGGTCAGGATCCGGGCTCATGGCGTCGAGCAGGTCAATCAGCCGCTCGATCGAGGTGGCGATTGCCACGGCGCATTTCAGGTTGATGGATGGTCATGATGTAGGCTCTCTGGTTTCGGCTTCTCACGGCCGGTTGCCAATGGACAGCACTGGCGCCGGGAGGGTGAGAACATGGCCAGAGACCATGCGCGAACGGCCTTTCCCTTTCGGGTCTTGTATAGCCGCCGCTCTCCCCGCATAGTGCTGCCGTTCGCTCCGACGGCTAAGTCGGCTCGTTCTACCCGTTGGCAATATCAATCCTTGCAGGGATCGCCCCGCCAACGCTCTGGGTGCAAATAGCCCGGCAGGGCCATCCGCGGGAGTTCTCACGCTCCGCCGATGATGATGCGCCGACATCCTTAAAAATTCAAGCACGCCCTTGCGGGGGCGCAGCTTGCGCGCGATGCTTCAGCCATGAAAGCGATGCTTTGTTCGTTGGTGATGGGTGCGACGATCTGCACCGCGGGCGCCGAAACTACTAAGCGGGAGGCGTTCGAAGCCTGCCTTGGCGCCGGGATCGACCGGTTCAAAGGCCTCTGCGAGCCGGCCGACCTACTGGCCAGGGCAATCCTCTTCGAGTGCAACCCGCAACTCACCGACCTCCTGATATCGATGCCGCTGGGGCCTAGCAATGATAGAGTCGCTTTGGCAGAGAAGCACCGGCGGGACAAAACCGAAGAGGTCTTAACCCTCTTGCTAGAGCACCGGCTGCAACATCCCTGTCGGTAGCAACAGTCCGCGAAAAGGGGAATTATCCCATGGTCGATGATGTATATCTGCAAGCCTACCGAGACGGCGGCTTGAATGCCGTCAACGATCTTCTCAAGGAGCATTTCCCGACCGACCGCGATCGGGTGATGGTCATGGAGGGTCTTCAGGACACCGGCTATTGGGCGATCACCTGGCATGAGAAGAAACACCCGGACGGCGGAATGTACCGCGATTTCGGACGTGTGAAGGCGTACCTCGGCGACGGGGACGAATAGGATTATCCGGCCGCTTCATGCCCTTTGGCGCCGGCTCCTATCGGCCGATATGCCTTCGCAATTGCCTTAAAGGGGCAGTCCAACGCCAACTCTTCGAGCGCTTGAGCGCCTCCATCTCCATCTTCATAGCGTCCCTTTCAATCGCGAGAGCCTGTACTTCTACCGCAAGCGCCTCGGCTCGGCCGTCATCTGGGGCAGCGGGGGGAGGAGGTGGTGTGGGCGGCGAGTCGGGTGTAGCCAGGTTTTCGAGACGGTCGAGCGCAAGTCGGTTCACGGCGTCGGCTGCGGCTTCCCGAATGAGCGCGGTCCAGCCATCGGGATCGACACACATGATGTCCCAGAAGACCTTTTGTTCCAGGTGTCCTGTCGGAATGGCGACCCGTAGCGGCGCCGGAAACCAGATCGACGTCTCACACGCTTTGATGAAGCCCGTCAGCCTCGCGAATCCGGAGTCTCTGAGGTTTTTCCACTTAGCGGAGAAATGCAGGCACGTAGGAAGGCGAAGGTAGCGCACGGCGGCGAAGCCCTTTGTGAGCACGATCCGACGCCAGATCTCCCAGTCTCCCGCCCCGTTCACATCTTCTGGCCACACCGTCCGCTCTGCAAGAGCGCTGGCGCGATATACGACGCCTGAGGCCGCTATCGTGTTCCCTCTCGCCATGAATTGGCGCCGCTCTTCGGGAAAAAACAGGTTGGTAAGATCAGGACCGCAAATGCCGTCGGTCGAGACCCAGAGGACCTGGCCGTAGACAAGTGCCACCGACGGATCGACGAACTGGCCGCGCATGAGTGCAAGATGATCCGGCATCATCAGGTCATCGTCGGCGGCGAAGGCTATCAATTCCCCGCGTGACGATCGAAGCGCCAGATTTCGATTGGCATAGCCAAAGTGAGGCGCCTTGGGGAAATCAAACCAACGAATGCGCGGGTCGGAAAAGCTTTTCACGACCGCTTCGGTCTCCGGTGCTGCACCGTCGCCAACGACCAGAAGCTCGAACGATTGCTCCGTCTGCGCCAGCACCGACTGGATCGCATAGGCAAGAGAGTCGGGACGATTATGGGTCGGCATCAGAACGCTGAAGAGCGGCGGAGCGTCGTCTACCATCCCTTGAGGCCGCCAAAGTCGACCGGGATCAAATCGGTATCCAGCGGCAGCCGGTATTTGTCGGGATTGGCGTGGTCATATTGCATTGTAGGAAAATTGATTGCTCTAACGTCCCTCGCGCCGATGTTGTGGTCCGCGTGCCAGACGAATCTGGGGATGTTCATCAGGCGTGGCCGGGCTGAAGACAGAACAATCCGAAATACCTGTCCGCAGGTGCTCGACTCGGGCCTTGGGTCATACAGGACGACCTCCATCTCGCCATCGACAACGAAGTATCGATCCTCGTGAAGCTTATGCAGCGCCCAACCCTTCACCGTTCTCGGTCGTATGGTAAACATGTAGCAAAAAACAAGCGGATCGGGATGCCAATTCCAGCGAGGGTCGTAGACCTCGGTGACGCTTCCCCTGTCGTCGAGGTGAGCGGTCATGTCGTGAAACGTCACGCCGTCGGGGACCTTGCCGATCGGCTCGCCGGATCGAACCGTCTCCTGATCCTTCTGGGCCCCTGCCAATGTCTTATCGAGAATGCTCTGCGTCATAGGACTCATCCAATCTAACTAGCTTTGGCAGCGCTCCTCATGCCCTTCTTTTAACTGTCTTTCAACGGCAGCGTGGAAGGCCACGCAATCAAAGAGGACGGCACTGTAGCCAATTTCTCCGATTGGAGAGTGGAGCGGAACTGCCGTTTGACTTTCGGTTCGACGACATCACCCGGCTGCGCCAACCGCTGCCGGCGTCTTGCTATACCGCAAGCGCAAGGCCCTTGCGCTTGCGGTAGCCGTCATAAACACGCTGGGTCACGCCCTTCATGGTCGGGCCGTCGGCAGGATGGTTGGAGTAGCCGCGTTCGTGCACCAGCACGAGGTCAAGGCTTTGCTTCTCGCGAGAAACAGCCATGCGAGTTCCTTTCCGCCAACTGGCGGGCTGGACGAAGCGCGCGCGAGCAAATATCAGACGGCCGGGCGGGGTATTACTTTGCGGAGGAAACAACTTTGGACCGTCTCGAACAGTTGCGGAGAAATATCGACAAAACCAGCATGTCGATAATTGAAATCGGGCCGTTCTTCAGCCCGATCGCTCCGAGGGCGGACGGCTGGGATACGACAATAGTGGACTTCCAGGACGGCGATGCTTTGCGCGAGATGGCCCGTGGTCACACGGCCGAAGTCATCCGCAACAAGGTTGACGAGATTGAAAATGTCGACATCGTCTGGACCGGCCAGCCCTTGGACGAAGCCGCCCTGGCCGTCCGGTCGGATGGTTTTGATTGCCTCATCGCCAGCCACGTGATCGAGCATACGCCGGACCTTATTCGCTTCCTGCAGCAATGCTCCCGCCTGTTGAAGCCGGACGGCATCATTTCGCTGGCCGTTCCCGATATGCGAAAATGCTTCGACCTGCTCAAGTCTCCCACCAGCCTGCGCGAAATTCTCACCGCCTACCGGGAAGGCCGCATCAGGCATTCACCGGAAGCGCTGTTTGAGGGGCGATGCTCGGCGGCGACACGGGGCGGAAAGTCGGCGTGGATCAAAGGCGATCACTCGCCGCTCGGCTACGCCCACAGCCTTGAAGCGGCATGGACGGAATATCAGGGCGACCTTAAAGGCGACATGTCCGACAGCAGGCCCTATGTCGACAACCACGCATGGTTCTTCACGCCGGCGATGTTCGAGCTGGCGATTTTCGAGTTGAACGCGCTCAAGCTTGTCAACTTTAAGATCGCCTTCATCGAAGAGAATATCGGTTCGGAGTTCGTGGTGCAGCTGCGCCGCAGCGACACCCATGCGGCGCTTTCCAACGACGCCCTAAACGCCGTCCGCATCAAGCTCGCTCTGCGGCATCACGCGGAATTCGATGCCGAAGTCGGGCCGGATTATCGCGAAATCCAGCCGGTGAAGATCGAGCGGGAAATCGTCAAGGTGCCGGCCGCCAGAGACACCATCCCCACGCGGGAACTGGTTAGCCTGCTGGCAACACGCATCCGGCGCAGGGTCGGCCTGGACTAGTTGATCAGGCCGTGCGTCCGCAGAGCGTCTTCTAGCGTCTATTTCGGGTTCATCGGGAACCAGGCGTCGAGGTTTTCCCCGGCTGCCTTGCAAACCGGATGGCACGTTCCGGGTTCTCCCGGATCGCCTTCGAAATCGCGTCGACGCTTCGAATTTTGCCCTTCACAGGGGTCAGCGTGTCGGCACCGCCGAGCGCCTGGGCGAACATGTCGACAAGCTCCTGCCGGCGGCGCCACTCGCGCGTGCGGCGGTCCAGCATGCCTTGAGCAAGGCCGCCATGCTTGCGGGCCATGTCAGGCGCTTGAGCGGGGTTGATGGCTAGCACTTTCGTTGCCCTTGCGTTGCCCCAGATAAATTATCGACGCAGACGATGCGGCAAGAATGGCTGATTTGCAAGGGTTCGACGGGTGAGAACAACCGGTTTGAAGCCGGATGGGCGCTAGTGTGCGCTATTTTTTGACGCTTAGCAGCGGGTGAGAAAAAGTCGCGTTCCGAGCAGGAGCATTGGGCGGTTTTCTCAGAACTCAGTTTCAATGCAAACAGGGGCAATGAGGAGCCTCGCGCGCGGTGGGGGATAATTGGCCGGCTGATGCGCTCCCGGCTGTCAGATCGCAGCCAGGCTGCAGCCTCATCGATAGCGGCGCTATGTTCGTGATCAGTGGTCATTAGGCCACCGCGTCTCGCTGGTCGACGCGGGCCTTCACCCAAGCATCTAAATCAACCTCGACAAAGGCGCGCCGACGGGGCGAAAGGAACACCGGCTTAGGAAACCGGTGCTCCTTGATCATGCGGTCGATGTAATTTCGAGAGTACACGATCCCCTTTGAGGGGCGTTCACTGAAGGCGACAAGAGTTTGCATTGGAGTGCCTTACGTTGCTATCGAAGGCCTCATAGCGTAGTCATTTCAGCGTCGGGAAATACACTTCTTTGAAGAAATTTTGTGCGAACAAACCCGCGTGCTGGTTTAGAGCGCAATCAGCACTGGCAAATCAGGATAGCTTGCTTTTCTCTTCATCCCTATAAGCGATGATGCGAGTGACGATCGACTTGCGAGGCGGCGCGGCGCCAAGGAATAGCTTGGCACCGGTCTCAATGAAATTGGCAGTAGGGCTGCCGGCGCTCCCCGATATCTTATATGAGCAATCGGCACTTTAAACGCCGCGCACCAGAGCCGAGCAAGGCCACGTATGAGCCCATCGATCTCGGGCTGCTCGTTTTTCGTCGGTCGACCTTCCAACCATTTTTCCATGCCGTCAGCCATAGCGGTCACGCTCGCAAGCAGGCGGTGAAGCACCCGTTTAGCGATCTCGACGTCACCCTCGGTGAACTCAGCCGGAACGAGGCATGCGTTTAGTTCTTCTTCCGACATGGGGACCGGAGCTGCGTCGTCCCAACTATCAGGCAGGCGCACACCCGCCCCAAACTCGGTAGCCGTCGACAACTCGAGCTTTTGGCTATCCGAATACTGCACGGTGGACGACACCGCCTCCTGGAGCCTTTTCCATTCATCGACGGTCCCTTGATGTGTCCTTTTTCCGCCGCTCGGCCGACCAATGAAACGTATTTGCAATGTCGTGCAGCTTCGTTCTCAGCCAATCGCCATGAGGCATGGAAAACCCTTGGGATTCCAGCATTGAAAGGATCTCTCGTTCGGCTCGCTCCGAGAAATCGTGCTGATAGTTGAAATTGAGGGTCATTGACCGGCCGCCTTTATCTGGATGACATTGTTGGCCGTCTTGCGGCCTGTCAGCGCCACAAGCGCGCCCTCCCAGCGCGTCAGGGCGTCTCGCTTCACCTTGAGGCGGTCAGACTGGTTGTACGTCCTGACTAGCGCCGTAGGCACATGCCCGATGACAGCCTCGGCAACCTCGCCCATCACGTCGAGCTCGGACAGCCGGGTGCGAACCGTCCGGCGGATGTCATGATTGACCCACGCCGGCAGCTTGGCCTCTTGATCGTCTTTCCGAAGCGCTGCGAGCATGGCGGCGTCAATCCGCAGCTTGACCTTATGGCCGATCGTCACCGGTCCCGCGCCGTCGAGCGAGCAAAGCCAGTTGCATTTCTTTAACCGCGGCAACTTGGCGATGATGCCGAGCGCTTCGTCAGTGAGAGGCACAACGTGATCGCGGCCGGACTTGAAGCGCGCCGCCGGCACAGTCAGCGTCTTGCGGTCAACGTCGACTTCGGTCCATGACGCCTGGGCGATATCGTTGAGGCGCTGGCCGGTCAGCAGCAGCAGCCGATAGACGGCGCTGTAGACGTCGCCAGCGGCCGTGGCAGTCCAGAGCGCCCCAATCTCAGCATCGGTCAGGACGCGGTCCCTTGATCCCTTCTCGCCGATGGTGGTGCGCACCTTCTTTGCCCGGAAGGGTGAGGCGGTGATCAGGTCGTCATCGACACACCAGCCGAAGAACGTCCCGATCTTCTGGGCGATGTTGAGCGCCTGCCGCTGCGCGCCGCGCGCATAGATCGGTTCGACCACTTCCATGATGTCGGCATTGGTGAGGGTGGCGACGTCCCTGCCCTTCCACTTCGGCAGGCATTCCCGGTTGAGGTCGCGCTCGTCCTCGTCGGCCTTGCGGATGCCATCGCGGCGCCGGGCTTTGATGAACCGTTCAAGGATGGTTTCGAAAGACCGGTCACGGCTCTCTGTCGCTGCCCTCGCCGCCGCCTGCCGCTCCTCGTCAGCCTGGACCTTCGGGTCAATGCCGCGATCAATGAGCGCTGCCCACTGCCTCGCCTTGGTGCGTGCCGCTTCAAGCGACATGACGTCGTACTCTCCCAGCGCGCGGCGGGCTGGCTGAGTTGCAACACCGAAACGGGCGATGTAGACAAAGCTGACTTGTCCGGCCTTAAGCTTTGAACCGTTGGACGGCTCCTTGTCGGTTACGCGGACGCCCATGCTCGGGACTTGGGCATCCATGATCACGTATCGCTTGCCAGGAGCAGCCGGCTTCAAAGCCTTCAGGCGGTTGTCGGTCAGGGTCTCGCGGGGCATTAGGGCTCTCCGGGGCAACGTCGGGGCAACAGGATGCAACTGCTGCCTATGTTGCCCTGTGTGCTCTAATGTGCAACAGGAAAGCTGAAATCGTTATGAAACAAGGGGTTTTTCAGGAGTGGAACAACCGGGATATGGCGCTGGTGGGCTATCCCGAGAGCGGCTGTTAACCGGTTGGTCGCTGGTTCGAATCCGGCCCGGGGAGCCACCGCCTTTTCTAAGCCGTGGTGCGATCTTGTACACTACAGCGCCATTGTCCGCGCACTTCGGTCCGCTTAGCTTCTGCCAGAACGGCTTTAACAGCTACGAAGCCGATCGAGGCAGTTTGGTGGGCATCGCGCCCCTGCCCTCGCCCGAAGGCAGCCTGATAACGCCCGGTATCATCTATGAAAATACCAAATCGGGAGGACGTTGGTGCAAACCAAGAAGATCATCAATGACGGCAATCGGGCCGTCGACGAGATGCTGGAAGGCATCCTGGCTGCGCATCCCCGCCATCTCAAAGCCGTTGACGGAAGCCCGCGCTCGATCATCGCCCGCGATGGACCGCGCCAAGGCAAGGTAGGCCTCGTCATTGGTGGCGGCTCGGGCCACGAGCCGAGTTTTCTCGGCTTCGTCGGCAAGGGGCTGGCCGACGCGGCGGCGATCGGCAATGTCTTCGCCTCTCCGCCGCCCGACCCGATCCTCGAATGCGCCAAGGCGGCGAGCGGCGGCGCCGGTGTGCTGTTCATGTACGGCAACTATGCCGGCGACGTCATGAATTTCGACATGGCGGCCGAGATGGCCGCGATGGACGACATCGAGGTGCGCACGGTGCTGAGCACCGACGACGTCGCTTCCGCGCCCGTTGGCGACAGGCACAAGCGGCGCGGTGTCGCAGGGAACTTCTTCATCTTCAAGGCGGCAGGCGCCGCCTGCGACCGCATGTTGTCTTTCGATGAATGCGAACGCATTGCCGGGAAAGCCAACGACCACACCTTTACCATGGGCGTCGCATTGGCGCCCTGTTCGTTGCCGCAAACCCGCCGGCCGAATTTCGAAATCGGACCCGACGAGATGGAGATCGGCATGGGCATCCATGGCGAACCCGGCATCGCACGCGGAAAACTCAAAACGGCCGACGAGATCACTGACGAAATGCTGGACAGGATTCTCGCCGAGATGGCGCCGGCACGCGGCGAGAAGGTCGCCGTGCTGGTCAATTCGCTGGGTTCGACGCCGCTGATGGAACTCTACATCATGAACCGGCGCGTGAAGCAGAGGCTTGACGATATCGGTGTATCCATTCACGCAAGCTGGGTCGGCAATTACTGCACCTCGCTCGAAATGGCCGGCGCTTCGATTACGCTGCACCACCTCGACGACGAGTTGCAAACGATGCTCGACCACCCTTGCGACTGCGCCATGTTTCGCGCCGGGTAAACTTGGCGAACGGCAAGGAACAAGAGATGACGACAATCGACACCACCCGCCTTGCCGCGATGTTCGCGGCCATCGCCGACGCTATGTCAGCCGACCGGGATCGGTTGTGCGCGCTTGACGGGGTAATCGGCGATGCCGACCACGGCATTGCGATGGAGCTTGGATTTTCCGCGGCACGCGATGCGGTGGCCGCATTGGATACCGGCACCACCGATCCGACCATCTTGCTGAACACGGCGGCGAAGTCGTTCCTCAATGCCGTCGGCGCCTCCTCGGGCCCGCTCTATGCCACGGCATTCATGCGCGGCGCGGCCGCCGTCAAGGGCAAGGCGACGCTCGACGACGCCGACGCGGTCGCTATGTTCCAAGCGATGGCCAGAGGCATTCAGGATCGCGGCAAGGCCGAGCCTGGCGAAAAGACGATGATCGATGCGTGGGCGCCGGCCGCGACGGCTGCGGGCGAGGCACTGGCCGCCGGCAAGGGGCTGGCCGGCAGCCTCGCGGCTGCAGCCGAGGCGGCAAAGGCCGGCGCGGAGGCCACCAAGGCGATGATCGCCACCAAGGGCCGGGCCTCCCGCCTCGGCGAACGCTCGCTTGGCCATATGGATCCAGGCGCGGCGTCCGCCGTAACCGTCATCGAGGCGATGCGGATCGCCTTGACCGGCTAGGTCGGGAGCGGATCCTCAGCGCTTCGCGTCGAGCTTGTCGACAGCCTGCACGTTAGCGGCAGAGGGACCGTTCGGATCGAACTCCGAGGCCAGCCAGGCGTCGGCGATCGATTTGGCCAGTTCGGGGCCGATGACGCGCGCACCCATGGTGATGATCTGGGCATTGTTGGATTTCGCAGCGCGTTCCGCCGAATAGGTGTCGTGGGTTAGCGCGGCACGGATTCCGGGCACCTTGTTGGCCGAGATGCTGACGCCGATGCCGGTGCCGCAAAACAGGATGGCGCGGTCGTAATTGCCGTCGACAATTTCGTGGCCGACCGCAGCGGCAATATCGGCGTAGAATCCGGCCTGGCTGAGATCGACGACCTGCAGTTCTGGCTTGGTGGCGAGATGCTTGGCGATGACATCGAGCAGCGGCTTGCCGGCGCTGTCGGCTCCGAGTGCGATCTTCATGGCAATTAACTCCTTCGTTTTCGTGGTCAGCGCGCGATGGCGGCCGACGCCTTTTTGAGAATGTCGATATAGCCTTCCGCTTGCCATGCCGAGCGGCCGATGAACAGCCCATCGATATGCGGCTGGCCGATCAGTTCGGCCGCGTTGCCGGGATTGACGCTGCCGCCGTAGAGCACAAGCGGGGCGGTCGGCAACCGGGTTGCTGCGACCTGCTTGATCAGCGCCTGCTGCTTGTCGGCATAGTCGGCGCTGGCCGGAATGCCTTTCTCGCCGATCGCCCACACCGGTTCATAGGCAAAGAGTATCTCTGCCGACAACTCATTGTTTGCGAGACCCTGCAGCGCGCCCAAAACCTGCGCGGTCAGGATTTCGTCGGCGCGGCCGCCCTCGCGCTCGGCCAGCGTCTCGCCGACACAAATCAAGGGTACGAAGCCGTGCTTGACTGCCGCTGCGGTTTTCAGTCCCACGATCTTGTCCGTCTCGCCAAAATGCTCACGGCGCTCGCTATGGCCGAGTTCGATCAGGTCGAGCCCACAATCCCTCAGCATCACCGGCGAAATCTCGCCCGTCCAGGCACCGGCATCGGCCCAATGCATGTTCTGGGCGCCGACCTTGACGCGGGTGTTGGCGAGCGCCGCCTTGACCTGCCGCACCGCGGTGAAGGGGGGAATGACGAAAGGCTGTATCGCCGGATCGAAGCCCGGCACGAACGCCGCCAATGCCTCGGCGAACTGCAGCGCCTCCGCCAGCGTCTTGTTCATCTTCCAGCTCGTGCCGACCCAATATGGGGCCATTCTTCTCTCCTTCGATCCGAAATTCGAATGATGCGTGTTTCCGGGTCTGCGCCGCCTTCGGGCCGGCGGTTTGCCTCAAGCGCGAGGCTTGAGACTTTCGCGGCCGCTGTCGATGTAAGGCGCCCAGAAATCCACCGACTCACGGATCATTGCAATAACCTGATGATCGACCGGTTCCCTCTCCCGGAAGGAAAGTTCAAGGCAGATTTCATTGTCGGTTCCGCCACCCGCCCGCACGGCGTCGAGCAGCTTCTGCGGGATGATGCGGCCATCCTTGTTGTAGGCGGCGGTGAACGGCCAGTGCCCGCCCTTGTTCATCGACGATTGCTTGATGTGGATGATCGGCGATTGCAACGGGAACGCTTTCGCCCAGGCATAGGGATCAGTGTCGTCAGGATTGGGCGAGGTCACGTCGCCATGGTCGATGTCGACCATCATCTGCATCGGGATCGGCAGCTTGGCCGCATCGACGGCGCCTTGCAATTCGACGCAGCTTTCGATCGTGTGGCCAAACTCGCGGCCGACCGACATCGGTTCCCAGAAAAGGTAGGTCAGGCCCGCCGCCTTGGCGTGCTCGGCCACTTCGCGCCAGCATTCGAGCGCGATGTCGAGAAGCGCCGCGCGCCGCTGCGGATCGTCAAAATCCTTGTAGGTGAATATGGCGAACTGCGTGCCCATGCCCGACGCGCCGAGTTCGGCGGAGATGTCGGCGAAGGTCTTGAACCAATCGACATAATAGCGGCGCACATCCGCGTCCGGATGGCCGAAATGATTGAGCCGGCCATAGGGACCGGTCATACCCGAAGTGATCCGCACGCCGGTCCGCGCCAGGGCGCTGTTGAACAGGCGAACGAACTTGGCGATCGTTGCCGCCGGCCAGCCCGGATTGACGAATTCATGCGTCAGCTGCACGTCGCGGATGCCGATGCCATAGGCAATGGCGTCGATCAGATCGTCGGGATCGGCGAAGCGATTGACCAGCGGGTTGGTGTTCAGCGAAAGCGTGAAGGTCATCAGTTCACCGCCGCCATTGTCTTTGTGCACCAGTCTTCGAATGTTTTCCGCTCGGCCGCATTGATATGCAGCCCGTGTTTGGTCCGGCGCTCGAGAACGTCGGCGGCGGTCATCGCCCATTCGGTCTCGAACAGGAAGACAGCTTCGAGCTCGTAGAAATCCGGGCCGAAACGACGGCCGAGATCCGCTTCGTCTTTGACCCCTTTCAGCAAAGCGCGTGTGCGCGTGCCGTAGCTTCGAGCATAGTGCTTCACCAGCGACGGGCTAAGCCACGAAAACTCGGCGTGCAGATCACCCAGGAACTGCTCGAAATCCGCGTTGGGCAGGTCGCCTCCCGGCAGGGGAATTTTGGCCGTCCAGGCCTTCTTCATGGTCGGAAAGAAGGGCTGTATTTTTTCGAGCGCATGTTCGGACAGTTTGCGGAAGGTGGTGATCTTGCCGCCGAACACAGAAAGCAGCGGCGCGCCACCGTTCGGGGCGTCGAGTTCGAAGATGTAGTCGCGCGTCACCGCGCTCGGGTTGTCGGCATTGTCGTCATAGAGCGGACGCACGCCCGAGAAACTGTAGACCACGTCTTGCGCGGTCAGCTGCCGCTTGAAGTAGCGATTGACCACCTTGATCAGATAATTGATCTCGCTTGCCTCGGCGGCCACTTCTTCGGGCCGACCTTCATAAGGAATGTCGGTGGTGCCGATCAGCGCCAGATCGTTCTCATACGGGTTGACGAAGATCACCCGCTTGTCGTTGTTCTGGATGAGATAGGCCTGCCGTCCCTCCCAGAATTTCGGCACGACGATATGGCTTCCTTTCACCAAGCGAACGTTGCGGGTGGAATTCTGTCCAGCGACGCGGCTGACGATGTCATTCACCCATGGCCCGGCCGCGTTGACCAACCCGCGTGCGCGGGCCCTCGTCACAGCACCCGTGCGGCCATCCTGCATGTCGATCGACCACAGGCCGCCTTCGCGCCTGGCGGCAATACAGGCCGTGCGCGTGAAGACTTTTGCGCCACGCTGACTGGCGTCGAGCGCATTGAGCAACACCAGCCGTGCATCATCGACCCAGCAGTCCGAATATTCGAAGCCTCGTTTGAATTCATCCTTGATCGGCGCTCCTTCCGGCGCGGTTCTCAAATTCAGCGTCCTCGTTCCCGGCAGGCGCTTGCGGCCGCCAAGATGGTCGTAGAGAAACAGCCCGAGCCGGACCAGCCATGCCGGCCTGTCTTCGGGGCTGTGCGGCAGCACGAAGCGCATCGGCCAGATGATGTGCGGCGCCGCCTCAAGCAGCACCTCGCGCTCGATCAGCGCCTCGCGCACCAGCCGGAACTCGTAGTACTCGAGATAGCGCAGGCCCCCATGCACCAGCTTGCCGGAACGCGAGCTGGTGCCTTGCGCCAGATCGTCCTTCTCGCACAGGATGACCGACAGCCCGCGACCCGCGGCATCGCGCGCTATACCGGCGCCGTTGACGCCACCGCCGATCACGAAGAGATCGACAATATCCGTTGTATCGCTCAAGACTTAGCTCCTGTGCGGTGCGCCATCGATTTCCACACCGGATGCAGCGCCTGACGCGCCGCGACAAAGGACGGAAACAGCGCATCGTAGGTTTGCGAAAGCGCCTCGTCATAGGCGTCGCATTCGCCCAGCAGCGGCGTCACCCACTCGGCGCAGCAAACATCCATCGAGCGATAGACGCCAAGCCCGACCGCGGCCATCATCGCCGCACCCGCGGCGCCGGCTTCCTGGCGGCTGCTGGTCCTGACTTGCGCGCGGGTCGCCGCAGCGATGATACGGCGCAGCGACGGGCTGCGCGCGGCGCCGCCAGACAGGCGGATTTCGCTGGGCATGCTGCCCATTGCCTGGTAGCAATCGCGGGCCGCGAAGGCCAATCCTTCGAGAACTGCGCGCGCCAGATCGCCAAAACCGTGCTTGACGGAAAGCCCGATGAAGCCGGCGCGCGCGTCTGGATCGACGAACGGTCCGCGTTCGCCGGCAAGCGAGATGTAGGGCTGATAGACCAGCGACCCCGGTTCCGATCCTTCGACCCAGACATCGAGCGCTTTCAGCAATTCGTCGCGCGAAGGCTTGGCGCCGCTGGCGGTCAGCACGTCGCGCGCCAGGCCAAGCAGCCAGTCGATGTTGAGCGTCGCCGCCATGTTGGATTGCAGTTGCGCATACGCGCCAGGAACCGGCATGGCGATCGTGTAGCCTGATGCATCGTCGTTGAGAACGACGTCGTCGGCAGTGCGCGCCAGGCGTGTGTGGATGCCGGTCGAGCCGATTACCGTGCAGCCGACATTGCCGCTTGGATCATAGAGGCCGGCGCCAAGCGCGGTGCTGACCATGTCGACATAGCCCAGCACCACCGGCGTGCCCTCAAGCAGGCCGGTCTCATTTGCTGCCGACGCAGAAAGCGGATGATGGTCGGTCGTGCCTTCGAGCATTGGCGGCAGCAGCCGGCGGTGCGACGTCAGATCGAGAATGTCGAGCACCTCGTCGGAATAGCTGCGCGAGCGGAAATCGCCGAAGGTGAATGTTCCCTCCGAAGGATCGGTGGCGAGCTCGCCGGTCATCTTGAAATAGAGCCAATCCTTGCAGTGAAAGGCATTGGCGGCGCGCTCCAGGATTTCCGGGCTGTTTTTCTTCAGCCAGCTGAGCTGAGCGCCCTGCTGGCAGGCGTTGAGCCCGGTGCCGGTGATCGCGAACCGCGTGCGATCCCGGGGATCGCCGCGCATCTCGTCCACCAGATGTCCGGCGCGCGCATCGAGCCAGAGCCAGGCGCGCCCGACCGGCATGCCGTCGCCATCGATCAGCCAGGTGCCGTCGCCCTGCCCGGTGACCGCGACGGCCGCGGTTCGCCGCGCGAGGTCTGGAATTTTCGTCGCCAGATCGAGAACGGTCAGCACCATGTCGCGCCAGGTCTGATTAAGGTCCTGCTCGGCGCCGCCGCCTTCCAGCGTGACGAAGCTGTTGGTCACCGACGCCATGGCAAGCTGCCGCCCCGACAGATCGAAAGCGACCGATTTGATCACGGACGTTCCCGCGTCGATCCCGATCAGCAGGTCTTTCATGCCGCACGTTCCGGATGGTTATGAAGGCAATTCACAAGGAGCAGTCTTTATTGTCTGGAGCCGTGGAAGAGCCAGGGAGTGTCCGCAAAGGACACCCCCTGAGCACGTTTTATTCCGACAGCACGAAGGGTGCGGTGTACTTGTCCACATTGTCCTTGGTGATGAGCAGGCAATCGAACAGCTGCTTCTCGCTGGTGGCGCCAGTAGCGCCCGACTTGATGAACGAGTCGGCCTGCTGCACAGCCTTGGCCGAGAAGATGGCCACCGGCTGAAGCACGGTGTACTGCAGTTCGCCGGACTTGATGGCCGCAACCGCATCCGGGGAACCGTCAAAGCCGCCGACCTTGATGCCGGCGAGCTTGCCAGCTTCCTTCAGCGCCGCAACCGCGCCAAGCGCCATTTCATCGTTGCCGCTAATCACGGCGATGATGTCGGGATTGGCTTGCAGCATGCTCTGCATCTTGTCGTGTCCCTGGGTACGATCCCAGTTGGCGACCTGCGAAGCGGCCTTTTCGAGATCCGGATACTGGCTCAGCACGGTCGCGTAGCCGTTCGAGCGCGTGGCCGCGTTGTTGTCCGACGGGGCGCCGAGCAGTTCGACATACTTGCCCTTTTCACCGACCGCCTGCACCCACTGCTGGGCACCGAGAGCCGCACCCTGGGCGTTGTTGGAGACGAGCTGGCCCTTGGCAAGACCTTCCTGGTTGATCTCGGCATTGACGAGGAAAACCGGGATGTTGGCGGCAATCGCCTTCTTCACCGCGCCGACCGAACCATCGGCATTGGCCGGGTCGAGGATGATCGCCACCGACTTGTTGGTGATGGCGGTGTCGATCAGATTGCTTTCGGTATTGGTGTCGCCCTTGTGGGCGGCGACGTTGGCTGTATAGCCAAGCTTTTCGGCTTCGGCCTTGGCGACGTTGCCTTCGGTCAGCCAGTAGGGGTTGGCCGGATCGTTGACGATGATCGAGATCAGGCCTGCGGCCGATGCGGCTGCGCTAAACCCGACCACCATCGCGGCGGCAAGCAAACTTCTAAGCACGATTTTCATGTACATTCCTCCAATGATTTTACGCGGTCTTGCTGCCAGTCAGCTGGCAGTCTTCCCTTGGGCAGGATTGGCCGGTTCGGCCTTCCCCCGTTTCTGAGAAGTCGGTTGGCCGCCCGTCGAAGCTGGAAGCTTGCTACGGCGGCGATACTGAACGGCATTGAGGAGCACGGCGAGCACGATGACGGCGCCGGTGAACACTGTCTGCCAGTAGGATGAGATGCCGATGATCACCAGACCATCGGACAGGAAGCCGATGACGAAGGCTCCGAGCAAGGTGCCGCGAATGTTGCCGCGCCCGCCGGTGAGTGCGGCGCCGCCGATGACCACGGCGGCAATGGCCGTCAGTTCGTAGGTGGTGCCGGCGGTCGGCCCGGCCGAGGTCAGCTGCGAGGACAGGATCAGGCCGGCAATGGCGGCGCAGATGCCCGACAGCACATAGACCGAAATCTGCACGGTCTTGACCGGAACGCCGGAGAGTTCGGCGGCGCGCTCATTGCCGCCCGAGGCGTAGAGCCAGCGTCCAAAGGCGGTGCGGTTCAGGACGATGCTGCCGATCAGCGCGATGACCGCCAGCACCACCACGCCGGTCGGCACGCCGAACAGGCGGTTGAAGCCGAGAGCATCGAAACCGGTGTTGCCCAACTCCGGCTTGCCGCCGAGATTGTTGTAGGTCAGGCCGCTGGTCATCAGCAGTGCCAGGCCGCGCGCCATGTACATGACGCCGAGCGTGGCGACGAAGGCCGGAACCTTGAACCGCGCGATCAGCACGCCGTTGATAAGCCCGACGGCCGCACCCAGCATACAGGCCAGCACCGCGACCACCCAGACCGGCGGGTAGAGAACGACGCCAACCCAGGTCAGCGTCACGCCCTGCATCAGAAACCCGGCGACGACGCCGGCAAGCCCGAGCGTCGACCCCACCGACAGATCGATGCCGCCATTGAGGATGACGAGCAGCATGCCGACGGCGAGAATCCCGAAGATGGCGACATGCGAGGCCATGGTCAGGAAATTCGCCACCGAAAGGTAATAGGGCGACAGGATCGAGAAGACGACGATGATGACGATCAGGGCAAAGAAGGCCCGGCCTTCGAGCAGCAGCTTGGCCACGTCGAAGCCCTCGCCGCCCGCATTGGGGCTGGACTGTTTGCTGGCCTGGCTGACATCGCTCATGATCGGGGCTCCGGAATCTACGATCAGGCGACCACGGCTTCGCCGGAGGCGGCCATGATCTGCTCTTTGGTGGCGTTGGCGCCGAATTCGGCGGAAATCTTGCCGCGCCGCATGACGACTATGCGGTGGGCGATGCTGAGGCACTCATTGACCTCCGAGGTCGAGAAGACGACCGCCAGGCCTTGCGCGGCACGCTCGCTGAGCAAGCGAAAGACTTCGGCCTTCGCGCCGACGTCGATGCCGCGGCTCGGCTCGTCGAGAAGGATGACCTTGGGATTCGTCGTCAGCATCTTGCCTATGACGACCTTCTGCTGGTTGCCGCCCGACAGCGATCCGATCATGGCGTTTCCGCCCGCGGTCTTGATGGTCACCTTGCGGATCGAATCGTCGATCAGTGCGCGCTCCCTCTGCCGGGAGAGGAAGAGCCCCTTGGCGAATGCCTCGATGCTGGCAAGCGACAGGTTGCGGCCGACGGTCATGGTCTGAACCAGGCCATCGCGCTGGCGATCCTCGGGGACCAGAACCAGACCTCGGGCGATGCGCTGGGCAATGGTCAGTCCCGAAACGTCCTCACCCTCCAGCAGCGCCCGCCCGCCCGCCATGGGCACACGGCCGGCGACGGCCTCCAGCAATTCCGTGCGGCCCGCGCCCATCAGCCCATAGATGCAGACGATCTCGCCCGCTTTGACATCCAGCGACAGATGATCGACGACGTAGCCTGAACCCGAAGCGTCGGTGACGCTGACATCCTCGATCGACAGCGCCACCGCGCCGAACTCGTGGCCGGTCGGCGGCGAGCCGAGATCGAAATTCTCGCCCACCATGTTGCGGACGATCCATTCGAGGTCGATGTCCTTGGCCTCGGCCGTCGCCGTGATCGCCCCGTCACGCAGCACGACGGCGTAGTCGGTGATCTGCAGCGCCTCTTCGAGGTGATGCGAGATGTAGACGATGGAGACGCCGCGGCTGGTCAGGTCGCGGATCACCTTGAACAGCACTTCGACCTCCGTGGCGCTCAGCGCGGAGGTCGGCTCGTCCATGATCAGGATGCGGGAATCGACCGACAGCGCGCGTGCGATCTCGACGATCTGCTGCTGCCCCAGGCGCAGGTCCTCGACCAGGGTCATCGGATCGATGTCTTCTTCGAGGTCGGCCATCAGCGCCCGCGCCTGGCGCGCCTCCTCGGCGAAGTCGAGGCCGGTTCTGGTGCGCAGTTCGCGGCCCATGAAGATGTTGTCGCGAACGCTCAGGTTCGGCGCCAGGCTGAGCTCCTGGTGGATGATCGAAATGCCGCGATCGCGCGCGTCCGAAGACGAGGCAAAGCTGACGAGATTGCCGTCGAGCACGATGTCGCCGGATGTCGGCGTCACCACGCCGGACAGGATCTTCATCAGCGTCGATTTGCCGGCGCCATTCTCTCCGAACAGGGTGGTGACCTTGCCGCGATGGATGTCGAAGTTGACGCCCTTGAGCGCGTGGACGCCGCCATACGACATGACGACATTGCGCGCCGAAAGCACGGCATCGCCAGTCGCGGGTTCTGTGCCGGCAGTCATTGTCATTTGACGTCCAGCCTCACCGGTGTGACCAGCCAGCTCTTCGGATTGACCAGCTTGAAGACGCCGACCACCGCTATTGTCTTGCCGGTCAAGGCGCTGGTATCGACTTTCGCCAGCACCTCCTTCTTCATCTCGTTGTTCAGCGCCGAGCCGGCGTCCTGATACTCGATCTGGTTGGTGAACTGACCAAAGGTGATCTTGCCGGTGGCGTCGCGAAGCTCGGTTCCGTTGATCGCCGGCCCAGTCTGCACGCGGACCGTCAAAGTGTCGGGCAAACCGTCGACGGCGACCTTGTAGATGCCCGATTTTCCCTCGCCGACGACGCCGGTGAACTTGACCGAAATGACCGGTCCGACACCCGCCGGCACGCCATATTCCTTTTCGGCCGTCGCCCTGTCCTTGGCGATCGCCGTCGCCACCGTCGCGGCGTCGGCGGCACGCGCTTCGACATCGGCTTGCACCTTGGGGAATTCAGATTTGCCGTAGTCGGCTGCCGAAAACACGGCGTTGCGAACATCGCCGGCAGAGCCGATCTTGATCACCTTGGTGTCGAGCGCCATGGCGCCGAGCAGAACCAGAGCCGCGGCGCCGGCAAGCACCCGGCGCAGGCCGGGCGAAGCTTGCCGGGCGGTGGCTTTCGCGCTCATGATGCAACCACCAGCGGTGCGGATTGTGCGTTGTCACGCATTCGAAGTTCCTCCGTTCACGCGGCGCTTCGCGGCCCCGGCTGCATCGTCGAGCTCGACCAGGGCGCGGGCCGTGCATTCGTCGGTGATCAGGCCGCTGAGATAACGGCTTTCGAGTACTGCCTTGATGGCGCGCACCTTCACCTTGCCGCCGGCAACGGCAACGATCCTGCGGCCCTTCAACTGATCGCGCGGAAGCGCCAGTATTCTTTCCGACAGGGCCGTTTCGACCGGACGCCCCTTGTCGTCGAAGAAATGCGCCAGCAATTCACCAACGCCGCCGTCACGCTTGACCTCGTCGATTTCGGAAGGCTCGATCATGCCGGTGGCGACCAGAGACGCCTCCCGCTCGGCCGTGCCTATTCCGACGAACATCAGGTCGGACCGGCTGGCGAGAGCGAACACATCGCTGATGCCGCGCTGGCCAAGCAGCACTTCGCGGTCCTCGGCGGTATTGGCGACAAAAGGCACCGGCATGACGAAAGCCTGCGCGCCGGTCCGCTCTGCCAGGCGATGCATGACGTCGTGCGGGTTGGCGGCGAATTTGCGCGTCACGCCGCCAAGCAGCGAGACGAAACGGATGTGAGCAGCAGTTGCGCGCGTCAGATATTCGACGCTGGCGGCAAGCGTGCGGCCATGGCCGACGCCGATCAGCATGTCTTCGCCGCGATCGATTTCGCGCCTCAGGAACTGGGCGCCGGCAATGCCCAGCCCCTTGAGCGGCAGTTCGTCCTGATCGAGATCGGGAACCACCTCGCAATAGTGGAGCCCATAGGCGGCGATCAGGCGCTGTTCCAGGTCGACGCATTCGGCGACGTCGCCGTCGATGAAGACCCTGACCAGACCTTCCTGGTTGGCCTTGGTGATCAGCCTATGCGCCTTGAGACTGGTCAGGCCAAGCCGCTTGGCCACCTGGGCCTGGGTCAGACCACCGGCATAGTGCAGCCAGGCCGCGCGCGTGGCGAGACTGGACTCATGGCCGCGGTTCGCGGATCCGCCGGAATTCAAGCCATTCCCTCCCCAGGGTGATAATATTATCTTTGTGTGCAAAAATTTTCATACCTTTGTATCGCTGTCAATCCCTCCGCAGATGGTAGCCTCCAGCCGACGTTCGGCAGCCAACGCGCCTATTAGAAGGTAAGCATATAATATGACCATATGGCAGCGTTATATTAACGTCAATTTGTGTTATCCATCCCGGTGGTGGCACCCGTAGGCGCGGGCAAAATCCTGGGTTTAAGATGGGAAGTTTGGAGCAACACGGCCCAACGAGGGCAAACCGATGGGTTGCCTCAGGAAAGCTATCGGCGTCAGCGATCAAGCGATCAGTCCAGCCGCATCAGGTTCCTGCCCTCGAGCTCGACAACAGCGGCTTCGACCTCCCGCGCGAGGCGCTCGGTGCTCCACCCCAACACCCGCCCGGCGATCGCGGCAATCTCCGTCAGGTCGCGGCTCGTCAACGAGCCGCCTATCGCCAACGTGCTGCGGCGCATGACGACATCGGCCAGATGTTCGACGAATTCGTTGCGCACGATGTAGTCGATTTCCGCCTTGCCGTAGCCGTCCGAGTCCGGCAGACGACCCTCATCATTCGACCCGTGCCTGGCGATCTCAACGGCTCTGGTCCCATAGCGCGACAGCAATTGGTCGAGGCGCCCTTCCCCGGCGCCTGCTGCCTGCTGTGCCTCAGCCAGCCAGTTCGCGCGCGCCGCGGCGTTGGCCGGAAAATCCCGGCCACCCCCGATCGGCATCGATCGTGTCGACACCTTGCGGCTGCGCTGCAAGCGCTTGAGTACGGTATCAGTGACTTCCTCGGCAAAGCCGCGGAACGTCGTCCATTTGCCGCCGACCAGCGAAATGACTGCAAAGGGCCTGTTGCCGTCCGGCTCGGCGACCGGCGCCGAATGATCGCGGCTGATCAGTCCGGGCGTCGCTGCTTCAGACGTCGGCAGCGGCCGGATGCCGCTATAGGCGTAGACGATCTGGTCGCGCTCGAACGCCATGCCCGGCAGCAGCGTTCGCACGCTGTCGAGCAGATAGTCGGCTTCTTCGGGTTCGCAGCGGACCGCGTCCGGATTGTCGGCCTTGATGTCGGTCGAGCCGACCAGCGCCAGGCCGAGATAGTCGTAGACCAGGCAGATGCGGCCGTCATCGGCCTCGAAATAGAGCATGCGCCCGGCGAGGCTTTTGACCAGTTCGTCATGCCTTAACAGGATATGCGAGCCCTTGGTGCCGCCGATCATCTTCGATGGAGCACCAAGCAGCGCGTTGACGTCGTCGATCCACGGACCGGCGGCGTTCACCACCAGCTTCGGCCGCACCGAAAAGGCCGCGCCGTTTTCCGGCTGGAAGGTGAGCACGCCATTGGCTGAAGCCGCCAGTGTCGTGTAGTTGGCACCGGCAGACGCCGCGTGAGCCTGCAAGCCGTCGAGGATCAGTTCCAGCACCAGCCTTTCCGGGTGACTTATCTTGGCGTCGTAGTAGGTGCCGGTGGCGACGATCGCCGGATTGAGCGCCGGCATCTCAACAAGCGCCTGCCGCCGCCCGACCATGCGGTGGCGCGGCATGACCTGGTTTCGTGAACCGTAGAAATCGTAGATCATCAAGCCGATCTTGATCAGTATGGCGCCGCGGCTGCGCGGCGCGCTGGTCGAGCCGAACAGCGTTCGCAACGCCGCGAGCATGCCCTTGCTCCACGAGAAGATCGGGATGACGGTCGGCAGCGGGCTGACATAGTGCGGCGCGTTTTGAAGAAGCAGATTGCGTTCGAGCGTCGACTGCGCCACCAGCCCGAACTCGCCGGTCTCGAGATATTTCAAGCCGCCGTGGATGAGCCTCGACGGCGCGGCACTGGTGCCCGAGCCGAAATCCGCCTTTTCGACGATCAGGCAGCTGACACCTTGCGCGCACAGATCGCGAAACAGCCCAGCCCCGTTGATGCCGGCGCCAAGAATGACGACGTCGACTTCGCCGGTCCCGGCCATCGCGGCGAGACGCCCTGCGGGATTGTCCGCCCCGGCTCCATCTGCTGGGTTCATGGCGCCTTCGTCTTGACGATGCGCAACTTCACCCCCGCCCGTTCGAGGCTCTGCGCCTGCGCATCGCCCAGGCCCTCGGTCACCAGCACGGCGTCGAAACTGGTCAGATCGTCGAAGACATGCAGCGCGATCCGGTCGAATTTTGCGTGGTCGACCAAAAGGATGCGCTTCACGGAGGCGGTCATCATCGCCTGCTTGACCCGCACGACATTCGGATCCTGGATGAAAGCAGTGGTTCCGGTGACGGCCGAAGCCGAACAGATCAGCACATTGGCGCGCAACTGCGCCACGGCGTTCTCGCAGACAATGCCGATATAGGCGTTGTAAGTGGGATGATACTGGCCGCCGAGGCAGATGAAATCGATATCGTCCACATTGATCAATTGGCCCGCCGTCGAGACGCTGTTGGAAATGACGGTCAGCGGCTTGACGTCGAGCAGCAGCGTCGCGACCGCGTTTGCCGTCGATGAATCGTCCAGCATCACCACCTGGCCGGCCTCGATATAATCCAGTGCCGCCCGCGCCAGTGCATCCTTCTCGGCTCGATTGACGGTCACCCGGTAGCGGAAAGCGCTCTCGTAGAGGCCGGAAGGCTGGACCGTCACCGCACCGTGCAGCTTGCGCAGCACGCCCTGCTGCGCAAGCCGGTCGATATGCCGGTGGATGGTCATGCGCGACACGCCGAAATGCTCGACCAGATCATCGATGCGCACCTGGCCGAGCTTGATCACATAATCGGCGATCTCTTCGCGTCGTTCGTCGGCCTTGATCATGCGTTTACCCCCGCCAGCCTTTCGATATCAGGCCAATGCGACTTCAGCTGCTCGGCTATGCGGCAGTAGAGCGAAAACCGCTCATTGAACACAGCACTGGAGGCGGGCACGGTTTGGTACGTCCGCTCCGTCATGCCGACCTGCCTGGCGCCCTCTTGCGGCGTCTTGAACAAGCCGACCGCAGCACCTGCGCAAAGCGCGGCACCGAGGGCCGCGGTCTCATCCGTCGAGGTGACGGTGACCGGGGCGTTCAGCACGTCGGCAAACATCTGGACGAAAGCAGGATTGCGCGAACCGCCGCCGGTCAGGCGGATCTCGCTGACGGCAAAGCCGTCGCGCAAAGCCTCGACATGGGTGCGGTGATTGAAGGCGATGCCTTCCAGAACCGCCTTCAGCATGTCGCCGCGATTGTGCCAGCCATGCAGGCCGACAAAGCTGCCGCTGGCCAAATCGCCATAGGGAGAGCCGAACAGATAGGGATGAAACAGGATGGTCGAAGGCTTCTTCAACGCCGCGTCGATCTCTCCCGCCAGCAATTCGTGGAGCGAGCCGCCATCCGCGTTTGTCCTGTCTTGCTCCAAGCGACAGAAAGTGTCGAGAAACCAGTCGTAGTTCGCGGTCGAGGCCGGCGAGATCGACATGTTGTTCCAACGCCCCGCATCGATGGCGTTGCGGCAGAACCAACGTCGGTCGACGCGCGGTTGCGAAGAGACGACTTCGTTGATGGAATACGTGCCGGCGACGATGGCGAGCACGCCGTCTTCATGGCCGCCCATGCCAAGCGCCGAGGCGGCCACGTCGTGCAGGCCGCAGGCGACCGGTGTTCCCCTGCGAAGGCCGGTCCTTTCGGCGGCATCGGCTGTGACTTGACCGGCGATGTCAGCGGAATGCGCCACCGGCGGCAGCGCGTTGAACAGATCCTTCAACCCGAAGATGCGCAGCGCTTCAGGCGCATAGGCTTGCGTGCGAAAATCCGTGAATGAAGTGCTGGCCTCCGTGCGGTCGGTCCCGATCGTGCCGGTCAGGCAAAAGCGCAGCCAGTCCTTGCAGGCCAGCACATGGCCGATGCGGCCATAGCGATCAGGATCGTTCTGCTTAAGCCACGCCAGCAGCGCCGACGGCGCCGAAACATGCGGCGTCTGGCCTGTCGTCGCCAGTGCATCGGTGAAAACGGTACCGGCGGACCACCTTTCGACAATGTCGCCGGCGCGGCTGTCGAGCGACAGGATGCCTGGTCCCAAAGGCTGACGATCATGATCGAGCAGATAGAGACCATCGCCATGCGCGGTCGCCGCCACCGCCTTGATGTCTTCCGCCGGCCTGCCGGAGAGCGCGATCGCCTCCTTGATGGCGTCGGCTGTTGCTTGCCACAGGCCTGACATGTCGCGCTCCACCCAGCGCGCGTGGGGCATCGATTGCGGCACCCGGCGACGGGCCACGGACAATTGCGCGCCGTCGGCATCGAAGATGACCGCCTTGGTGACCGTGAGGCCGTTATCGATTCCGAGCAGGCTGGGCATGATCACCGCCTCTTTCAGCAACTGGCGATTGCTACAGGGCGATCCTGCAGTCTGATGCAAGGGCGAAACACATGGCGACAACCCCGATTGAGCAAGGGGGACAAACGGCAAAAGCACCTCGCCGCAACGAAGAACTCATATCTTTATGTGAATTTAACGTCAACATACGCGACAAAAAGGCTTCGGCGCCAGGGAGCCACGGATGGATCTCGCGGTTGCCAGGCGACGCGTAATCAGCTGCTAAGGCCGTCACGGATGGCGCTGAAATAGCGGTCGGTTCCAACCTGCCCGCCCTTGAGTGCCACCTCCAGCCCATCGATCGCCTTGACGCGCGAGTGAGCGACGCAAAGCGGCGAGCCCGGCGACGCCGGCAACGGCATCCGCACGGTCAGCGCATCGACACCCATCTGGCCGAGCGCGTGGCTCGACGTATCGCCGCCGGCAACGACCACGCGCTGCAACTTCTGCTCGATGGTCAGCGCGCGAAGCAGTTCGCCGAGGCCCCGCCCGAGCTTGTGGCGGGCGCCTTCCTGGCGGTCGATTTCGCCCCCCCTGTCGGCCGTGGGTCCAAGGGCCGTGTAGAGAACGACGCTGCGTCCGCCTTCCAGGCTGGCGCGACCGGCTGCTGCTGCGCGTGCGATCGCATCTCCGGAAGCTTCGGAGACCAGTTCGACGGGATCGACCTCGATGCCGTCGAAGCCGTCAGTCAAAGCGTGACGGATCTGTCGTTCGGTCGTCGACGAACAACTGCCCGAGACGACCGCGATCCGGTCGGCGGCACCCGGCGGCGAAAATTCTGGTTCAGCTCTGACTGTCCCGTTCGACACCCATTCGGCCAGCAGCGCATATTCGATCCCCGACGAGCCGACGACGAACGAACCGCCCGGCTTGCGGGCGCGCCATATCTCCTTGCCGGCAAGCGCCTGCGTCTCGAGGCTGTCGACATCGACAAGTACGATGTCGGTGCCCTTTGCGATCAAGCGGTCGAAGGCTTCCGAGCGCGACGCCGACTGCAACGTCGCGAGATCGACCAGCCCCGACGTGAGCTCCGTCTGCCGCGACAGATGGATCAGCAGGTCGGATTCATCCATCGGCGTCGTCGGGTGGCGGCTCATCACCGGATGGCGGTCGATGCGGAAATACTTTTCACGATAGGCCGCGAATAGATGACCGAAGGCAGTGTAACGCTTGAGTTGCGGCGCCCCGACCAGCAGCGGCACGCTGTCCTGCGCGAAGACCGAGCGGCCGATCTCGATCGCCCGGCCGATGCTGCCGATCGCCGGGCTGGAATCGAAGGTCGAGCAGACCTTGTAGTGACAGATCGCGGCATTCAGCGTCTTCAGCCAAGCGAAGGCATCGCTCAGATGCGTGTCCATCCATTGTGGCGTCTCGCTGCGGCTGGTGCCGGCCAATCCAATGGCGCGGCAGTGGCTGAACTGCGCAAGTATGGCCGCGTCCGGCTGGCTCATAAATAGCGCGGTCGGCACGCCGCCGAGTTCGAGCGCTTCCATGACGTCGGTCGAGCCGGTGAGGTCGTCGCCATAATAGCTGAGAAGCAGGTCTTGCATTGCTTCAGGCCGCTTTGCCGTCGCCGAACTTTTCGATCGACCGCGCCAGTTCGGGATGGCTCAAGGCGAATTCCGCCAGCGGAATGCCGTCGACCGCCGCCTGCCAGGCTTGCTGCACGGCACGCACCCCGGCGCCCGGTCCATCCGGATGGCTGACGATGCCGCCGCCGCACAGATAGAGCAGATCGACCGTGCGGCCGGTCCGTTCATAGGTCTCGGGCGCTTGCCCGCCCCATTGGCCGGAGCCCGCCACAGGCAAGGCGCAATCCTCAGGCGCAAAAATCGGCGTCGTCACCGCCCTGAAGGACTCGACGAAAGACGCGTCCGGCTCCCAGTATTTCGATTGGATGCCGTTGATCTGGAACTGGTCGACGCCGAGCAGCCGCCAGAACTGTTGCCAGACCTTGAAGTCCATGCCGAGGCCGGGATGGCGAGTAAGAATGTCCCAGCCGTTGCGATGGGCATGCAGCACCAGGCTGGAGCGTTTTCTAAGAAACGCCATGCCACCGAAGCCTATCGAATTGATGTTGACCACCGCGCAATTGCCGCCCGCCTTGGCCACCAGATCGTGGTTGCGCATCATCTCGTCCGGGTCGGCATGCGAGATGCCGAAGGCATACATCACCTTCTTGCCGGTCCTCTGCTCGTGGTCGAGGATCAGCGGCATGATTGCCTTCACCCGCTCCGCCAGCGGCGAATAGGCCGGGCTCATCAGCTTCTCGTCGTCCTTGATGAAATCGACGCCGGCGGCGATCAGCTCCCCCACCATTGCGGCGGTCTCGTGTGGCCGAAGCCCCAGCGCCGGCTTGACGATGGTGCCGATAATCGGTCGGTCCGTGACACCTGTCAGCCTGCGGCTGCCGGCGACGCCGAATTGCGGCCCTGGATGCGCGCCGCGGAATTGCTCCGGCAGCTTCATGTCGACAACGCGAATGCCGGACAGGCCCTTGATCGAATAGGCGCCGCCGATGGCAATGGTCATCAGAGCCGACAGGTCGTGGCCGATGGCATCGAATGGAAAGGCGATGTCGACATCCGCGCGCTTGAACGGCCCGTTACCGGCCTCGGGAATGGAGGGGCGAAGTGCGTCCGGCAGGTGCCGGATGGCCAGGACGCGCGCGGCCACCCGGGCCTTTAGTTCCTCGGTTTCGCCGGGCAGCGCGACGAAGGTTCCAGTCGACTGGTCGCTGGCGATCTTGGTCGCCAGCGCCTCGATGCTACCTGACGTTTCGATGCGGTAGGTGAGCGTGATCATGGTTCGTTGTCTGAGGCCGCGGAGGTTCGAAATGAGTTCCTTGATCGTCAGAATCTGGTATAATGAGTACATAAGCTTTGCAAGCAATATCCTGTCTTGCGGCTATGGCCGATCGGGGCGACGGCCATTCCGGGAATGGCTGTGGCAATGCTAGATAGAGACAGGTCAAGGGAGTGATTCGCGACGATGAACCGTTCGGAGCCGATCATCCGGCGCAAACTTTCCGACGAAGTGTTTTTGCGGCTGAAGCGCCTGATCACCAGCGGAGAATTGACGCCGGGCGACGACATGCCGTCGGAGCGCGAGTTGATGGAGCGCTTCGAGGTCGGCCGTCCCGCGATCCGCGAGGCGATGCAGGCGCTGAGCAATATGGGCCTCGTCGCGATCTCGCATGGGGAACGCGCCAAGGTGCTGCAGCTGACCGCCAAGTCGATCATCAAGCAGGTCGATGGCGCAGCCAAGATCATCCTGTCGTCGTCGAAGGACACGTTGGAACACCTGAAAACGGCGCGCATCTTCTTCGAGCGCGGTATGGTCAGGGAAGCCGCCGAAAACGCCACTGCCGAGGACGTTGAGCAACTGCGGGCCACAATTGCCGAACAGCGTGGCTTTCGCGGCGATTCCGAGGCTTTCATTTCAGCCGACATGAAGTTTCACACCCAGATCGCGGCCATTTCAGGCAACCCGATCTATATCGCCGTCAGCGAGGCGATGCTCGGTTGGCTGAAGGAATATCATACCGAAATGCTGATCTGGACCGGCAAGGAACAGTTCACGCTGACCGAGCATGAAGAGATCATCGGCCGCATCGAGAAGAAGGATGCCGACGGCGCCGAGAAGGCGATGATCAAGCATCTCGAGCGCTCGCGCGCGCTCTATGTGATGAATACCGAAAAATAGTTCAGCCGAACCGGGCAATCGCATAGGGCGCCATCACCAGTTGGCCTCGGCCAAACGCTGAGATGTCGACCGTCACGTCGTTCGCTGTCAGGTTCGCCAGCCACGCGAAGGTCTTGCCCGAAGCGGAGCGGCCGGCCAGCGCCAGCACCTTGGTCTGATCGCTCGTCCTTGCCGCCACATACGCAAGGCCGGCCATTTCGCAAAGCCCCTTGATGGCATCGAAGATCGGCCGGGGCGATCCTTCCGCGACGGGTTCGCCGGATGCTGCCAGCACGCCGAACGGCCCGGCGAAGCCGGAGAGCGTGAGCAGTTCCAGCCCAGCCGGCGCCACGCGCGCGGCATAGCCGATCGTCCATGCGGCAGCGAACAGGCCGGCATGACGAGGGTCGCGATCGGCCATGGCGATGCGCTGTCCCCCGGGATTGCCCTTCGTCGCGCCGCCATAGGGGTTCTGGCGCATGGCGATCGTCGACGGACCGATGCGGTAGGGCTTTGCCCCGAAGATCGCCCGCGTCGACGGGGTGATGAAGGGCAGCGCCTCCAGCGACTGCATGACGCTGAGATCGTCGGCAGCGTGCACGATCGGGCACGTGCAGTGAGTGACGAAATCGAGCAGGCCCCCCGGCACGCGCTTGCGGTTGAGCTCGGTGAAATAGCTGAACATGCCGCCGCCGAGCCGGATATCGGGAAAGGCGCGACGGGCCGCGGCATAGACGTCTTCGAGCGGCGGACAGTCCGGCCACGCGCTGCCCGGCGGTGTCGACTGCCGGTCAACCGAAGGCGAGACGGCAATGGCCGAAAGCTTCAACCCGGCTTGACGCACCATGTCGGCAACGCCTGACAGCTCGGCATCGAGGTCGCCCGCGCAGGCAACGACGCATTCCAGCGTCGTCTGCACCGGATAGGCGGCGGTGAGCCTTGCATAAGACTGCAATGCTTCGAGACCGTGGCCGCGCGTCGGATCGTAGTGGAAGACAAGTTGCTGCGGGCCGAGCTCGGTCAATGTCGAAAGATTTGCGAGCGCTGCTTCGACCTCATCCGGGTAGATGATCACGCCGAGATCCGGCAGCCTCTGCCCGGTCTCGCCGAGTTCGACGCTGACCGGTTCGGCGGCAGATGCTGCGGCCGGCATTCCCCCCTCGCCGGTGATGCGAAGGCTGACCGTCTGGCTTACAGTTTGGCCGGCCGGCAGCACATAGGGCCATGGCAGCGCCAGCGGCCGCACATAGGTCTTGTATGACGCGTCCGACCAGTTGCGCTGGTCCTCCATCTCGAAAGTGTCGCCTTCCATCCGGCATTCGGCAGTGATGCCCGGCCGGACTTCATGGGTGATCGAGCGCAAATCCTTGAAAGGCTGCCAGGGATCGATCAACAGCGGCAGCTTCGCCGCCACCAAGCTGCCGTCCGTATGCTCGACCGTCACCGGGCTTCCGGAGAGGCCGGCGATCGGATGCAGGATGCAGAAGCCGCAGCGATTGGTCTCGAAATCGCTTTCAGGGACCGCGCTGACGTCGAAGACCAGGTGACCGTTGGCGGAGCCCTTGATCGTAGCGCGAAGGTCGAGCCGGCTTCCGCCCGGCGCTAAGCAACTTGCGGAGTAGCTGACGGAGAAGCTGTCGGCGTCCTAATCGACGGCAAGGTCGGTCAGTTCAGGCTCGTAAGTGCCCCAGTCGCGGTCGCGCACGATGTAGGCGATGGCGCGCAGCACTTCGATGCCGCCGTAACGGATGGTGCGCAGATTGCCGTTGACGAAGTCGGCGCTGAGCAGGCCCGCACTCAGCCTGACCGGCTCGGCCTCGACCACGCGTGCGCCGTATAGGAGGAAGGCGTCGGCTGTCATGTCAGCAAGCCATCCAGGTGGACAGGTTCGTGGCTCGCGGCGCCCAGATAGGCCGCCTCGACCAGCGCGAATGTCTTGAGATTGTCGGCGCCCGAGGTCGCCGGCTCGGTTCCCTCTGCCAGGCAGTCGACCCAGTGCTGCTGGATGGCGACGACACTCTCCTGGATGTTGTGCCATGGGCGCGATGCCCAGGCGAGTACGGGCGGCGAAACGTCGGTGATCTTCGTGCCGCGCCTGCCGGTCACGGTGAGCCGATATCCCTGCGCCAGGCGGATTGTGCCGTCGCTGCCGTCGATCTCGATAAGCGTTTCGGGAAACGGCTCCACGGCAAGCTTCGTCGCGTAGCTGCAGTCGACGACTGAGGTGGCGCCGCTCTTGTGATCCATCAGCATCGTTACGACGTCCTCGCCGGCGATATCGGGGTTGATGCGCGCCGTTCGCGTCGTGATCGTCGACACGTCGCCCAGTAGAAAACGGGCGATGTCGAGACTGTGGATACCGAGGTCCTCGATGATGAAGCGCTTTCCCTTGGCGAGATAGGGCTGGCCGGAAAACACGTCATAGGCAGAGCGGAAGGAGATGCGCCCGAAGAACGGCGTGCCGATCTCGCCGCTGTCGAGCACGGCACGCACCGCCTGGATCGCCGACTGCCAGCGAAAATTCTCATGCACCATCAGCGGTACGCCGGCTTCCACGCAGGCCCTCACCATCGCCTTGGCGTCGGCAAGCGTCGGCGCGAACGGCTTTTGGCAAATCACCGGCACACGGTGCAGCGCCGCCATCTCGACCAGCGGACGATGGCTGGGAACGGTAGTGGCGATATCGACGAAGTCGAGGCTTTCGCTTGCAAACATCTCTGCCGCGTCGGTGTAGCGCTTCGCAATGCCGAACTGGTCGCCGATGATGCGCAGCCGCTCCGGGTCGCGGTCGCAAATGGCGACCATCGCGGCGCCTTCAATGTCGCGCCAGGCATGCATCTGGTTGATGGCAAAGAAGCCGCAGCCGATGAGCCCTCCCCGCAACTCCGCCATGCTCAGCCTGCCTTTGCCATCTGCATCAACGTCACCCGGCTCTGCAGCCGGCGCTGCGCCTGGTCGACGACGACGGCGACGATGATGACAAGGCCCTTGATCACCATCTGCCAGAAGGAACTCACGCCCATCATCACCAACCCGTCCGAAAGAATGCCGATGACGAAGGCGCCGACAATGGTGCCGCCGATCGTGCCGCGCCCACCCGACATCGAGGTGCCGCCGAGCACCGCCGCCGCAATGGCGTTGAGCTCGAAACTTTCGCCTGTTGCCGGGTGCGAGGCCATCAGTTCGGACGAGATGATCAGGCCGACGATCGCCGCGCAGAAGCCGGAGAACATGTAGACGAATATTTTCACCATGTTGACACGAACGCCCGAAATTCGCGACGCCCGTTCATTGCCGCCGACGGCGAAGATGTGGCGGCCGAGCGGGGTGTATTTGGCGAGGTAGGCCGCCGCCAGCGCAACGACGATCAGTGTCCAGATCGCCACCGGCAGGCCGAGCAGCCGCCCGGCGCCGAGGAAACCAAACCCGGTGGTGCCAAGCTCCGGCTTGCCGACGAGGTTGGGGAAGGTGCGGCCGTCCGACGACAGCAACGCCAGGCCGCGCGCGACATAGAGCACGCCGAGCGTGGCGATGAACGGCGCTACATTCAACCTGGTGATCAGCAATCCGTTGACGGCGCCGATCAATATGCCGACCGCCAGCGTGATCAGCGCGATCTCGACGACGTTGAAATAGACGGTGTAGCCGAATTGCAGGTCGATGCCGTTCAGCACGAGGTAGCCGGCGACCATGCCGCACAGGCCGACGATCGAGCCGACTGAGAGATCGATGCCGCCGGTGATGATGACGAAGGTCATGCCCATGGCGAGGAAGGCGTTCAGCGCCACATGTTTCGACATCAGGATCAGATTGGCTGTCGACAGGAAATTCGGCGCCGCGATCGAGAAGAAGATCAAGACGGCGATCAGCGCGATGAAGGTCCTCGCCTTCATCAGCGTCAGCAGCAGCGAGCCGCTCGAAACGGAGGAGACAGCCGCCTTGGCCGGGATGTCAGTCATGGGTTCTCCGTGTGCGGGGCCGGTCCGTGGCCAAGTGCCGAGGCGGCGACAAGGGCTGCCTCCGTCGCCTCGGCGCGATCGAACATGCCCGTCAGTTTTCCATTGCTCATCACCGCGATGCGGTCGGACAGCGCCATCACCTCATCGAGATCCGAGGTGGCGAACAGAATGCCCAGCCCGTCGCGCGACAGTTTGCGCATGGTGCGGAAGACGTCGGCCTTGGCGCCGACATCGATACCGCGGCTGGGCTCGTCCATCAGCAGCACCTTAGGCCCGGTGAGCAGCGCCTTGCCGATCACCACCTTTTGCTGGTTGCCGCCTGACAGCGATGAGACCTCCTGCGCCGGGTCGGCGACTTTGATCGCCAGTTCCCGCACCATCTGCGTCACCGCCTGCTTCTCCTGGCCGCCACTGATGTGGAACAGGCGGACAAAGCGCGACAGGCTGGCCAGCGTCAGATTGCTGGCGACGGAGAGGATCGACACCAGCCCTTCGCGCTGGCGGTCTTCGGGGATCAGCGCCAGCCCGCGCCGGATACGCCGCGTCGTGTCGCGCTCCTTGACCTTTTTGCCGGCGATGAAGATTGCGCCGGTAGCCTGGCCATGGCGGCCCATGATGCAGTCGAACAGCTCGCTCCGCCCGGCGCCCATCAGGCCGTATATGCCGAGGATCTCGCCGGCGCGCAGCGACAGCGAGACGTGATCGACCGCCAGCCCGCCGGTGGCGCGCGGCAGGCAGATGTCCTCGGCGCGGAATATCTCTTCGCCGGGAAAATGGCCGTCGGCCTTGGCGAAATCCTTGGCGTCGGAGCCGATCATCTGCCGCACGATCCACCGCGTGTCGACGTTTTTCATCTCTTCCTGGCCGGTGATGTGTCCATCGCGCAGCACGGTGATGTAGTCGCCGATGCGGATCAGCTCTTCCAGCCGGTGCGAGATATAGACGATGGCCACGCCGCGCGCCTTGAGGTCGGCGATCACCTTGAACAGGATCTCGACTTCCGCCGCACTCAGCGCCGAGGTCGGCTCGTCCATGATCAGGATGCGTGCATCGAGCGAGACCGCCTTGGCGATCTCGACCAGCTGCTGCTGGCCGATGCGCAGATCCTCGACCAGCATGTCCGGCCTTATCCCGGCCTGCAGCCGTTCGAGAAATTGCGCCGCGCGACGCTCCTGTTCCTTGCGGTCGATCTTGCGGAACCGGTTGGTGATCTCGCGCGTGGCGAAGATGTTCTCGGCGACGGTCATATTGCCAAACAGGTTCAGCTCCTGGAACACCATGCCGATGCCGCGGTTCACCGCGTCGCCCGAGGACGAGAAGGAGACCTCCTCCCTTTCCAGGAGGATCCGGCCGAGCGTCGGCTGTTCGACGCCGGCGATAATCTTCATCAGCGTCGATTTGCCGGCGCCGTTTTCGCCGACCAGCACATTGACCGCCCCCTTGCGTACCTCGAAATTCGCGCGCTTGACCGCGACGGTGCCGGAATAGACCTTCGAGACGTCTTCCAGCTTCAGGATGACATCGTGAGCGGCGGCGGCACTCATGGCTTCGGCCCGATCTCTGCCTCCGCCGGCGTCACCAGCGGCAGGTCCTGGCCGCTCTCGAGCGTATAGGCGCCGAGAACCTTGGCGGTCCGGCCTTCCAGCGCGTCACGCGGCAGTTTGGCAAGCACGGCCTTGACGGCATAGGCGTTGAACGCCTTGCCGAACTGGGCGAAGTCGATCTGGTTGGTAAAATCGTTGAACTGGATGAAATCGAGACTGTCGCGCAGCGCGGTTCCCCGCATCGCCGGTCCGATTTGCACACGCGCATCGGCCTTGCCGTCGCCGTCGACATCGATATCCATCGTTGCCGCGCGTGACGCCGTGTTGGCTGCGATGATCTTGCCCTCGGCGCGAACCGCGAAGGTCCATGGCGAATTCGCCTGCTTGTTCGGATTGCCATATTTGGCGCCAGCGGAAGCAGGATCGGTTTTCGCCAGAGCGTGGACCTCGGCAAACGGCCCGGCCTTCTGCTGGAGGTAAGGCACGACCTTCGCGGCCCAGATCTCCTCGACCATCTTGTCCGGATTGAAGACGGCGGCATTGCCGCTGTCCCCCGAAGGGGTCGGGAGGATCTTGCAGGCGGTCAAGCTGATGCCGAGTATCACGGCAAGGATCGGCCAGATCGGCTTGTTGTTCAGCATGATGGCTTGTTGAGCATGTGATCAATACCCACGGAAAGGGGCGACGAGGGACGACCCTTGGGTAGCCCCTCGCTGTTCATGTCACGCCGGCTCAGTTGGTCAGCGCAAACGTTTCCAGCTTGGCAGCATTGTCGCCATTGACCAGAACGCAGTCCATCAGCTGCTTTTCCTTGGCCGGCGACTTCTTGTTCTTGATGAAGTCGTTGGCCTGCTCGACCGCCATCTGCGCCTGCGCATAGGCCGGCTGCAGGACGGTTGCCTTGATGCCGCCCGCGGTGATGGAGTCGCGCACGTCGTTCGATCCGTCGAAGCCGACGACGATGACGTCCTTGCGGTTTGCCGCGACCAGCGCCGCATAGGCGCCCATCGCCATCGTGTCATTGCCGGAGATGACGCCCTTGATGTCAGGGTTGGCCTGCAGGATCGATTCCATCTTGGAATAGGCTTCCGTCTGGCTCCAGTTGGCCGATTGCTGGGCGACCATCTTCAGATCCGGATAATCGTCGATGACGTCATGATAGCCCTTCGAGCGAATGCCGGCATTGGTGTCGGATTCCTTGCCGACCAGCTCGACGAAATTGCCCTTCTCGCCCATCAGCTTGACGAACTCCTGCGCGCCGAGCTGGGCGCCCTGGTAGTTGTTGGAGACGATCTGAGCCACGGCGACGCCGGTGGCGTTGATCTCGCGATCGATCAGGAACGACGGCACGCCCGCGTCCTTGGCCTTCTGCACGGCAGCGACAGTGGCGTCGGCGCCGGCATTGTCGAGGATGATCGCCTTGGCGCCGCGACCGATCGCCGTATCGATCAATTCGGATTGCTTGTTGGCGTCGTCGTCATGGACGAGCACAAGCGCTTCGTAGCCGAGTTCCTTGGCCTTGGCTTCGGCGCCGACGGCTTCCGCCTTGAAGAACGGATTGTCGTGCGAGGGCGTGATGATGGCAATGAGGTCGGCCGCATAGGCGGGTACCGCCGTGCCAAGCGCCAGCATGCCGGCGAACGCCGCAAGTGTCATTCTGCGTGTGAGTTTCATGATGTCCTCCCGTTTGAAAAATTGCCTTGATAAATCAAGGCCTCTGCATTCGAATTCATCGCGCAACGCGGGCCGCCCGATCGGTTCAGGCTGAATGCCGGTGCCGGCTTCCCAAACGATCGCTGCTCCCCCGCCGTCCCTCCACTCGCCCAGGCTTCGTACTTCCCGCGAACCCTTGCCCAAGCCATCAACAGCTAAGCCAACTGGTATGATGAGTCAATCACTAATTGAGGTGACATGTTCGCACTGAGCAAAACATCTGTTCGTCATGGCGGGTGTGTCGAGCCATCGAGGCGCTCCGGCAAGCGCCCGACTCGGCCTGTCTCAGGTAATGCGCCGAATGCTCGCGGCGATCTCTTCCGGCTCGAACACCCGCTTCCAGTCGTCGCGCATCAGCACCGGCTTGCCGAATTCGATCGCCTTGTTGCAGGCATCCGAGAATACGCCCTTGGTCTCGCCGAAAATCACGGCGCCGAGCACGTTCATGTGGCCGAGCAGGAAGTCGAGCGCCGCCTGTTGGTCGACGCCACGCGCGACGACCTCGTCGACGGCTTCCTTCATGACGACAAGCAGTGACGCGCACACCGTCTCCGATAGACCGGGCTCCAGCAGCGCCATCTGTTCGACAGTGACACGGTGCGAGCGCATGACCGGCGCCCAGATGATTTTCGCGACCGCCTCGCCCTTGGCGTAATCCGCTTCCGGTCCCTGCATCAGCGCGCTGACCATATGCTGCTTGGCCTTGACGCCGCCAAAATAGTCCTTCTTGGCCGCCATGTCGGTCTCGTCGTTGAAGATCGGCGGATGACAGGGATGGGTGACGAAATAGGTCAGGTCCGGCCGGTTGGGCAGATGGCCGGCGAAGGGTGCGGCCGCATCGAGCACTATCACCATTGTGCCCGGCGCCAGTTTGCTCTCGATATCAGCCGCCACCTTGCCGATATGCGTGTCGGGAACGGCCAGGATGACGATGTCCGCCCCGTCCAGCGCCGCATCGGCACTGACCGCGTCAAAGCCCAGTCCGGTCTTCAGCCGCTCGCGGCCGGCCTCGCTCACCTCGACATGGCGTACCGTGTAGAGCGATCCGCGAAAATTGGTCGACAGGCGGTAACCCATTTTGCCGCCGGCACCGAGTAGCGCAATCGTCGTCATGTAATCCCTACTCCCGATTTTGAACGACGGTCGCGCCCATCGTCATGTTATCAACTGGTATAATCACCTTACCACGAATTGAGGAGTTGAACAGGGCTTTGATGAGCGGCTACACGGGCGCCCGTTTGGCATTCCACTCGCACTTGGCGGGCCTATAGCTGCCTGGGTCCCTGGTCTTCTCAGCCCGAAAACTATCCCTGCGCTGCGACTCCTGGTAGCGCCTTCAGGATCCAGTCACGCGCCGGCGCCCTTCTTCAACCAGGTGAAACCGGTAGCGATCGCGTATGAACTCGTTGAAAAATTGCCCCTTCGAGAAGGCGGCGCGGAACGCCGCATAGGTCTCGGGTTCGACCTCTTCATAGTCGTAGCGGGCTCCGCTCGGGACGAACCAGACCGAGAGGATTTTCGTCGACGGGTCGTAGTGGGTGTTGCGAATGGCAGTGGACGGCATGTCGAAAATCCTGCTTCGTCCCCAAATCTTTCGCCCCAAATCCTGCTTCGAGCATGCGTAATGCCGCAACGATGCGGAGGTTCCGTCAGGGAGGCGCACCACAACGCCGAAAATCTTGCCCGGGCCGCGAGGCTTCCTATCTCTCCGTCAGATGTCACAGACGAAATCCAGTACAACAGCGTATGCCAGCCAGGGCGATCTCTTCGGCGCGGCCGACACGCTGCCGGAAGGATTTTCCTACCGGCCGGGCCTGATCACAACGGATGAAGAGGCGGAACTGGTCCGTCACCTCAATGAACTGTCCTTCAAGCCCTTCGATTTCCACGGCCATCTTGCCAACCGGCAAGTGGCCGGTTTCGGCCTGCGCTACGACTACGACCGGCGCCAGGTCGTCGAAGCGCCGCCCATACCTCAATTCCTGCTGCCGCTCCGCGACAAGGTCGCGGACTTTGCCGGCCGGTCCGCCACAGAGTTCGCGCAGGTGCTGATCAACGAGTATCGGCCGGGCGCGGGCATAGGTTGGCATCGCGACAAGCCGCATTTCGATCTCGTCGCCGGCGTCTCGCTGCTGGCGCCCTGCAGCTTTCGGCTGCGCCGCAAAAACGGCTCGAAATGGGATCGCGAGACGATCGAGGTCGAACCGAGGTCCCTCTATCTCATGGACGGTCCGGCGCGCCACGAGTGGGAGCACAGCATTCCGCCGGTCGCCGGGCACCGCTATTCGATCACGCTGCGCACTCTGAAATAGGCGATACTCCAAGCCACGCAGCAGCCGCTCTGGAAGGCAGCACGCAGTTGTGCTTCGATTGTATATGAGCGTTGATCGCAGCAAAATCCTGGCCATCCGCGTGGCGCTCTTTCTGTGGGCATGCCTGTCCTGCGTTCTGGCTCTGCAGTGGCTCGTCGACCTCGGCATGGTCGGCGTTCCCGACGGATACATAACGCCCTATGCCCGAGCAACGAGCACGCTGTTGCATGTCCTTGTCTGGCCATGCCTGGCTCAAAGTCTCTACTTCGCTTGCCGAGCCTTGCTTGGCAAACGCTTCGAGCCTGCTCCTCTCTTCCTGCAAATCCTGATCGCCGCCGCACTGACTGTCGTGCCGGCATTCATCGTAAAACACTGTCCGCGGTCTCAGGTATGCAGCAACATCTATGAAGCGCTCACGAATACGGTGATGGACGACGGCACCGGCGGATGACGTTGTGTCTCCAGTAACTGACGAGAGTTAGAACTTTGGCGTCGCGCCGCGCGGTGGCGGTAAAACCTGGAGGAACCATGCGAAAGATCCTGGCATCGATGCTGCTGTTCGCGGCAGCGCTATTTGCAAACCCCGCTCGGGCGCTGGACAGTACCATCCCGCCGGTTGTCGTCACACCGCTTGCGGATCGCAGCCAGACGGCGTCCGGTCAGCCGATCGTGCTGCCGCAGAAAAATGTCCAGGTCCTGGTTTCAACCTATGACATTGCGGTCGGCGCCACTCTGCCGGTGCACAAGCACCCGTTTGCCCGCTACGCCTATGTCGAGGCCGGGACACTCAAAGTGACGAATGTCGAGACCGGCAACAGCAACACCTACAAGACGGGCGATTTCATCATCGAGATGATCGGCCAATGGCACCAGGCCACCAACATCGGCGACGCCCCGGTCAAGCTGCTGGTCATCGACCAGGTCGAACAAGGCGCCAAGAACACGGCGCTGCAGAAACAATAGATCTCTCGCTACGGACCTAGGCAGGGTTGCCGGGCTGGCCCAAGCAGCGACTGGCTGTTCCGGCTTCCCCACCAACCGAGCCGATGCTAGGGCTGGCCGTCATGCAATCATGAAGGATCGCCCCTTGGCAGGAAATGCTCGCCCCCTGATCGAAATCTGCGTCGAAGGCATCGATGGACTGCTGGCCGCGCAGGCCGCCGGCGCCGACCGGGTCGAGCTCTGCGCCAGCCTGGTCGAAGGCGGCATCACGCCCAGCCTCGGCACGGTGCGCGCCGCACTCGAGAGCGCGACCATTCCCTTCCATGTCATCGTGCGGCCGCGCGGCGGCGATTTCCTCTACAGCGAGGCCGAATACAGCTCGATGCTCGCCGATGTCGCAGCGCTTCGTGACCTCGGCGTCGCCGGTGTCGTCGTCGGTTGCCTCAATGCCGACGGCACCATCGATGAAACCCGCATGGGCGCGCTGGTCGATGCCGCCGGTCCGCTCGCCGTCACCTGCCACCGCGCCTTCGACATGACGCGCGACCCAGCCGAGGCGCTGGAAGCGCTGATCCGCTGCAAGGTCGGCCGCGTGCTGACCAGCGGCCAGAGGGACACCGCGGTGGAAGGCGCCGGCCTGTTGGCGGATCTCGTCCGCCAGGCCGACGGCCGCATCATCATCCTCGGCTGCGGCGCGCTGGACCCCGAAAACATCGCCGGGGTGCTGGCATCAACCGGGCTGACGGAAATGCATTTCGCCGCGCTCAAGGACGTACCGAGCGCCATGGCCTACCGCAACCCGCAAGTCGGCATGGGGGGCACCGATCTCGACCGCGAGTATCGCACCACAGTCACCGATGGGGCGCTGGTTGCGGCGACGATTGCGGCGGCCAGAGCATGATGAGCAAAGCCGTGACTGGGCGGCCATCGCCGATCAGCCGCGTCCTGCCTCAGGACGAAGCCGCCATCCTCGCGCTCAACAATGAGCACGCCGCCGAACTGTCATGGCTCGAGCCGGAACGGCTGTCCTTCCTGCTTGGCGAAGCGTTTTACATCAGGCGCATCGGCGCGCTCGAAGCCTTCATCATGACGTTCGACCAGAATGCGGCCTACGACAGCCCGAATTTCCTCTGGTTCCGCGAGCGCTATCCACGCTTCGTCTATGTCGACCGCGTCGTCGTCGCGGCGCAAGCGCGCGGCCGCGGCCATGCCCGCCGGCTCTACGAGGATCTGTTCGGGGAAGTCGCCCGCGCGGGCCACAGCATCGTCACCTGCGAGGTCATTGTCGAACCGCCCAATCCGGCTTCGGACGCCTTCCATGCGGCGCTTGGCTTTGCCGAGGTCGGTGACGCGGTGATCCATGGCGACAAGAAGGCGGTGCGCTACTACCTCAAGGAGATCGCCGGCTGATGGGTCGCTGGCTGATGATCGGCAAGCAGATCGCCACGGCGGCATAAGATTAGGAGTCCGTAGCCCTCACCAATTCCGGTTCAGCCAGGCCCGCGCGGGCTTCTCGACCAGATAGTAGCTGCATAGTGCACAGGCGAAGACAGCCGCCAGCATCGGGATCGGCGCACTGCCCTGCTCGGCGACGAATTTGTAGAAGGGCTGTTGCCAGAGATAGAGCGAGTATGACCACAGCCCGATCATCACCATCGGCCTGGACGATAGCAGGCCGGTCAGGTGCCGGCTGCTGGTGTCCAGCGTATTGACGGCAAGCGCCAGCAACGGCACCGCCAGTAGGTAATGGATCGGCGTCGGCACCGGATCGAGGAACAGCAATATAGCCGCCGCCGCCGACACGAGGCTGACATAGGGGCTCTTCAGGAATGCCGGCAGCCGGTCATCGTGCTTGAGCAGGCAGATCGATGCCGACAGCAGGATCGAGGCGATATGCACATCGGTGCGCCAATAGCTGTGCTCGTAATCCATGCCGAGTGCCCAGTACGAAATGGCGCCATTGGCCATCGCCAGCAGCGACAGCGTCACCAGCAGCCGAACGACATTACCCCGCCCGGTCACCACCACGCTGATCAGCGCCAGGATGATGTAGGCATGCTCTTCCACGCATAGCGACCAGATGTGGTCGAGCGCGCCGGCGCGGGTGATGAGAATTCCGGCATAGTTGTAGGTGAATGTCAGCGCCGTCAGCGCCGCCTTCCATTTGAAGCCGATAAAGGTGCCGGAGAGCCCGATCATGGCTGATGTCACGAACACCAGCAGCGCGGGATAGATGCGCGAAAAGCGGCGCTTGAAGAATTTTTTCAGCGGAAAGCGTTCGATGAACAGTATCTCGCCCATCAGCCGGCCTGAGAGCACGAAGAAGAACTCGACGCCGAGCACGCCGAGATTGATCCCGGGAACGGGGAAGAAATGGCCGATCAGCACCAGTGCGATCGAAAGCCCGCGCCAGCCATCGAGATAGGCCAGTCTTGCTCTGGCTGCTTTGTCGGCTGTGGCCCGCGGCAGGGCAACAGACGCTGCGGAGATGTCGGCCATGCCGATCCTCTACGACCCAAGATCTTGGCGCAGCTCACACCGCCGCGCGCAGAATCCACCCCGTGTTCCGCCAAGCTATACATATTGCAGTGCAATATCAGATTGTGCAAGTGCGAGAATGGGGCTGGGCAGTCCCTTGGGAAGTATGCGCCTGTTCTTGCACGGGAATTACCTGAAACAACGGATTTGCGCGTGGCAGCGAACCCGCAAGGACTGGGCAGTTACAGCCCGCCGCAGACGAACAAAGGGGCCGCGATGGCCCCTTTCCATGTCAGTAGCTTTATGATGTCAGGCGTTGGCTGCCGCCACCGCGCGCTTGGCCATCACGGCGATCAAATTGGCACGGTATTCGGCCGAAGCGTGGAGGTCGGTCATCAAATTCTTCGCCGGCACTTTCACGCCGTCGAGCGCCGATGCGGCAAAATTTTTCGCCAGTGCGGCTTCGATCTCCTTCGAGCGGAACACGCCGTCATCGCCGGCACCGGTAACGGCAACGCTGACCCCGTCCTTGCCCTTGGCCACGAACACGCCGACAATCGCATAGCGCGAGGCCGGGTTGCGGAATTTTTCGTAAGCAGCCTTGGCCGGCGCGGTAAAACTCACCGCGGTGATGATCTCGCCTTCTTTCAGCGCCGTTTCGAACAGGCCGGTGAAGAATTTCGCGGCTGAAATCTCGCGCTTGTTGGTGACGATGGTGGCGCCCAGCGCCAAGAGCGCCGCCGGATAATCGGCGGCTGGGTCGTTGTTGGCGACCGAGCCGCCGATCGTGCCCTTGTGGCGCACCGCCGGATCGCCAATCAGCGACGCAAGGTGCGCAAGCGCCGGACAGGCCTTCCGCAGCTTCTCGTCATTGGCGACGTCGTAATGGGTTGTGGCGGCGCCGATGGTGACGGTCTTGCCCGACACCTTGACGCCTTGCAGTTCCTTGATCCGCGACAGGTCGATCAGGTCGGAGGGTGCGGCGAGCCGCGTCTTCATCGCCGGGATCAGCGTCATGCCGCCTGACAAAAGCCTGGCGTCGCCGCTCTTCACCAGCTTGGCGGCGTCGGCGACCGAGGCGGCGCGGTGGTAGTTGACTGCGTACATGGGATCCTCCCTGAAGTGGTTAGGCAGTAGTGAGTAGGGAGTAGGGAATAGGGACGCTGTCATCTCCGGTAATGCCCATTCCCTACTCACTACTCCCTACTCACTCATTTCTTCGCCCTAATCGCCGCCCACACCGTCGACGGCGAGGCCGGCATGGCGATGTCCACAATCCCCAAAGCGTCGGTGATGGCGTTGATGACCGCCGGCGGCGAGCCGATGGCGCCGGCCTCGCCACAGCCCTTGATGCCAAGCGGATTGCTCGGACACGGCGTGTTCGAGGTCGACACCTTGAATGACGGCAGGTCGTCCGCGCGCGGCATGGTGTAGTCCATGTAGCTCGCCGTCAGCAGCTGCCCGCTATCGTCATAGTGCGCGCCTTCCAGCAGCGCCTGGCCGATGCCTTGCGCGATGCCGCCATGGACCTGGCCTTCGACGATCATCGGGTTGATGATGTTGCCGAAATCGTCCGCCGCAACGAACTGGACGATCTCGGTCGTGCCGGTTTCCGGATCGATCTCGACCTCGCAGATGTAGCAGCCCGCCGGGAAAGTAAAGTTCGCCGGATCGTAGAAGGCGGTTTCCTTCAGTCCCGGCTCCATGCCTGCCGGCAGATTGTGAGCGGTGTAGGCGGCAAGCGCCACCTGGAACCAGGGCAGGCTCTTGTCGGTGCCGGCAACCTTGACCTCGCCATTCTCGATGACGATGTCGCCCTCGTCGGCCTCGAGCAGATGGGCGGCGATTTTCTTGGCCTTGGCCTCGACCTTGTCGAGCGCCTTGGCAATTGCCGACATGCCGACCGCGCCCGAGCGCGAGCCGTAGGTGCCCATACCCATCTGCACCTTGTCGGTATCTCCATGGACGATCGAGACCGAGTCCAGTGGCACGCCAAAACGCTGGTTGACGAGTTGCGCGAAGGTCGTCTCATGGCCCTGGCCGTGGCTGTGCGAGCCGGTCAGCACCTCGATCGTGCCGACGGCATTGACCCGCACCTCGGCCGATTCCCACAGACCGACGCCGGCGCCGAGCGAACCGACCGCCGCCGACGGCGCGATGCCGCAGGCCTCGATATAGCAGCTCATGCCGATGCCGCGCAGTCTGCCCTGGCTGGCGGCCGCCGCTTTGCGCTTGGCAAAGCCGGCATAGTCGGACGCCTGTGTCGCCGCATCGAGTGAAGCTCCATAGTCGCCGGCGTCATAGTTCATGATGACCGGCGTCTGGTGCGGAAACTCGGTGATGAAATTGATGCGCCGCAACTCCGCCGGAGAGACCCCAAGTTCACGCGCGGCGGTCTCCATTGTCCGTTCGAGCAGATACGTGGCTTCCGGCCGCCCTGCCCCGCGATAGGCATCGACGGGTGCCGTGTTGGTGTAGACGGTGCGCACATTGGCGTGGATCGTCGGGATGTTGTACTGGCCCGACAGCAGCGTCGCGTAGAGATAGGTCGGCACGCAAGACGAGAACAGCGACATGTAGGCGCCGAGATTGGCGATGGTGTCGACTTTGAAGCCGGTGATCTTGTTGTTCTTGTCGAACGCCATTTCGACCGTCGAGACATGGTCGCGGCCATGTGCGTCGGTGAGGAAGCTTTCGGTGCGGTCGGCGACCCATTTGACCGGGACGCCGGTTTTCTTGGACGCCCACAGGCAGACGATCTCTTCGGGATAGATGTAGATCTTCGAGCCGAAGCCGCCGCCGACATCGGGCGCAATGACGCGCAGCTTGTTTTCCGGCGCGACATTGTAGAAGGCGCTCATCACTAGCCGCGCGACATGCGGGTTCTGCGACGTCGTCCAGCAGGTAAAATGGTCCTCGGCCTTGTCGTAATGGCCAAGGGCCGCGCGCGGCTCCATGGCGTTGGGAACCAGCCGGTTGTTGACGATCTTCATGCGGGTGACATGGGCCGCCGCCTGGATCGCCGCGTCGGTCGCCTTGGCATCGCCGATCTCCCAGTCGAAGATAAGATTGTCCTCGGCTTCGGCATGGACCTGCGGCGCACCTTTTTGCAGCGCCTTGGTGGCATCGACCACCGCCTTCAATTCCTTGTAGGTGATCTCGACCGCTTCGGCCGCGTCGCGGGCCTGGCCCTTGGTTTCCGCCACCACGATGACGACCGCGTCGCCGACATAGCGCACCTTGTCGACGGCCAGCGGCGACCACGCGCCCATCTTCATCGGCGAGCCGTCCTTGGAATGGATCATCCAGCCGCAGATCAGGTTGCCGATGCCGTCGGCCTTGAGCTCCTTGCCGGTCAAGACGCCGATGACGCCGGGCATCGCCTGCGCTCGTCTGACGTCGATCTTCTTGATCTGAGCATGCGCGTGCGGGCTGCGCACGAAAGCGGCATGCTTCATGCCGGGAACCACCATGTCGTCGACATAGCGGCCGGCGCCGGTGATGAACCGTTTGTCTTCCTTGCGCACGACCCGAGCGCCGATGCCTTCAATGCCCATAGGAATTCCTCCGGAATAGCGAATAGTGAGTAGCGAATAGTGAACAGTGAGTAGGGAATTGTGCTCGGAGCGGTTCGGCTAAACCGACTACTCGCTATTCACTATTCACTACTCGCTTCTTTCTTACGCTGCCTGTTTCGCCCTGCCCTTCGGCACCTTCGCCATCGTCTGCGATGCGGCGAGGATCGCCTTGACGATGTTGTGGTAGCCGGTGCAGCGGCAGATGTTGCCTTCGAGCTCGGCGCGCACCGTCGCCTCGTCAAGGCCTTCGGGATGGCGCGCGATCATGTCGGTCGCCGTCATGATCATGCCCGGCGTGCAGAAGCCGCATTGCAGCCCATGATGTTCCTTGAACGCGGCCTGCATCGGATGCAGGTCGCCGCCATTGGCAAGCCCCTCGATCGTCACCACGGTCGACCCGGAGGCCTGCACGGCCAGCATCGAACAGGACTTCACTGCCCTGCCGTCGACATGCACGACGCAGGCGCCGCATTGAGAGGTGTCACAACCGACATGCGTTCCGGTGAGACCAAGATTTTCGCGCAGGAAATGAACCAGAAGCGTTCGGTCCTCGGCAGCGCCGCTGATCCGTTTTCCGTTCACGACAAACGAAACGTCCGACATGCATCCTCCCTGGGTATGACCTTGGTAGTCATGCTGCCGATGCGGCTTTGGCGCTCGGCCATGCGCTATTGGTACACTGCACAAAGCGCAAAAAACACACGGCGCTCATTGTACTTTCGGTCATGGAGAAAACGAAAATCACGGGCCTGTCCGCCCCATTGCCAAAGAGCGAATAGGGGGCAACAATGCCCTCGACGCCAGCGCGCCGAGAGACATAAAACGGGCGCGCGCAGGAAGCGTCGGAGGATATCGGGAGGAAGCCTCTGGCCAGTTCACGGACGAGCTATGCATCCGGTTTGTCGGCGCTCACCACCGACGAGCCCGACGCCGATGCATTCGCCCTGGCGGTCGCCGTCGAGGCCGCAGCCATCGATGCCGGCTTTGCCCTGCTGTTCTTCTCCCAGAGCTTGTTTGACGCGAGCGTCCTTTCGCAAGGGCTGAAGACCCACGCGCCGACGCTGGCCTACGCCGCTTGCTCGACCGCCGGCGAGATCACCCCCCAGGGCCTGGAGGAAGGCCATGTGCTGGCGCTGCTCTTTCCCTCCGCGTCGTTTTCGGCGGTCAGCACCATGGTCGACAATCTCTCCTCGTCGGGAATGGACAGGATCACTGATGAAGTCGAGGGCTTGCGGCGGTTGCTGCGCGGACGCACCGGCAGTTGCCATGCCAAAAGCACCTTCGCGCTCTGCTTCATCGACGGCCTGTCCTTTGCCGAGGAAGCTGTAACCTCGGCCATCCATTGGGGGCTGGACGACATCCCGCTGATCGGCGGTTCGGCGGGCGACGATTTGAAATTCGAAACCACCAGGCTGATTTCGAACGGCAAGGTTGCGTCCGACAGCGCCATCATTGTGCTGATCGCCACCGAGATCCCGTTCCATGTCTTCAAGACCGACAATTTCATCCCAACCGACGAGAAGCTGGTGGTGACGGCATCCGATCCGGACCACCGCACCGTGCGCGAATTCAACGCCACCAACGCGGCTGAGGAATATGCAGCCTCGGTCGGCATCGTTGCGCAGAACCTGACGCCGATGAGCTTCGCCTCGCACCCGGTGGTGGTGAAAGTGGGCGGCGAATATTACTGCCGCTCGATCCAGAAGATGCATGCCGACGGTTCCCTGTCTTTCTTTTGCGCCATAGACGACGGCGTCGTGCTGTCCATCGCCCAGCCCAAGGACATGGTGGAATCGACGCGCGCCGCACTGCGCGACGTCGAGCAACGGCTCGGCGGCATCGACATGATCCTCGGCTTCGATTGCGTGCTGCGCCGGCTCGACGCCCGCAACCGCCAGGTGTTCCGCGACATTTCGGAGCTCTACCGGGTCAACAATGTCATCGGCTTCGGCACCTATGGCGAACAGTACCGTTCGATGCATCTGAACCAAACCTTCACCGGCATCGCCTTCGGCGAACGCCAGGCGGCGGAATAGCGCATGCCGCTCAGGGACATCAACGACGTCGACAGGCTGAAGAAGATCAACGCCGCTCTGGTCAGCCGCGTCGAGCGCTCGATGGACCAGCAGGGCAACGCCTTCTCGCTGTTCCAGACCGCAATTTCACTGGAAAACCGCGTGCGCATGCGCACCGAGGAACTACACTCGACCTTGCGCCGGCTGGAACAGTCGAACATCGACCTCAGCGCCGCCAAGGAAAACGCCGAACTGGCAAACCTGTCCAAGACCAGGTTCCTGGCCGCCGCCAGCCATGACGTGCTGCAGCCGCTGAACGCCGCCCACCTCTCCGTCTCGGCGCTGGCCGAAGTGCAGACCAGCGACGAGGGCAAGAAACTTGTCCGTCAGGTCGAGCGCTCGCTGGAGACCATGGAAGACCTGTTGCGCACGCTGCTGGACATTTCCAAGCTCGATGCCGGTGTGGTGCAGCCCGACATCGGCGATGTCAATCTGGAGACGCTGTTTTCCTCGCTGCGGTCGGATTTCCTGCCCGTGGCCGAGATGAAGGGGCTGGCGCTGAAGTTCCGCCCGGTCAGCGCCGTGGTGCGTTCGGACCGCACGCTCTTGCGCCGCATCCTGCAAAACATCCTGTCCAATGCGCTGCGCTATACCCCTTCGGGCGGCGTGCTTGTCGGCACAAGGCATCGCGGCGATACCATCCGCATCGATGTCGCCGACACCGGCTGCGGCATTCCCGACGACCAGCGCGAGGCGGTGTTCGAGGAGTTCCATCGCGGCTCCGCCATTCCAGCCGACACCGGAATCTCCGGCGGCGGGCTGGGCCTGGGCCTTGCCATCGTGCGGCGCATGGCCGCCGCGCTCGGTCATCCCGTGACGTTCTCCTCGAGGGTTGGGCGCGGCACCATCTTCCACATCGACGTGCCGGTCGGCATCGGCGCCAGCGCCGACGCCATCGCCAGCCTTGCCGAAATGGAGCGGCCGCGCGGCTACGGCCTGTTCGGCACCAAGGTGCTGCTGGTCGAAAACGACGCCGACGTGCTGCAGGCGATGACTTTCCTGCTCGAGCGCTGGCAGTGCCTGGTGCGCGCCGCGACCTCGACCGAGGCTGCGGTCAGCCTGCTTGGCGACACCGACTGGGTGCCCGACATCGTCATTGCCGACCAGCATCTCGACGACGGCGACCTCGGCACCGCCACCATCGCCGAAGTCCGCGATTATCTCGGCCGCGCCGTGCCGGCGCTGATCGTCACCGCCGACGGATCGGAGGCCGTCGCCAAAGCCGCCCGCGCCGCCGGCATCGAACTGATGCGCAAGCCGCTGAAACCGGCGCAGCTAAGGGCGCTGCTGGCGCATTTGCTGGCTTGAGCCCCATACCCTCCCCTCGATGGGGAGGGTCGGCGCGCAACGCCGGGGCGGGGTGCAGCGCCAAGGTCCCCCACCCCGCTCCGCTTCGCGGATCGACCCTCCCCACAAGGGGGAGGGTAAAGATCAAAACCCGGCCTGATCGCGAAACAGCTCCGCATTGTCCAGCTTCGACACCTCGATCACCGCCTGCGTGCGGCTGTAGACGTTGAGCTTGCGCAGGATCTCCGAGACATGCGCCTTGACCGTGGTCTCGCCGACCTGCAGCTCGTAGGCGATCTGCTTGTTGAGCAGGCCCTGGCGCAGCATCTGCAGCACCCGCAGCTGCTGCGGCGTCAGTTTCGCCAGCCGCTGCACCATGTCGGCGCGGTCAGTGCTGTCGGCGTCCGGCGGCTGTCCCTCATAGTTTTCCGGCACGTAGATCGCGCCTTCCATCACCGAGCGTATGGCGGCGGCGAGATCGCTCTTGCGCGCCGATTTCGGGATGAAGCCGGCAGCGCCATAGGACAGCGCCTCTGAAATGATCTTCGGCTCCTCATAGCCCGAGACGACGACCACCGGCAGCCGCGGATGGCGGGTCCTGAGTTGCAGCAACCCGTCAAAGCCATGCACATCGGGCATATTGAGATCGAGCAGCGCCAGATCGAATGGCTTTATCCCACCCAGGAGATCAAGCGCTTCGGCGATCGAGCGCGCCTCCACCGTGTCGACTTCCGGGTACGCCATCTGCACGGCGCTGTGCAGCGCCTCGCGAAACAGCGGATGGTCGTCGATGATCAGAAACCGGGCGCGATCGTTGACTGCGGTCATGGTGTTCGTTTCAGTCCTCCCTGGGCACGATACTCCCGCTGGTATGGCCAGCTTATTGGCAAATAGTCTATCGCCATCTTAACCCCAGGAGGCGAAGCCGACTTTATCAGACAATCAAGGCGCAGCCGACGCTTTTGCGGAGGCTCCTGCCTTGCCCGGCGGTCCAAATCGGTCAAATGTGCCGGCAGTTGAAGCAGAAAGACCTGGCATGACAGACTTCGTCCTCCCCTTGCCCGCAACCCCATCGGTCGCCATAGAAGGCTCGGCCCAGCGTTTTGCGGTGCGCCGCATCTTCTGCGTCGGCCGCAACTACGCCGCGCACGCGCGCGAACTCGGCAATGACGAGCGCGACCCGCCCTTCTTCTTCACCAAGCCGGCCGATGCGGTGGTCGATAGCGGCACCACGGTCCCCTACCCGCCTTTGACCCAAAACCTGCACCATGAGATCGAGCTGGTGGCGGCGATCGGCAAGGCCGGCTTCCGCATCCCCCGCGCTGAAGCCCTCGAGCATGTCTGGGGCTACGGCGTCGGCATCGACCTCACCCGCCGCGACCTGCAGGACGAGGCCAAGAAAGCGGCGCGGCCCTGGGACTGGTCGAAGGCCTTCGACCGATCGGCGCCCTGCGGCCCGTTGGTATCAGCCGCCAAATCCGGCCACCCGCAAAAGGGCCGCATCTGGCTCGCCGTCGACGGCACGGTGAAACAGGAGGGCGACCTCGCCGAACTGATCTGGCCGATCGCCGATATCGTTTCGATCTGCAGCGGTGCGGTTGTACTACAACCGGGCGACCTGATCTTCACCGGCACGCCGGCCGGCGTCGGCGCGGTGGCGCCGGGTCAGACGATGACCGGCGGTGTCGACGGCATCGGCACCATCGAGATCACTGTCGGCCAAGATTCGATCGGCCAAAATTCCACCGACAAGCCGTGATCCAATGAGCGACCTCGTCCTCCACAACTACTACCGCTCCTCCACCTCCTACCGCGTGCGCATCGCGCTCGAGATGAAGGGGCTGGGCTACGACTACGTGCCGCATCATCTGCGGCATGGCGACCATCTGGAGCCGGCCTATCGCGCGGTCAATCCGCAGGGGCTGGTGCCGGCGCTGATCCTGGGCGACGGCACGCTTTTGACGCAGTCGCTGGCAATCATCGAATATCTCGACGAGACCCACCCCGAACCGTCGCTGCTGCCGAAGGACGCGCTCGGCCGGGCGCGCGTGCGAATGCTAGCGCAGATGATCGCCTGCGACATCCACCCGGTGAACAATCTGCGCGTGCTGACCTCGCTGCGCACTTTGTTCGGCGCCGGCGACCAGGATGTCATCCACTGGTTTCGCCACTGGGTGAACGAAGGGTTCCAGCCGCTTGAAAAGATTCTGGCTTCATCGGATGAGACCGGCACATTTTGCCATGGCGACGCACCGGGCCTCGCCGACATCTGCCTGGTCGCCCAGATCGCCAGCAACGCCCGCTTCGGCGTCGACCTGACACCCTACCCCGAGATCTCGCGCATCCACGCCGCCTGCATGGCGCTGCCGGCCTTTCAGAAGGCGGCGCCGGAGAATCAGATAGATGCCGAATAGGCTCACAATGCCGGAGCAGAGCACGGAGAGTTGCCGATGAAAGCCGTCGTCTTCGAAAGATTCGGCGAGGCGCCGAGAATCCAGACCGTGCCGGATCCGAAACCGGCCGCAGACGGTGTGGTCATCAAGGTCGAGGCGACCGGGCTCTGCCGCAGCGACTGGCATGGCTGGATGGGTCATGATGACGGCATCACGCTGCCGCATGTGCCGGGCCATGAACTGGCCGGCATCGTCGTCGCCGTCGGCAAGCGGGTGACCCGCTGGAAGGCCGGCGAGCGCGTCACCGTGCCGTTCTGCGTCGGCTGCGGCCGCTGCTTCGAATGCAATTCGGGCAATCATCAGGTCTGCGAACACCAGACGCAGCCCGGCTTCACCGCCTGGGGATCGTTTGCCGAATATGTCGCCATCGAGCATGCCGACACCAATCTCGTGCGCCTGCCCGAGGAGATGGAGTTCGCCACCGCCGCCAGCCTCGGATGCCGCTTCGTCACCTCGTTTCGCGCCATTGTCGACCAGGGCCGGGTGACGCCGGGCGAATGGGTGGCGGTGCATGGCTGCGGCGGCGTCGGCCTGTCGGCGATCATGATCGCCAGTTCCATGGGCGCCAATGTCATCGCCATCGACCTCACCGACGAGAAACTGGACTTCGCCAGAAAGATCGGCGCCGTGGCGACCATCAACGCCTCGACCACGCCGAACGTGGTCAAGGCGATCAAGCAGATCACCAATGGCGGCGCGCATATGTCGATGGACGCGCTCGGCCACCCCACGACATCGTTCAACTCGATTGCCAATCTGCGCCGGCGCGGCCGCCATGTGCAGGTCGGCCTGATGCTGGGCGAACACGCCCGCCCGCAAGTGCCGATGGACAAGGTGATCGCCTTCGAGCTGGAAATCCTCGGCAGCCACGGCATGCAGGCCCACCGCTACCCCGCCATGATGGAGATGATCCGCACCGGCAAGCTCAAGCCCGAACTGCTGGTCGGCAAGAAGATCAGCCTTGATGAGGCGCCTGCGGCGCTGGTGGCAATGGGCGGGTTCGAGGGGATTGGCATTGGGGTGGTGACGAAGTTCTAGGGCGGAGTCGCCCTCCACCACCAAACTCCTAGCGCGCAAATTTCTTCGCCCCGAACACGCAAGCCACCACGCCGAGCGTCACGACCACCATCAGCGGGCTGACCTGCTCGTGCAGCAGCGACGCTGCCAGCGCCAGGCCGAAAAAGGGCTGCAGCAACTGCAACTGCCCGACGGCAGCGATGCCGCCTTGGGCGAGGCCGCGGTACCAGAACACGAAGCCGATCAGCATGCTGAACAGCGAGACATAGGCGAGACCCATCCAGGCGTGAGAGCCGATGCCGGCGAAGGACGAGGGCAGCGTCGCAAAGGTCAGAACCAGCATGATCGGCAGCGAGATCGCCAGCGCCCAGCAGATCACCTGCCAGCCGCCCAGCCTGCGCGACAATGCCGCCCCCTCGGCATAGCCCAGGCCGCAGACGATGACGGCGGCCAGCATCAGGCCGTCGCCGACAGGTGAGGCCGTCACGCCTTGCATCAGGGCAAAACCGGCGACCAGCGCGCTGCCGATGCAGGAAAACAGCCAGAAGGCCGGGCGCGGACGCTCGCCACCGCGCAGCACGCCGAAGATCGCGGTGGCCAGCGGCAGCAGGCCGACGAAGATGATAGAGTGGGCAGAGGTGACGTGCTTGAGCGCCAGAGCGGTGAGCAAGGGAAAGCCGACAACCACCCCAAGGGCGACGATCACCAGCGACAGAAAATCGCTGCGCGCCGGGCGCTTCTGCTGGAACAGGACGAGCATCGCGAGACCAAGCAGCCCGGCAATCGCGGCGCGGGCCGAGGTCAGGAATGTCGGATCGAACTCCGCCACTGCGACGCGCGTCGCCGGCAGCGAGCCTGAGAAGATCAGCACGCCGACGAATCCGTTCAGCCAGCCGCTCGCGGTCTTGTCCATTCCAGGCTCCATTGCTTTCGACCTCTATCGGGCAAGTGCCTATGGTGCAGCCAGAGACAATGCAGTACAATTCCGCAAAACTGTAATGGCAGGTCGAGCAGTACGGATGAAGGAACTCGCTTTGGAAGCGGACGGCGCGCGCACCGTTCTCGCGATCACTCTGGTCGAAACTGTGATGGCGACCATCCGCCAGCGGATATCGGCGCGCAGCCTGACGCCGGGCGCGCGGCTGCCCTCGATCCGCGCCTTCGCCAAGGCCATGCAGGTGTCGAAATCCACCGTCGTCGAAGCTTATGAACGGCTTGCCGCCGAAGGCGCGATTCGCTCCCGGCCGGGTTCGGGTTTTTATGCCGCCGGATCGCTGGCGCCACTGTCGCTGGCCGAGATTGGACCCCGGCTCGATCGCGCCATCGATCCGCTGTGGGTCTCGCGCCAGTCGCTGGAAGCCGGCGACGAGATGCTGAAACCAGGCTGCGGCTGGATGCCGGCCTCATGGATGCCGCAGGCGGCCTTGCGCCGGGCGCTGCGCACCGTGGCGCGCGCCGACGATGTCGACCTAGCCGATTACGGCACGCCGCTCGGCCTGCCGCCGCTCAGGCAATTGCTCGCGCGGCGCATGGCTGGCCACGGCATCGAGGTCTCGCCCGAACAGATCATGCTGACCGAATCGGGCACGCAGGCCATCGATCTTCTGTGCCGCTTCCTGATCGAACCCGGCGATACCGTGCTGGTCGACGACCCCTGCTATTTCAATTTCCACGCGCTGCTGCGCGCCCACCGCGCCAAGGTCGTCAGCGTGCCCTACACGCCATCCGGGCCTGATATCGAGCTGTTCGCCCAGGCGCTCGCCGAGCACAGGCCGCGCCTCTACATCACCAATTCCGCCATCCACAACCCGACCGGCGCGATCCTGTCGCCGGTGACCGCGCACCGGCTGCTGAAGCTCGCCGACCAGTCGGACCTGACCATCATCGAGGACGATATCTTCGCCGATTTCGAGCACAGCCCAGCGCCCCGGCTGGCGGCGTTCGACGGCCTCAACCGCGTCGTCCATATCGGCAGCTTCTCCAAGACGCTATCGGCATCGGTTCGCTGCGGCTTCATCGCGGCACCGCGCGACTGGATCGAGCAACTCACCGACCTCAAGATTGCCACCACCTTCGGCGGCGGCCGGCTGGCCGCCGAACTGGTGCTGGCGCTGCTTAGGGACGGCAGCTACCGAAAGCACATGGAATTGCTGCGCGCGCGGCTTTCCCGCGCCATGGGCGAGACGGGCGCGCGCCTGAAGGCGATCGGCATCACGCCCTGGATCGACCAACCGGCCGGCTTGTTCCTGTGGTGCAGCCTGCCGGATGGCGTGGACGCGGCTGAAATGGCACGCCGCGCGCTGGCCGACAACATCGTGCTGGCGCCCGGCAATGCATTCAGCCTGTCGGGAACCGCCAGCCGGTTCCTGCGCTTCAACGTTGCCCAATGCCAAGACGAGCGGATTTTCAGGGTGCTCAAGGCGGCAATGGCGCGCTGAGCGCTCAGCGGTAGGCCGCGCAGACCTCCCGAACGCAATCTCGCAGCCAGCGTTGCGCCGGATCGGCATCGAGCCGTGGATGCCAGAGCATCGAGATGGTGACCTCCACCGTGGCGACCGGCAGCGGAAAGCTGACCATGCCGGCGCGTGCGCCTTGCGTGTGCCGTTCGGGCACGCTGGCGATCAGGTCCGAAGCGCGCGCCATGGCGAGTGCAGCCGAAAAGCCGGAGACCATGCACACCACGGTTCGCTGCAGGCCAAGCAGCGCCAAAGTCTGATCGATCGGCCCTCTTTCCCGGCCCCGCCGTGAAACGCTGATGTGCCGCCCTGCCGCATAACGCTCGGGCGTCACCGCGCCTTCGCTTAAGGGATGGCCGGCTCCTACGGCGCCGACGAAGCGGTCGCGAAACAGCGCCTGTATCAGCACTTCCGGTCCGGCCTCGCCGGCAACGCCGATTTCGAGGTCGATGTCGGCGTCGCGCAACGAGGCGACATCCTTGTCGGCTTTCGGCGCAAAGCGCAGCCGCAGGCCCGGCGCCTCGGCCTGGATGCGGGCGACAAGACGCGGCCCGAATTCCTCGACGAACCCTTCATTGGTGCGCAGCGTGAAGATCTGTTCCAGCTTTGCCAGATCGAGCAGCCTGGCGGGACGCAATAGCGTTTCCGCATCGTGGACGACACGGCCGGCCTGCTGCCGCAATGCCTCCGCGCGCGGCGTCGGGACCAGGCCGCGGCCGGCGCGGACCAGCAGCGGATCACCGGTCGCTTCCCGCAGCCGCGCCAGCGTGCGGCTCATCGCCGACGGGCTGAGTCGTAGCCGGCTGGCGGCGCGCGCCACGCTGCCTTCGGCGAGCAAAACGTCGAGCGCGAACAGCAGATTGAGATCGGGCGATGCCATCGGCGGATTGTAGCACATGCCATGGCGTTTGGCGCACGAATAAGATGCAAATGCTGCACCTTCCGCCATTCCACCCTGACGACTAGATCTCGGTTGCGGGACTGACAAGGAGGAAATCGCCATGGCAACTGCCGAGCAGAACGAGTGCGCATCGGCGCCGCAGAAAACCCGGTCCGCAGGCCTGGCCCACTCTCCTGTCTTGGCATTGGCCAGCCTGTCGCTCGCCACGCTGCTGTCCTCGCTTGGAACCAGCATTGCCAGCGTTGGACTGCCTTCCCTCATGCAGGCGTTCGGTGCGTCCTTCCAGTCCGTGCAATGGGTGGTTCTCGCCTATCTGCTCGCCATCACCGCCCTGATCGTCAGCGCCGGGCGCCTGGCTGACATGGTCGGCCGCCGGCCGTTGCTGCTCGGCGGCATCGCGCTGTTCACACTGGCCTCGGTGCTCTGCGGCCTGGCGCCGACGCTCTGGCTGCTGATTGCGGCGCGCGCCGTACAAGGACTGGGTGCCGCGCTGATGATGGCGTTGACGCTGGCCTTTGTCGCGGAGACCGTGACCAGGGAGAGAACCGGCAGCGCCATGGGCCTGCTCGGCGCCATGTCGGCGATCGGCACGACGCTCGGACCCTCGCTCGGCGGCTTGCTGATCGCTGGCTTTGGCTGGCGGGCGATCTTCCTCGTCAATGTGCCGCTCGGCCTCCTGACCTTTGCCCTCGCCTGGCTGGCCCTGCCTGCCCGCGGCAAGGCTGCGGGCGTTCAAGGCGGGTTCGACGCGATCGGGACGGTCTTGCTAGGCCTGACGCTCGCCGCCTATGCACTGGCCATGACGCTTGGCCGCGGCCATTTCGGCGCCCTCAACACCGGCCTGCTGGTTGCCGCCGGCATCGGCGTCGTTCTGTTCGGCGTCGCGGAGAAGAGGGCGAAGAATCCCTTGATCCGGCTTGCCCGGTTGTACGACATCCGGCTCAGCGCCAGCCTCGCCACGAACCTCGTCGTCGCCACAGTGATGATGGCGACCCTGGTGGTCGCTCCATTCTATCTGTCGCGAGCGCTGGGGCTCAATGCTGCGATGGTCGGCGTGGTCCTGTCGACAGGTCCGCTGGTCTCCGCGCTCTCGGCGCTTATCGCCGGCCGCCTCACCGATCGCTTCGGCGCGCACAGGATGATGGTCGTCGGACTGTTCAGTCTTGCCGTCGGAACCTCATTGTTGTCGCTCGCCGCAACAAAACTCGGCATTGCCAGCTATATCGTGCCGATCGCCGTCACCTGCTTCGGGTACGCCCTGTTCCAGACATCCAACAATGCCGCCGTCATGAGCGGTGTCGCTGCCGGCGAGCGCGGCATGGTGTCCGGCCTGCTCAATCTGTCGCGCAATCTCGGCCTGATCACCGGCGCATCGCTTATGGGGGCCATTTTTGCAGCTGCCTCGACGGCAGAACGGCAAAGCCAGGACATGCTGACCTCAGCGGCAGCCGCGCGCGGCATGCAGGTTACCTTTCAGACGGCAACGGTCCTGGCGGTGGCTGCGCTGTTGCTGGCACTGCTCTCGACCCGCGCCGGCGGCAGGCTGTCGGTGCGGCAACAGCCATCATGACCGAAGATAGGGAGCTTACGCTCCCGCCCGCTTGCGCCGCTCATAAAGCATGACCAGCGTTTCGGCGGTCAGCGCCGGCCTCTGTTCGCCCTCGATCTCGACCGTATTGGCGGCCTTCATCAGATACTGGCCCGGCCCCTTGTCCTCCACCGACAACAGCGTCGTGCGCAGCCGGATGCGTGCGCCGACCCTGACGGGCGCCAGGAACCGCACCTTGTCGAAGCCGTAATTGAAGGCGGCTTGCGTGTTTTCGGGGACGATGCCCATGCCCAGCGCCAGCGCGCCGATGATCGACAGCGTCAGATAGCCATGCGCGATCGTGGTGCGAAATGGGCTCTGCCGCTTCGCCCGCTCCGGATCGACGTGGATCCACTGATGGTCGCCTGTGCATTCGGCAAACTGGTTGATGCGGTTCTGGTCGACGGTCGTCCATTCCGACACGCCGAGCTCCTGCCCGGCCATCGCCCTTAACTGCTCGAAGGTCGGCGGCGTTTTCGGCCGTAGTTCCGTCATTCCTGCTTTCCCGGTGGCTCCCAGTGCCTCGGACCACGAACGGACGGCTCCTGTCAATTCGCCCGTTGCGATTCCGTTCCGCCATTTTCCGCCAAACAGCGTCCCTCGTCCATGCTCATGCGCCGCAACCGGCCACTCCTCTCATGGTTGCGTTGAGAGTCACTTCTTGTCATAGCCCGAGCGGATTTCCTCCATCGCTTCCTTGATGCGGCTGCGCAGGATTTCGATCGATTCGGTGCCGGATTTCTTGACCAGCTCGGCCACTTCGCCGGCATTTTTCAGGGCGGCTTCGAAGGATTTCCTGGCGAACTCCGCCTGTTTTGTCATCAGTTCCTGGGGATTGCCCGGCGCCTTGTAGCTCTGCGCCATGTCGCTGACTTCACGCAGCGTGTCCTGCAGCATCTCGCGCTGTCTGGACAACAATGAGGTCGCGCCGGCAGCTCCCGCCCGCGCGGATCTTTCCAGCGCCTCGAGGTTCTTGCGGTGATGCGCGAGGATCGCCTCGACATTCGGCACCTTCAGGTCACGGCCGAACCGGCTGAACATGTCCAGGAACGAATCGGAGTCGGGTTGTTTGGCCATTGCTCGTGCTCCCCAGTTGTCGCAAATGCTGAACCCTGTTCTGGACAATAGCACTCGCGCGCCGTGTGTCCATTCGCACGCCCAAGCAATTCAGCGGCAAATGCAGCATCAGCCAGCGAGAAACAGCCTCTCCGCCGTGTAGAGCACGATACCCGCCAATCCGCCGATAATCATGCCGTTGAAGCGGATATATTGCAGGTCCTTGCCGATGTTCATCTCGATCAGCCTCGTCAGCTGGGCGAGGTCCCAGCGCTTGACCTGGTCGGCGATGAATGTCGACACACCGCTCTTCTGGCTCTCCACGAACGACGACAGCGCCACGACAAAGCCCCGGTTCATGTCGGCCCTGATCTGCGGATCGCCTGAGAGATGGCGGCCGACCTCGACGAACATGTTGGCGAGATGCGCGCGAACAATCGAATTCTCCGCCTTGGCGTCCTGTTCGATGAACACGCTGAGGCTCTGCCACATGTCGCCGGCGAGCGACTTCACTTCCGGCCGCGCCAGGAAATCGCGCTTCAGCTTCTCGGCCCGTTTGGCGTATTGCTTCGAGGTTCTGAGCCGCTCGATGAAGCTGTGCGCGAAACGGTCGAATTCGGCGCGCATCGGATGGTCGGGGTCGGCCCGCACCTCGTCAAGCAGCGAACCGGCGGAAGCGACGATCTTTTTCAGCAGATAGGCGTCGGCTCTGAACAGGTTGAACAGCGACGGCAATTCCTCGCGGATTTTCTCGCGCATGGTCGCCAGCGCCTCTTCATCGTTCAGGAACCGGCCGATCACCCTGGTGAATTCGTCGAAGAGTTTCTGGTGGCGGCGGTCGTCGGTCAGTGCCGACAGCAATTCGGCCGCGAGCGGCGCCAGCGGCACCTTGTCGATCTGCTCCAGCATGCGGCTGGTGACGAAGCCGCGCAGGCCGGATTGCTCGATCGCCGCAAGCGTCTGCGGGACCAGCCGTACGACGAAGCGTGACAGGCCGGCAGAGCGTTCGGCGTCAGTCAGCCAGTCGGCGACGAGTGCTGCAAAATCGACCTCGGCCAGCTTTTCCCGCACCGGCTCCGGCGCCAGAAAATTGACCTCGATGAAGCGGCCCAGATTATCGGCGATGCGGTTCTGGTTCGCTGGGATGATGGCGGTGTGCGGGATCGGCAGGCCCAGCGGCCGCTTGAACAGCGCCACCACCGCGTACCAGTCGGCCAGGCCGCCAATGGTCGCCGCCTCGGCGAAGGCCGCCACGAAGCCCAGCCACGGATACTTGGCCTCGAACGATTTGGCCACGGCAAAAACCACGACGCAAAGCACCAGCGCAGCCGTGGCGAGGAACTTTGTCCGCCGCAACGCGAAAAGCTTGGCGCCCGTCTCGGCATCAAAACCGCCAGGCGCCAGGGACGAAGCCGATTGGGACATGATACGCCGCTCCTCATCGATCTCTTGGCTATCTGGCATGGGCTATTTAGGGGGTGTTTGGGCCCGTAGCATGATCGGATGGGCCGATTTCGTCCGGGAATTGCCGGTTTCGCACGCAAAGTTGACAAGAATGTTCATCTATCATGCAATCCCAGTCTGGAATTGTTCCAAGGTATAGGCCATATTCCGATCGGGCCAGTGTGGGCGAATCCGAAACTCCGGGTGAGAAAGCCGCACCAGCACAATCTAAAATCTGGTGCAGTTCCAGCGCGCCAGCACTCGGGTGAGGAATTAAATGCGGCTGACGCGCCAGACCAACTACGCCATGCGCATCCTGATGTATTGCGCCGCCAACAACGATCGCCTGAGCCGCATCCCCGAGATTGCGGCCGCCTATTCGGTGTCGGAGCTTTTCCTGTTCAAGATCCTGCAGCCGCTGGTCGAGCATGGCCTGGTCGAGACGGTGCGCGGCAGGAATGGCGGCGTGAGGATCGGCCGCCCCGCCGAGCAGATCAGCCTGTTCGACGTCGTACGGGTGACCGAAGAGAGCTTCGCCATGGCCGAGTGCTTCGAAAACGACGGCGCCGAATGCCCGCTGGTCGACAGCTGCCAGCTGAATTCGGCGCTGCGCGAGGCGCTCAACGCCTTCTTTGCCGTACTCTCCCGCTACACCATCGCCGATATGGTAGCGGCGCGCCCGAATGTGCGTCATTTGCTCGGCATCGACATGCTGGTCCAGCGAGCTCCGGCCGCCTGAGTTTTCTAGTGCATGTCGCTCAAAAGTGGCCCCGGTTTTGAGACAACGACATGCATAAAAACAAAGACCTAAAGCGCGTCGCCTGAGTCCGTTCAAACGCGACGCGCTTTTAGGCGGCTGACTGCGGCAAGACGAACGGCATGCTCGCCGCCGGCAACACACCGACCCTTAGCCGACAATCGAACACCTTTTCGATCAGATCGTCGCTCAGCACCTCCTGCGGTGAACCGTCGGCGGCGAGCCGGCCGCGATGCATCACGAAAATCCGGTCGGCATACATGGCCGTCAGATTGAGGTCGTGCAGGATGGCGATCACACCGCCGCCGCGCCGGGCGAAATCGCGGGCGATGTTCATGATGATCAGCTGGTGCTTGATATCGAGGCTGGAGACCGGCTCGTCGAGATAGAGATAGCGCGGCTTGCCGTCGAGCACCGGCGCCCAGACCTGGCACAGCACGCGCGCCAGTTGCACACGCTGTTGTTCGCCGCCCGAAAGCTCCTGATAGAAGCGGCCGGCAAAGCCGTCGAGGTCGACCCGCACCAGCGCCCGCTCGGGCAGACGATCATCTTCGCCCGGCAGAACGCCGGAACGGCCGCCGATAAGGCCGAGCCTGACCACTTCGTGCACGGTGAAGGGAAAGGACAGCGTCGCGGCCTGCGGCAGCACGGCACGCACAGTCGCGGCCTCCACCGGCTTCATCGCGGAGAGGTCGCGCCCGTTGACGGCCACTGTCCCCGCAAACGCCAGATCGCCCGACAACGCCTTCAAAAACGTCGTCTTGCCCGAGCCGTTGGGTCCGACGATTGCCGCAATTTCGCCCGGCCGCGCGACGAAATCGACATTGGCAACAATGCGCTTGCCGCCGATCGCCACCGAGACATCGCGTGCTTCGATCATGCCGCCTCACAAGTCGATTACGCCGCGCTTGCGCAGCAGGATCCAGAGGAAGAACGGCGCGCCGGCGATCGCCGTGACGATGCCGATTGGCAATTCGGCCGGCGCCACGATGACGCGGGCAACTGCGTCGGCAAGAAGCAGCATCGAGGCGCCGAGCAGCGCCGATGCGAGCAAAAGATAGCGATTGTCCGGACCGATCAGCAGCCGCAGCAGATGCGGCACGACGATGCCGACAAAACCGATGCCTCCGCTGACTGCGACAGAGGCGCCGACCGCTGCCGAGACGCCGACGATCGCGGTGTATTTCAGCCGCTGTACCGGGATGCCGAGATGTCCGGCCGTCGCCTCGCCGAGCGCCAGGGCGTTGAGGCCTTTGGCCAGGAACGGCATTGCCGCAAGCGCCAGGATGATGATCGGACCGACGGAAGCGATCTTCGGCCAGGTCGCGCCGCCCAGCGAGCCCAGTTGCCAGAAGGTCAGGTCGCGCAACTGCCGGTCGTCGGCCATGAAAATCAGGATACCGGTCAGCGCCATGGCAAGGGCTGCGAGCGCAATGCCGGCAAGCAGCATGGTAGCGACCGATGTGCGCCCCTGCCGCGTGGCGACGCGGTAGAGCACCAGCGTGACCGCAAGGCCGCCGCAGAAAGCGGCGAGCGGCAAGGCCAGCCCGCCGAGCGCCAGAGTGAGCGGCGCCAGCCACGTCGTGCCGAGCACGATGACGGCGACCGCGCCGAGGCTCGACCCGGCGGAAACGCCGATCAGGCCGGGATCGGCGAGCGGGTTGCGAAACAGGCCTTGCATGACCGCACCCGATACGGCCAGTGCCGCCCCGATGAGCACACCGAGCAGTACGCGCGGCATGCGGATATCGTAGACGATCAACCGGTCGCGGGCACCAAGCGCGGCGTCGTCCGGCGTGGCGCCGGTCAGCCAGTCACGAATGACACCAACGGCCGATGCATCGGAAGCGCCCGACCTCAGCGACAGGAACATCGAAAGGGCAAGCGCCACACACAGGAGCACAATAACCAGGCGAGCGCGCCCGGAACGATCGCCCTCGGCCACCTTGCCCGCCGCGCCGGCGATCGACTGATCCACCATCGGCTCAGTCCGTGACCTGGCTGCCATAGAGCGAGGCGGCCAGATCGTGGATGGCATCGGCCGTGCGCGGCCCGAAGCCGAGGAGATAGCTGCCATCCATCAGGGTCAGCTTGCGGCCTTCGCCCGCCGGCGTCGAGGTGATCGACGGGATGGCGAACAGCTCGGCCTCCGCAATCGGCGGGCCGGCATTCTTCATGGCCAGGATCACGTCCGGCCTGGCAGTGACGATCGCCTCGTCGGACATCTGCTTGTAGCCGGAAAAACCTTCGACCGCATTGACGGCACCGGCGAGCTTGATGATGCCGTCACCGGCGGTGTCGGTGCCGGCGGCCAGGATCTTGCCGCCCTGGATCGACAGCACGAACAGGATGCGCTTGCGCTGCTTGATCGACGCCGTCTGCTTCTCGGCCGCCTTCAGCTTGGCGTCGGTCTCAGCCACCAGCGTCTCGGCCTTGGCGTCGACGCCAAGCGCCTTGCCGACGATGCGGATCTTTTCCAGGATGCCGTCATGGCTGTAATGCTCGGGCACGTCGATGAACGGAACGCTCGACTTTTTCAGCACATCGACCGCTTCCTTCGGCCCACTGCCATGCAGCGCCAGAATGCCCGAAGGATTGACCGACAACACGCCTTCCGGCGACAGCTGGCGCATATAGCCGACGTCGGGCAGCGCGACCGCGGCGGCGGGGTAGCGGCTGGTCGAATCGCGGGAGACGAGATGACCTTCCTCGCCAAGCGCGTAGACGATCTCGGTGATCGAACCGCCGATCGCCACGATCCGCGACGTGTCGGCCAACACGGCCACGTTCTCGCTGGCCGGCACTGGGGCGGCAATAAACAGCGACAGGCCCATGGCCGCGGCAAGCGTCCTGAACAGTGAAATCATCGTCGTTTCCTCAGGCTGCGGTCGGGCTTGGAATGCGCGGCAGGTTCTCGGCAAGGAACCGCCAGTCGTCGCGCTCGCCCTCGCCTTCATGGCGCTTGCCGAAGAACTGGATGATCATCTTGCCGTCGGCGCCATAGGCTTCGAGCGAGGTGACATGACCGTCCTTGGTCGGTTTGCGCACCGCCCACACCTCCTGGATGTGGTCGGTGCGCAGATGCAGGTGGAACGTCTCGTCCATGACGTTGATCCACGGCCCCATCGGCTTGATCGACTTGACGGGACCGGAATGGATCTGGATGCAGCCTCGGTTTCCGACAAAACACATGATCGGCATGCCGTCGGCGGCGGCATGGTGGAACATGGCGACGATGGCGTCATTGTCGAGCAGCCAGGCATAGTCCTGGCCGACCATGCGCACGGCCTGGCGGCGGGTGAGCTTCAGCGTTTTCAACATGCCAAAGAACTGGTGGACGTCGGTCAGCCGGCTCCAGCGGTCGCGCAGATCATCGATGTCTGCGGCAATGCCCGACGTCTCCGCGTCGTCGTCGGCCAGGCCTTCGATAGACACGGTTGCCTCCTGGTTCGGCGATTCGAGTGCGGCCACGAGCTTCTGGTAGGCATAGAGATTGGACGCCGGCCGCAGATGCACCTTGTGCACCGCATCGCCGGCCGCGTCGAAGAATTGCAGGCTGCGGCGGATGTCGCCACCGTCGCGCTTTTCCACGGCAAAGCCATGCGCCCAGACCTTTGGAAAGATACGCAGGTCGATGTTTTCGCCCAGCACCATGGCATTGTGCGTGCCTGTGACAACCTTGTTGTAGACGCCGATCTTCTCGTGCACCGCGCTTTCGTTGCGGGTCAGCGCCATCACTTCGCCGACGGCGTCGAGGCCGGTCAGAAGATCGTTGACCCTGGGCTCGACGCGCACGACACCGTCGCCGCAATGCGCGGCCACCAGCTCGGCTTCGGAAATACCGAGCTCGGCGGCAAGATCGCGCTCGCGCGCTTTCGGATTGTCTGCCCGCGCTCGCCGGATTTCATGCGGTGCGGGTTTTACGCGCTGGTCCATGTCCTGCTTACCTGTCCTGCCTGGCGTTTTGGCCTGCCTGGCTGTTTCGTCACTTGTTGAGGATGAGCTTGCCCTGGCGGGTGATCTTCAGCCGATAGAGCGCCCCATGGTGCTCGATGCCGATCTCGTGCTCGCCCTGGAACAGCGTGTTGGAGGACAGCGTCCGCACCGCCAGCGGCACCCGGTCGAAGCGGGTCGGCGTCTCCTCGGAACGGCGGACGCGGTAACGAAAGTCGTTGGGATTGTGGGTGTTCATCTCTTTCGATCCCTTTCCTGTGCCGGGCAACTGGCTAGGCGTTGCAAAAATGCCGATTCATTTCTTGACTCGAATAATCATGTTTATTAGTCAGTGCAATACCGGACCAAATGAGTCAACATTTAAGACGCCGGACAGAATGAAAAATGCCAGCGAGCACCAAGCCAGCCAGCATCGAACCTGGAATTTTGGAGTTGGGGCATGGGCTTGGGAAATTGTGGACGACTGGGTCTGGCGAACGCCGATCCGGTGCATCGGCCTATGGCAAAGGCAATGGCAGCCTTGCTTGCGGGGGCAGCGACGATCGCGCTGCTGACATCGCCGGCCAGCGCTCAGCCGGCCCCTGACCAGGCCGACCAGACCAGGAAAACCGAGGACACCAAGCCGGCGCCCGCCGGCGCGACCCTGCTGGACAAGATCCTCGTCATCAGCCGCACCGGCGAGACGGCAATCGAATCGCTGGCCTCGGCCAGCCATGTTGACCAGGAACAGCTCGACCGCCGCATGGCGCCGACGCCGAACGAAATGCTGCTCGGTGTGCCTGGTGTCGCCGTGCAGGCCGATGCGCGACGCGTCAGCTCCAGCATCAACATCCGCGGCCTGCAGGATTTCGGTCGCGTCGCGGTCATCGTCGACGGTGCCAGGCAGAATTTCCAGCGCTCAGACCACGGCACGCAGTCGACCTTCTATGTCGATCCCGAGCTCATCAAATCCGTTGACGTCATTCGCGGACCGACCGCCAACACCTACGGCTCCGGCGCCATTGGCGGCGTCGTCTTCTTCGACACCAAGGATGCGGTGGATTTCCTCAGACCGGGCGAAACCTGGGCCGGCTCCGTCACCGGGCGCTATGAAAGCAACGGCAAGGGCTGGACCGCCAGCGCCAGCGGCGCCTACAAATTCAACGACGATTTGGATGTGCTGGGCAACATCGTCTACCGCGACTACGGCGACTACAAGAATGGCAGCGGCGACACCGTCGCCGGTACCGGTTTCGACGTGCTGAGCGGCCTGCTCAAGACCACAATCCGCCCGAGCGAGAACAGCGAATTGAAGCTCGGCTGGGTCGGCTCGAGCGACGGCTGGACGGAAACCAGCGGCGGCGTGCCGGCCAACGACGTCGACCTGAAGTCGAACACCTTCACCGCCCGCTACAACATCACTGACGACGCCAGGAGCTGGCTCGATCTCCACATCAACGCCTCCTACAACAAGACCAATCTCGACCTCACCACGCTGGTCCCGCAGAACCGCTTCGATCCGTCGACCGGCCTTCCCGTGCTGCTGCCCGTCGGTTCGACCTCGACCTTCGACGTTGGCACGGCCGGCGTCGACATCTGGAACACGTCGCGCTTCGAAACAGCCGGTGTTGCGCACGAATTGACCTATGGCGGCGACTGGGTGGGTGACGATGTCGAGACCGGCGGCACCGCCGGCGGCGACAGCTTCTACACCCCATCGGGCAAGCGTAGTGTTTCGGGCGCCTACATCCAGGACAAGCTCACCTGGGACTGGCTCGAGGTCATTGCCGGGCTGCGTTACGACAATTACAGCCTCGAAGACAGCACCCACGAAACGTCAGGTGATCGTCTGTCGCCGCGCATCACCGTTGGTGTCACGCCCTTCGAAAGCGCCAGCCTGGCGGGCCTGCAGTTCTATGGCACCTACGCGGAAGGCTACCGCTCGCCGTCGCTGACCGAAACGCTGATCAGCGGCAACCATCCGGCGGGCGTCACCTTCCCGTTCCTGCCCAATCCGAACCTGCGGCCAGAAACCGGCAAGACGACCGAGTTCGGCGTCAACTACAAGCTGAAGGACCTTATCGAGGCCGGCGACGCGTTCCGGCTCAAGGCCGGCTACTTCCACAACGATGTCGACGACTACATCGAAGGCGTCACGCTGTCGGCATTCGACCCGACCAGCGGCTGCCCGTTCGGCCCCGGGATTCCGATCTGCTTCCAGTACCAGAACGTCGCCCAGGCCAAGATCAACGGCTTCGAACTGGAAAGCGTCTACGATGCCGCCTGGGGTTATGCCGGGCTGTCGGCCTCGATCATCAACGGCCACACCATCTCCGATGAAGGCGAGCGGGCCGACCTTGCCACCATCCCGTCGTCGCAGGTCACCGGGCAGCTCGGCTTCCGTTTCCTTCAGGACAAGCTGACCGTCGGCGGCGAGGTGCAGTACAACGGCAAGCCGAAGGGCAACCCCGTGGCCAAGGATTATACTCTGGTCAACGCCTTCGCCAGTTACCAGGCCACCGACAATCTGAAGGTGGACTTCCGCGCCGACAATTTGTTCGACGTCAAATACACCAACCCGCTGAACGGCGGCACCACCGCCGTCATCTATGAACCCGGCATCACGCTGAAGCTGGCCGCAACCATGCGCTTTGGAGGCTGACACCCATGACAAGTTTGACGGCATCGCTTCGGCTCCTGACCTCGACGTTGGCGATGTCGCTTGGCTTGGCGCCGGCGTGGGCTCAGTCCGCGCCGGCTCCGCAACTCAGCCTCGAGCTCAATGCCGTGCAGCCCTCGGACAAGGGTTGCCGGCTGACCTTCGTCGTCAACAATGCGCTCGGCGCCGATCTGTCCAAGGCGGCTTTCGAAATCGCGCTGTTCAACGAGGCCGGCGTGGTCGGCCGCCTGAGCGTGCTCGACTTCAAGGACCTGCCGGCCGGCAAGACCAAGGTGATCCGCTTCGACCTCGCCGGCACCGACTGCACCAAACTCAGCCGCGTGCTGATCAACAGCGCCACCGAATGCGCCGGCGTCGAACCGGGCGCCTGCATGCGCGGCCTGAAGACGCAGACCAAGACCGGTATCGCATTCGGCGTTTGAGGTGGGTCTGCATCCCGCCTTCCTGCACGACAATGCGACACGACCCGTCGCAGCTCCGCCGTCATGGCCGGCAACCGATCTTGATTTGACAATCCCACCCCGCTCGCGGCAGGTCTCGCCGCGAACCATGCAGGACATCACCCCCCTCCCCGACGCCGGCAACGAACCGGCGATTACGATGGACGAGCTCGCACAGCCGGCAGCCGCGGACCGCAAATGGACTGTGGCGATCGTCGCGTCCTGCCTGCTCCATGCCGCTGCCGCAGCGGCGTTCTTCATCGGACCCGCAGGGACATTCGATTCCAGTAACGCGATACAATCCGAAGGCACCGACCAATCGGGCGCCGAGGTGGTCGGCAGCGCCTTGGACAGCCAGGCTCCCGACGCGGTCGATGTTACCCTGGTAACCGATCCGCAGCCGGCCAAGCCCGAGGCCGTTCGACCCGTGCCGCCGACCGAGGCGCCTCAACCGGTAAAGGAGCCGGCGGCGCCCAAGCCTGCGCCGGAAGCCGCCGAACAGGCGACCGCCGCGCCAGATACACTGACGGCCGCCATCCCGAATGATCAAACTGTCGCCCCAAGCGCTGAGACGTCGACTCCGCCAGGGGTTCAAACGCAAAGTTCAGAGGCACCGCCCGCCGACGAGCCCGCCGTTGATTTGCCTGCTGCCAAACCACCAGTCCCGAGCCCGCGGCCGACCCCTCCAGCCGGATCTGGAGATACCCGCGGTGCGGCAGATGGCGAAGAACGCGACGCACCGGCGGTTGCCAGCAAGGGTAAAAACCAGGACGCGGCTGGCAATGCGATGGAATCTCGTTACGGCGGTGAAATTCAAAAGAAGCTTGCCCGCGCTAACCGGCGCGTTTCGAAGGAAATTCAAGCTAAGGCTCGCAACAATGCCAGGGTCTATTTCGTCGTCATGGCTGACGGCAGCGTCAGCGACTTGCAGCTTGTCGAAAGTTCAGGGTCTGCCGAACTAGACCAATTCGCTTTGAAACTGGTGCGCCAGCAAGCCCCGTTCCCGCCCATTCCACCCGAGATCGGATTATCAAGTTGGGTGTTCAGGGCGCGGATCGGTCCGTTTTAACCAGCTCGCAGACCTTCGCCAAATGTCATCGTCCACCAATTCAAGAGGAAGCCCAATGTACATCGCCATGAACCGCTTCAAGGTCCAGAACGGCTCCGAGACCGCCTTCGAGGATGTCTGGAAGAACCGCGATTCCAGCCTTTCGGAAATGAAAGGCTTCAGAGAGTTCCACTTGCTGCGCGGCCCGGTCAACGAGGCCGAGGGTTACACGCTGTTTGCCTCGCACACGGTGTGGGCAAGCCATGAGGATTTCGTCGCCTGGACCAAATCCGAGAATTTTCGCGCCGCCCACCGCAACACCGGCACCTCGAAGGTGCATTATCTCGGCAATCCGCAGTTCGAAGGCTTTTCGGTCGTCGAAGGGGCCTGATTGAGATTTCACCCGTCGACGAGATCTGACGACGGGCAGATGCCCTCATGTTCCGGTTGAATTCCGGCCGCCCAGTCGCCGAAGCCGCTGGGCAATGTGCAGGCGCAGCCGCCGCCAGGGCTGTCCGCGTGTCAGGTAGCGCGCCAACCGCGGATCACCGGCCAGCTCCGGGAACTGGCGCACATGCTGCGTCAGGAATGCAGGTATGAAATTGCGCCCGTTGAGATCGCTGAGCCAGGCAGAATTCGCCAGCAAATAGTCTGCGGCATCCGCCGCCAACACGCTCCTGTAGCTCCTGTATGCAGGCGTTTGCCGCACATTGCCGCCGGCAAAGGCAGTTCCGGTGGACAGGTTGGAGCCATGCAGGCGATAGAGGCCGAGACCTTCTGACAGGATGAGGCTGCCGCCGGCCTGGTGCGCGAGTGTCGCCGTCAGATAATCGGTCCCGACCTTGGCCTTGAACGGGAAGGACAATACCGGTTCCAGCGCGCCACGCCGGTACATGATCGCCGAGCATGGCGACCACAGCCAGCCCGTCACCGCAGGTGCGAAATAGGTTACCGGATGCTCCGATGCATAGGCGATCCCAGGCGCCATGCCGGCAAGCCGGCCACCGGGCGCGATGGCGACGCCACTCCGATCCGGTCCGGACCGCGGTTTGCGCAAGGCAAGGAAGGTGCCGCCCAGCAAGGTGCCGCCGCCATCGACAAGGAACACATCGGAACTCGACAGTGCGGCCGAATGCGTCGTGTTGAGGTGGGCGGACAGATGCGCCAGGAGAAAATCCGGCAGCCACACGTCATCGGAATCCAGAAACGCGACGAAAGGCGCGTCGGTTGCGGCAAAGCCGTCGCGGAATCCGGCGATCTGCCCGCCATTCTCCGTGCGCGCCATCAGGCGCAGGCGCGGGTCGTCTATATCCCTTAGGAGCTGGCGGACTTGGTCGGCCGAGCCGTCCGTCGAGGCATCGTCGACGATGACGCATTCCCAATTCCGGTAGGTCTGCGCAAGCACCGAGCGGATCGCCTGTTCGACGTACGGCCGATAGTTGAAGCAGGTGATGACCACCGCCACCCGCGGCAGCTCAAACGGCCGGGACGTGTCTTCCATCTGTTCCGCTGCCCCGCTCGAGTTGCTCTCTGTCCCTTGCGCATACCCTTGCAACCCGACGCAGGCAAGCGAGCCGCGAAAAGCCCCCTAGGCCGCCGCGAGCAGGCTGGCATTGCCGCCGGCAGCCGTGGTGTCGACGCAGACAGCGCGTTCATGCGCATAGGCCGCCGGGTTGAGCACCTCGCTGACCAGCGGCACGATCGGCCCGCTGCGGTCGGCAATGACCTTGCGCACGATCCGCGCCGCCTCGGGCCTGCCCGAGAAGGCGACGACATCGACGCGCAGCGAACGCGCTTCGACTGGGTCTGACCGACCGTCTATGGCCGCCAGCGGCAACCCCTTGCCGGTCAGCGCCGACAGTGCTGCCGGCGCGCCCGGCGCCACGGCCAGCACCGCATTGCCGGCGGCCAGCGCCTGGATCGTCTGGGCAAGCAGCGTGTCGGCGTCCGGACCGAGGCACAGCACCCGGCCACGCGGCGACAGCGACAGCGTGTTGGCCTCGCCGGTCGGTCCGGGCAGGTCGACCTGGCCGAAATCGATGGCGGCTGCAGCGCCGATCGCTGCAGCGCCCTTGCCGCGCAAATGCTTTCTCAAAATGGCGATGCGGTCCGGCCTCGTCGACCAGCCGCCAAGCGTCGGATCGGGCAGATTGTCGGCGAGTTCGGTCGCAGTCACCTTGTGGCCCTCGGCAATCTCCGTGCCCGCCTCCGGCCCCTTGCGGAACCGCCGGAGATAATGCGGCCCGCCGGCCTTCGGCCCGGTGCCCGAAAGCCCCTCGCCCCCAAAGGGCTGCGAACCGACGACCGCGCCGATCTGGTTGCGGTTGACATAGATGTTGCCGGCGTGGATGCCGTCGACGAAATGCTGGACGCGGCCTTCTATGCGGGTGTGCAGGCCGAAGGTCAGGCCATAGCCCTTGCGGTTGATGGCGGCGATGACGGCGTCGATCCCGTCGGCGTCGAAGCTGGCGACATGCAGCACCGGGCCGAACACTTCGCGCTCCATCTCCTCGATGCCTTTGACCCGGAACACATGCGGCGCAACGAAGCGGCCGTCCTTCGGTGCTTCGAGCTTGGCAATCAACCGGCCCTGAAGCCCCATCTTGGTGCAATACTCGCGGATCGATTCCTGCGCCTCGTCATCGATGACCGGCCCGACATCGGTCGAAATCTGCCAGGGATCGCCGATGGTGAGCGCTTCCATGGCGCCCTTCAGCATATCCAGCATCTTCTTCTCGACATCCTTCTGCACGTAGAGCACGCGCAGCGCCGAACAGCGCTGACCCGCACTCTGGAAGGCGGACGCCAGGATGTCGCGCACCGCCTGTTCGGGCAGTGCTGTGGAATCGACGATCATGGCATTGAGACCGCCGGTCTCCGCGATCAGCATGGCGTCGGGCGCGGCCGTCTCGGCCAGTTGCTTCTCGATCAGCTTTGCAACCTCGGTCGAGCCGGTGAAGCAGACGCCGGCAATGCGCGGATGCGCGGTCAGCGGTCCGCCGACCGACGGGCCGTCGCCCGGCAGAAGCTGGATCACATCTTCCGGCACGCCGGCCTCGCGCAGCAGCTCGACGGCGCGGAAGGCGATCAGCGGCGTCTGTTCGGCCGGCTTGGCGATGACCGAATTGCCGGTGACGAGCGCTGCCGCGATCTGGCCGGTGAAGATGGCGAGCGGGAAATTCCACGGCGAAATGCACACGATCGCGCCGCGCGCCTCGGTGCCCGCTTCGTTGTTGGCCGCTTCGGCAGCGTAGTAGCGCAGGAAGTCGACGGCTTCGCGCACTTCGGCCACGCCGTCGGCCAGCGACTTGCCGGCTTCCCTGGTGGCGAGCGCGAAAAACTCGACCGCATTGGCCTCATAGAGGTCGGCTGCGCGGTTGAGGATGGCGGCGCGCTCCGCAACGGGACGCTTCGCCCAGGCCGGCTGCGCTTCCACAGCAAAGCGCACCGCGGTCGCGACCTGCTTGACGGTGGCTTCGGCGACCGTGCCGACGATCTCGGCAGGCTTTGCCGGATTGACCACCGGGCGCTGCTTGCCGTAGCCGGCGGCGCGCGTGATCGGCTTGGCATGCCAGCGCTCGGGCCCGGCAAAGGCCGCCTTGGCCTTGTCGATCGCCGCCAGCGTCACCGGATCGGTGATGTCGAACCCCTTCGAGTTGCGCCGACCAGCGCCGAAGATCGTCGCAGGACGAGCGATTGCCGGATTGGCGGCGGGGCCCTGGCTCTCGACCGTCTCGAGCGGATCGCGCGCAATATCCTCCGGCTCGACGTCCTCGTCGGTGAGCTGATGGACGAAGGAGGAGTTGGCGCCATTCTCCAGCAGGCGGCGAACCAGATAGGCCAAGAGGTCGGAGTGCGCGCCGACCGGCGCATAGATGCGGCAGCGCGTGCCTTCGGCCCGGCGCACCGTCTCATGCAGCGCTTCGCCCATGCCGTGCAGGCGCTGGAATTCGAAAGCGTCACGGTTGTCAGCCATCGACAGGATGGCGGCGACGGTATGGGCATTGTGCGTGGCGAATTGCGGATAGATGCGGTCGGTCATCGACAGCAACTTTTTGGCGCAGGCCATGTAGGAAACATCGGTGTTGGCCTTGCGGGTGAAGACGGGGTAGCCGGAAAGCCCGAGCGTCTGTGCCCGCTTGATCTCGGTGTCCCAATAGGCGCCCTTGACCAGCCGCACCATGATGTTGCGGTCGTACTTTTCCGCCAGCGCATAGAGCCAGTCGACGGTGAAGGCCGCGCGCGGGCCGTAGGCCTGGACGACGACGCCAAAGCCATTCCAGCCGGCAAGCTCCGGCTCGGACAACACACGCTCGATCACATCGAGCGACAGGTCGAGCCGGTCGGCCTCCTCGGCGTCGATGTTGAGGCCCATGCGCGAATGGCGTGCGGCCAGCGCCAGCGACAGCAGCCGCTCGGCCATCACCGGCAGCATCTTTTCCTTCTGTGCCTCTTCATAGCGCGGATGCAGCGCCGACAGTTTGACCGAGATGCCGTGGTTCTGGCGGATATCGGGACCGTTGGAGCCTGAATCGAGCGAGGAGATCGCATCGGCATAGGCCTTGAGGTAGCGCAGCGCGTCGGCCTCGGTGCGGGCCGCCTCGCCCAGCATGTCGAAGGAATAGAGATAACCTTTCTGGATCATCGACTTGCCGCGCTTGACGGCTTCCGCAATGGTGCGGCCGAGCACGAACTGCTCGCCCATTTCGCGCATGGCGGCGGCGACCGCCTTGCGGATCACCGGTTCGCCCAGCCGGCGAACCATCGAGCGCAGCGTGCCTTCGATGCCGCCCTCGCCTTCGTCGAGCACACGGCCGGTCAGCATCAGCGCCCAGGTCGAGGCGTTGACGAATATCGAGCTCGAACCGCCCGAATGCGCCGACCAGTCATGCGGTGCGATCTTGTCGGCGATCAGGTCGTCCATGGTCTCGGTGTCGGGCACGCGCAGCAGTGCCTCGGCCAGGCACATCAGCGCCACGCCTTCCTTGGTGGAGAGGCCGTAGGCCGAGAGAAAAACCTCCATCAGCCGCGGGTCGGACGAGCCGCGCACCGCGCGCACCAGATCCGCGGCACGGGCCGAGACGGCTTTGCGGTCATCGGCCGAAAGTTCTGTCGCCGCAGCCAGCCGCTTCACAGCCGCGTCTTCGTCGGGCAGGTAGTTGGCGCGGATCTGCTGGCGGATGGTGTCGAGCGGCATGGCGGTCCCTGCGGAGCAAACGTATGGGAGCGGGCCGGCGGTCGCCGGACCGAATGGCGCAAGCTAGCACAAAGCCGTATTTTCGGCCGGTCCAAAGAAATCGACATGGCAGGCCGATCGGTCTATCATTGCGGTTAAACTGTTATCAGGTGGACTGCGATATCGGTGACAGAAGACCAATTGGACCGCATCGACAAAAATATCCTGTCGGCGCTGGCGCGCGACGGGCGGCTATCCATGTCTGGACTGGCCGGCAAGGTCGGCCTGTCGAAGACGCCGGTGCAGGCGCGGGTGAAGCGCCTGGAGAAGGACGGCTATATCAGGGGCTATCAGGCGATCATCGATCGCGAGCGCATGGGCGAAGGCCATGTCGCCTTCGTCCAGGTCAAACTGTCGGACACACGCTCGGCCGCGCTCGATGCTTTCAATCGCGCGGTGCAGGCCGTGCCGGAGATCGAGCAGTGCCACATGATGGCGTCGAGCTTCGATTATCTCCTGAAAGTCCGTACCACCGACATCGCCGCCTATCGCCGTGTTCTCGGTGAGCGCATCTCGGCGCTCCCCCACGTCGCCCAGACCTCGACCTTCGTGGCCATGGAGACGGTGAAGGATCGCTAGCTCACTCCGACAGCGTCTTCAAAAACGCCACCAGCGCCGCGCGTTCGCGGTCCGACAGCTGCAGCGGGTGGACCTCGGAGGTGCCCTCGACGCTCGCCTCCGCCTTCGCATAGTGCGCCACCACCTCCTCCAGCGTGGAGAACTGTCCGGCATGCATATAGGGCGGCCGCGTTGCCGCGCCCCGCAGCGACGGCGTCTTGTAGGCACGCATCAGTTCGGGTGCTGCCTTGACGATGAAGCGCAGCTCGCCGCAGGCGCCGGCGTCGCCATCGCGGAAGGCGCCGAAGCAGTTGAATGGGTCGGCCTGAACCTGGGCCACCGCATCGAAACGGCCGCGATCCAATGGCAAATCCCTGACCGGCGGCACGCCGGTGTTGTGGAAAGCGTTGTCGGTGAAGCGCGGGCCGTTATGGCAGGTGACGCAATTGGCCTTGCCGATGAACAGTTTCAGTCCGAGCATCTCCTCCGGCGAAAAGGCATCGTCGGCTTTCGGCTTGGCGCCTGACACAAGATCGATGGCAAAGCGGTCAAAGCGTGTCCGTGCCGGTTCGATCGACCGTTCGAAGGCAGCGATCGCCTTGCCGATATTGGAAAAGACGCGGTTGACGCCCTCAGCCTGAGTTGGGGTCATCGCCTTCCAGGCCGCCTGCTCGGCCTCGTTGCCAAGCGGGCTGGCGTTGGCCGGCACGGCGGAAAGATCCGGCAGTGGCCCGAAGATGCGCTCGTAGCGCGCACCAAAGCGCTTCTGGATGTAATGGGCGAAGGCGGCGCGGTTTCCCGCCTGCTCGAGCGGATTTTCCAGCGGCGTCAGCGCCTGCGCCCACAGGCTGTCGCGCCGTCCATCCCAGAAGAACCACGGATTGCGGGCAATGCCGGCCAGCGGCATCGAGCGCCTGTTGGTGCGGCCGACGCCGACGGATTGCGGCAGGTCATCCTGGAACTGCCGGTCGATCTTGTGGCAGGTCGAGCAGGATACGTTGCCGTCACGGCTCATGCCCTGGTCGAAGAACAGAGTGGAGCCCAGGGCGGCGGCGGCTGGCACGTCGGCGAAGCGGTTGGTGGTGTCGGGTTTGAGCGCCGGCAAGGTGTTCAGCGCCAGCGAGGCGATGGTCTTCTTCTCGGCATCGGAAAAATCCGGTTTGCCGCAGCCGGCAACGAGCACGACCGCCGCCAATGCCAGAAGGCGCAACAGGCGGCTCATTCGCTCACAGCACCACGTTGAAGACGACCGTGTCGGAACCGGCCGCCGCCGAAATGGCGAAGCGCAACTGCCACACGCCGCTCATGGTGAATTTCAGCCCCTCGATCCGGTAGCGCCCCTCGCCAAGATAGTCGGTCGCCTGCGGACTGGTCGGCAAGCCGTGATTGTGCTGCGGCATGCCGCCGGACACCGAGATCGCCGCACCTTCCACGGAATCGCCCTTGACCGTCTTCAGGGTCAGCAACCAGGATTGCAGTTCGCCTTGCCGGATAACGCCGCGTTCCGGCTGAATGGTGGCGACAAACAAGCCGTTCGCTGTCTTCTTCGAGCGCGAAACATCGGGGCTCGGCGCCGACTGCGGCGCGGTCAGATAGACGATCGCCAATATGCCAGCCAGCAAGGCGGCCAGACCAACGCCCGCAAGAAGATAACGCCATATCGATGCCAAACCGGTTCCTCTTCTGGGCATAACGTCTCGCGAAGCAATTCGCGTCCCGCCGCTTCTGTGGGAAAACGCTTCTGGCGCAAAAAACCGCCGCCGCCAAGCATGGCGCTGCCGGCCGCAAAAAGCTACAGCAGCGAACTGATCCGGAGACAGATACATGGCAGCAGACGGCGTCGCTTCGATCGGTGAATGCATGCTCGAGCTGTCCGGCCAGGCCGGGCCGAACTGGCGCATGGGCTTTGCCGGCGACACGTTCAACACGTTGTGGGCGCTGCATGCGCTGAGCGGCGAGCGGCCGGCGACCTATGTCTCCGCCTTCGGCGACGATCCCTTCTCGCAGGGCCAGATTTCGTTCTTCGCCGAAAACGGCATCGACATCGGCGCCAGCCCGGTCATCCCAGGCGCGCGGCCCGGCCTCTACGCCATCACCTTGACCGGCGCCGAACGCGCCTTCACCTACTGGCGCAGCGACGCGGCGGCCAGGCGGCTCGCCTCGGACCCGGCCGCCTTGGCAAAAAGCCTTGAAAACCAGGCTCTTGTGTATTTTTCCGGAATCACCTTGGCAATTCTGGATGCCGCCGCGCGCAAGACGTTGCTGGCGGAAGTGTCCAAGGCGCGGGCTGCCGGTTCGCTCGTCGCCTTCGACCCCAACTACCGGCCGCGCCTGTGGCAGAGCCGCGAGGAGGCGCAAGCCGCGATCCTCGACGCGCTTGCCGTCGCCGACATCGCGCTGCCGACCTTTCCCGACGAGCAGATGCTGTTTGGCGACTCGGCACCGCAAGCGACCGCCGAGCGGTTCGGAAAACTGGTCGGCGAAGTCGTCGTCAAGAATGGCGAGGAACCCGCGCTGATCGCCACTGGCGGAGCCCTGCAGCCGGTTCCGGCCCAGCATGTCGCCACCCCGGTCGACACCACCGGCGCCGGCGATTCCTTCAATGGCGGCTATCTCGCCGCCCGGCTGGCCGGCCATGCCCCGGCGGATGCCGTGCAGCGCGCGCATCGCGTCGCCGCCACAGTCGTCCAGGTGCGAGGCGCGCTGGCGCCGTTCGAGGTTCTAAGAACCGCTTTCGAGGGCTAAGACCTTAGGGAAGCCTGAAACGATATTCCGTCACCTGATGATAGATCTGGCCCGGCCACAGCGTGGCCTGTGGGAAATAGGGCCGGTTCGGCGCGTCGGGCCACGTCTGCGCTTCCAGGCAAAAGCCGGAAAACGCCTTGTAGCGCCGTCCGTCCAGGCCGCCCGAGGTCGGCGCGACATACTGGCCGGTGTAAAGCTGCAGGCCCGGCTCGGTGGTCCAGACTTCCATCTCGACGCCGGAATTGGCGCCTTGCGCCCACGCCACCTGGTGAAGCGGGCCCCGGGCTGACGCCAGGCAGAAATTGACGTCGTAGGGAAGCTGCTCGCCTTCCGTTTCCATGCGCAGCGGCCGCGCCTGGCGGAAGTCGAAGGGCGTGCCGTCGACAGGTTTGACCACGCCGGTCGGGATCATCTCGCCATCGACCGGCGTATAGGCGCCGGCATTCAGCATCAGCCGGTGGTCGAGAATGTCACCGGCGCCGCCATCGTCGAGATTGAAATAGGAATGCTGCGCCAGATTGCACAGCGTCGGCTCCTCGCAAGTGGCGGTCAGTTCCATCGAGAGCGTGCCGGGAATCTTCAGCCGGTAGGTGCAGGTGACGTCGAGCGCGCCGGGAAAGCCCATCGTGCCCTCGGGATCGTGCAGGGTCAGGGTGACAAAATCCCGGCCGTGCAGCGAAACCGTCCACGGCCGATGGAAGAAGCCCTCCGAGCCGCCATGCAGCGTGTGCTTGCCGAGGAAATTGCGCTCGGTCTGGTAGCGCTGGCCGGCAATGGTGAAGCGGCCGTCGCGGATGCGGTTGGCATAGCGGCCGACGACCGCGCCGAAGAAGGCCCGGTCGGTCTCGTAAGGCTCGAAGCGATCGTAGCCCAGCACCAGCGGCGCGTCGTGCCCGGCGAGCCGCAGATCCTGGATGATTGCGCCGAGCCCGATGATGTTGGCGCTGACGCCGCCGCCCCGGATGGTGAAACGGCGAACGGGTTCGCCTGCCTGCGTCGTGCCGAAGACTTCGCCGTCCTTCATCGCTATGTCCAAATGCTAATTCATCGATCTGTCGACTTAGAGCAATTCCAGGAAAAGTGTGAAACGGTTTTCCGTCCGGAATTGCAAAAAACAAAGAACTGGAGCGGTTCGGCGTTTCCGTGAAACGCTGAACCGCTCCAGTCCGGCTGAATGTCGTCTGGCAAGGGCAGGCGCGCGGCCTGCCCTGCCCGTGAATGATTTAGAGGCCGAGACCCCCGATGCAGACATATTTGGTGTCGAGATAATCCTCGATGCCCTGATGTCCGCCTTCCTTGCCGAGGCCCGATTCCTTGACGCCGCCGAACGGCGCTTCCGGCGTGGTGATCAGGCCTTCATTGACGCCGACCATGCCGTATTTCAGGCCTTCCATGACCCGGAAGGCGCGGCCGAGGTCGCCGGTGTAGAAATAGGCGGCCAGGCCGAACTCGGTGTCGTTGGCGAGCGCAATGGCTTCCTCCTCGGTCTCGAACTTGAACACCGGGGCGATCGGGCCAAAAATCTCTTCCTTCATGAAGCGCATGTCGGGCTTCGCATCGGCGATGACGGTAGGCTGGAAGAATGAGCCGCCAAGCGCGTGGCGCTTGCCGCCGGCAACGACCTTGCCACCCTTCGACGTGGCGTCGGCGATGAATTCCTCGACCTTCTCGACCGCCTTCACGTCGATCAGCGGTCCCTGCTGCACGCCCTCTTCCAGGCCCGAGCCAACTTTCAGCGCATTGCTGGCAGCGGCCAGCCTCTCGACAAACTTGTCGTAGATGCCGGCCTGCACCAGGAAGCGGTTGGTGCAGACGCAGGTCTGGCCTGAATTGCGGTATTTGGCGGTGATGGCGCCGGCGACGGCGCGATCCAGGTCGGCATCGTCGAAGACCAGAAACGGCGCATTGCCGCCGAGTTCCATCGAGACCTTCTTGACGGTGACGGACGACTTCTGGATCAGCAGCTTGCCGATCTCGGTCGAGCCGGTGAAGGTGATCTTCGACACCAGCGGATTGGCGCAGATCTCGTCGCCGATTTCGCCGGCAGCACCCGTCAGGATGTTGATGACGCCCTTTGGGAAGCCGACTTCCTCGGCGAGCGCGCCCCATGCAAGGCCGGAATACGGCGTCTGCGAGGCCGGCTTGACCACGGCGGTGCAGCCGGCGGCAAGCGCGGGGCCAAGCTTGCGGGCAAGCATCGAGGAGGGGAAATTCCACGGCGTGATGGCGGCAATGACGCCGACCGGCTCCTTGGTCACCAGGATGCGGCGATCGCCCCATGGCGATGGCACGACATCGCCATAGGTGCGGCGGCCTTCCTCGGCAAACCACATGATGTAGGCGGCAGCCGAACCGATCTCGCCCTTGGATTCGGCGAGCGACTTGCCCTGCTCGATGGTGAGCAGTTCGGCCAGCACATCCTGATTATCCATCATCGCGTCATGCAGCTTGCGCAACAGCTTCGAGCGCTCCAGCGCGGTCGTCTTGCGCCAGGTCTTGAAGGCTTCGCTTGCGGCTTCGATGGCGCGGCGGGTTTCCGCCTTGCCCGACTTCGGCACGGTGCCGATCTTGAGACCGGTGGCCGGGTTGTTGACGTCGACCGTCTGGCCGCTGTCGGCCTGCACCCATTCGCCATTGATGAGATTGGCCTGGCGCATGAAATGGCTGGTTTTCTGCAGCATGGTCTAGCCTCCGTTCGGCGCACTGACGGGCCGGTTTCCTGGATCTCTTGAACGAGCGTGCACAATGGCGGCGGAGCCGACACGCTGAAGCCACTGCTCTTTACCTAGGGCAAGCCCGGCAAGCAATTGCAAGATGGCATATAGGCTTTGGGCCAGCCCAACGCCAGAGAAAATTCACATGTAAATTAGTTTGGGCCGCAGCCTTGCCAAAGACCAGCCTTACAGAAGACCAAGCCTACCCAAAGACATGCACCACCACCGTCAGCCAAAAGGCGGTTGTAACAACCGCGCTTGCCGTGGCGATGGTCATCTGGTTCGACGCCAGCGCCTGGCCGGTGTTGAACTGCACGGCGATGAGATAGGAATTAATGCCGGACGGCAGCGCCGCCACCACGACCGCCACTTTGGCCGTCAAGGGCGGCAGGCCAAACAGCCAGACCAGGCCGAGCACCAGCGCCGGCATCAGGAACAGTTTCAGCGTCGACAGCGCCAGCGCCGGTCGGATGTTACCGGAAATGCCGAAACGGCGCAGGCTGAGCCCCATGGCGAACAGCGCCACCGGCCCGGCGGTGTTAGCCAGCGCATCGGCCAGTCGCATGGCAAGGTTCGGCAGCGGCGCGCCGGTGAGGCGCCATGCCAGCCCGGCCAGGATGCCGATGATCAACGGATTGGTGAACAGTCTTCTCAGAAAGCTCTGGATGATGATGCGCAGCGGGTGTACGGGCTCGCTGCCGCCGCGGCCAAATATCTCGAACATGATGATCGAAGCCATCATCATGGTCGGCAGATGCACGGAAACGAGCAGCGACAGCACTTCGAATCCGCTGGACCCGAATACGCCGAGAACGAAGGGAATGCCCAGCAACACCACATTCGAGAAGGATGACGACACTCCACCGACGATGCCGGTGCGCGCGTCCCGCCCAAAGATCCGTGTCGTCACCAGATGGCCGGCGGCCCATGTCATTGCAACCGCCGCGAAATAAGCACCCCACAGCGACCAGGGCGCCACGCCGTGGAAATCGGAATTCACCATCGTCCGAAACAGCAGCAGCGGCATCGCGACGTTGATGGCGAATTCGGAGATGCCGTCCCCGCTGGCCGGTTTCAGATAGCCGGTGAGCCCGGTGACATAGCCGAGCGCGACGAGGCTGAAGACGAAAAGAACGGTTTCGGTGAGCGGAGACATTTTTCAGGGATAGGCGAGCCCGGATTCCAGCGCAATCGCCATGATCTTCAGAAACCGCTCCTCGATCCGCCCGGCGCCTGAATTTGATCATGGTCGGGTGGCAGCGCTATACAGGCTTGGGATCATCAGGGCGGACACACAGCGAATGGTTGCGACGCCGAAACAGCGTCATTTCAGACGGGAGTGGCTGGTCAGACAAGTGTGGCTGGTCAGACAGGGGTGGCTGGCGGCTTTCGTAGCTATGCTGCTTTGCCTTGGCGTATCTGTGGCCCAGGCCGCCGAGACCAAAAGTCTCAAGGGCGTGGCGCTGATCATCGGCCAGTCGAAATACGAACACATCGCAGCCCTTGCCAACCCGGCCAACGACGCCCGCGACATGGCCAAGATGCTGACCGACCTCGGCTTCGACGCCCGCAACGTCACCGATCGCGATGCCGCCAAGCTGAAGCGCGATCTCGGTCGCTTCGTCGAGGATGCCGAAGGCGCCGACGTCGCCTTCATCTATTATTCCGGCCACGGCATCGAGGCCGGCGGCGAGAACTATCTGGTGCCTGTCGACGCCGACGTCTCGTCGCTGAAAAATGCCGGTGAGGCGCTGGTGCCGATTTCAGCCGTCCTGGACGAGCTGAAAAAGACCGTGCCGGTGACGATCGTGCTGCTTGACGCCTGCCGCACCAACCCGTTTCCGCCGGACGCGATCGTGCGCCGCGGGCTGACGGCTTCCGCCGAGTCTGTCGGCGCCAGCGGGCTGGAACCGGTGCGCGGCGCAAAAGCCCTCGCCGATGCCTCAGTGGATGATGCCAGCCTGGGAACCGTGGTCGGCTTCGCCGCCGAGCCGGGCCGACCGGCGCTCGATGGCGCCGCCGGCGAAAACAGCCCCTACGCCGCCGCCCTGCTGCGCCACCTCACCGCGATGAAAGGCACGGAATTCGGCTCGGTCATGCGCATGGTTACCGAGGAGGTCTATCTCGACACCAAGGCAAAGCAGCGCCCCTGGGTCAGCGAGAGCCTGCGTCGCCTGCTCTATTTCGGCGTCGCGCCGCCGGAACCGACTGGCGACGACGGGCTGATCACCGGTGAGCGGCGGCAATTGCTGCTGACCATTTCCGACCTGCCCGATCCCAAACGGGCGCAGGTGGAGCTGGCTTCGCTGCAGGACGGTGTGCCGCTCGATGCGCTCTACGGCGTGCTCAAGGCGCTCGGCACGGAAAAGATCCCGGAGGATCCCAACGACCTGCAGAAGGTGCTGGACAGCCAGGCCGAGCGTCTGAAGAAGATGATGGCCGAGCGCGCCGCATTACGCACCGACGATCCCGAGATCAGTCGCCTGGTCGCATCCGCCGACAAGGCCATAGGCCAGGGCGCCATGGTGACGGCGCGCAAATTCCTCGACGACGCGGTCGGCCGGATCGAGGAAAACAGCGGTGCGGTCGACGAGGCCGAGGACCTGCTCCGGCAAAAGCGCATCGCCGACGCCGCCATCTATGCCAAACGCGCCGACGCCGCCGCGCTGGTCTTCGACTACAAATCCGCCGCCAACGACTATGCCAAGGCGTATTCGTTGGTCGAGAAGTGGGACGAAAAGCTGCGCTGGAACTACAAGAACCAGGAGGCCGAGGCGCTGAACGCTTATGGCTACGCCACCGGCGACCTCGATGCGCTGCAGCACTCCATCGAGGCCTATCGCACCATCTTGAACTTCATCCCCAACGGCGAACAGAATCGCGACTGGGCAATCACCCGCAACAACATGGCGGTGGTGCTGCAGACCATTGGAGAGCGCGAAACCGAGACTGCGCATCTCGAAGAAGCAGCGGTGATTTTCCGCGATTCGCTGGTGGTGTTCGAGCGCGAGAAGGACGACCGCAACTGGGCCGCGGCGCAGAACAACCTGGCCAACGTGCTTCTGAAGATCGGCGAACGCGAGAGCGACCCGCAGCGTCTCAATGAAGCGGTGGCGGCGACGCGCGCCACCCTTGAGAAGCGTCCGCGCGACAAGCTGCCGTTGGACTGGGCCGGTTCGCAGAACAATCTAGGCCTCGCGCTCTATGCACTCTCCGAGCGTGAGCCTGCCGGCGAGCATCTCACCCAGGCGGAAGCAGCCTACCGGCTGGCGCTTGAGGAATACACACGCGAGAAAGCACCCGTGGAATGGGCGATGGTCGAGAACAATCTCGGCAACACGCTTGTAACGCTTGGCATCCAGCTCAACGACAAGGCGAAGATCAACGAGGCGGCCGACGCGTTTCGCGCCGCGCTGGAAGTGCGAACCCGCGAAACTTTCCCGGTGTCCTGGGCGACCAGCCGCCTCAACCTGGGCAATGCGCTGAGCGGTATCGCCCGCTTCGATATGGGCACGGCTACGCTCGAAGAAGCTGCTGCTGCCTATGACGACGCTCTGACGGTGTTTACCCGCAAGCGCTTCCCGATGGACTGGGCGTCAGCCCAGAACAATCTCGGCTCGATCTATCAGACGCTGGGCCAGCGCACGCGTGATGCGGCCAAGCTGGAACAGTCGGCGGCAGCCTTCCAGGCGGCACGGCAGGTCTATGTCAGGCGGAAGTTCCCGCAGGACTGGGCGATGAGCTACTACAATCTCGGCAACACGCTGCAGCTTCTCGGCGGCGTCACCGACAAGCCCGAGCATTACAGCGAGGCGGTCGACGCCTACGGCAATGCGTTGCGCGAGTACAAGCGCGAGACCAACCCGCGGCAATGGGCAATGGCCCAGGCCGGCCTGGGCTCGACGCTGCACTGGTTGAGCATGAGCAATGGCGATGCCAAGACGCTGCAGGATTCGATTGCGGCGCGGCGGGCAGCGCTCGAAATACTCACCATCGAGGCCGCGCCGGTCGACTGGGCCAACGCTCAAAATGGCATCGGTATGAGCCTGCTCAATCTCGGCAATCTCCAGCGGACCGACAAATATCTCAACGACGCCGAAGCGGCGTTCACGGCGGCGCTAAAGGTGTTTACGCGCGAAAGTCAGCCGCTGCAGTGGGCCTTCGAGCAGAACAATATCGGCGACGTCCACTGGAACCGCGCCAGCTATGGCGCGGGCAAGCTGGAATATCTCAAGGCGATCGAATTCTTCGAGAACGCCAAGCAGGGCTTCACCGAAGCCGGCTACACGATCCCTATCCCGCTCACCGATCAGAAGATCGAGCTGGCGAAGAAGCAAATGGCGAAAATGTGAAGCGAACCGAGGGTTCGCCTTTCGCTTGTCTTTGTGCCGGCTTTCCGATCCCTATATCAGAATGACCGGAGCGGCATCCGGCTCCCGGAAAGGTTTCGATGATTCGATTTGTGCTGTCGCTGTTCCTGCTTGCTGTTCCCGCCGTCGCCCACGCGACCGACGCCGGCTGGGCGCTGCTGCGTGACGGCGGCCATGTCGTGCTGCTTCGCCACGCACTGGTCACCGGCACCACCGACCCCGCCAATTTCGACATCGACAACTGCGCCACCCAGGTCAATCTATCGGGGCGCGGCAAGCAGCAGGCGAGCAAGATCGGCGCGCTGTTCGGCGCCCGCGCCGCCCCCATCGAGCGGGTGCTGTCCAGCCGCTATTGCCGCTGCCTCGACACCGCCCGCATCGCCTTCGAGGCGGAGCCGGAGCTTTTTGCGCCGCTCGACCTCCTGAGGAGCGATCCGACCGAGAAGGCCGCGCAGCTCGACGCGGTGATGAAGGAAATCCGCGCCTACACCGGTTCCGACAATCTGGTCATGGTCACGCATCTCGAAAACATCGTCGCGCTGACCGGCGTCTCGCCGCGCGAGGGCGAAGCGGTGGTGGTCGAGCCGCAGGGCGATGGCTTGCGCGTGCTCGGCCGCGTCACGTTCTGAGAAAGCCAGTGGTCAAGCTCCCTAAAAACTGATCTGACGTAACGTCAACTGGAAGGGCCGCCGGCTTGTCGGGCAGCCCTTCTTGTCTTTATGGGAAGGCCATACCATCTGCGCCCCGCGCATCAGGCCTTTTCCTGCCGGGAAAAACCGATTAGACAGCGCCCAAACCAGATGCGGACAGATTCCGCCCGCAACCGAAGGAAGAGCCCTTGTCCACCACGTTCGACAAAGTCGCCAAGATCATTGCCGACACCAGCGAGATCGATATCGACACCATCACTCCCGAGAGCCACACGATCGACGATCTCGGCATCGACAGTCTCGATTTCCTCGATATCGTCTTTGCCATCGACAAGGAATTCGGCATCAAGGTGCCGCTGGAAAAGTGGACCCAGGAAGTCAATGACGGCAAGGCTTCGACCGACGATTACTTCGTCATGAAGAACCTGTGCGCCAAGATCGACGCGCTGGTCGCCGCCAAGACCGCCTGATATCGGCTGGCGCGCGGCCTTGACGGGCTGCGCCGCCTGACCCACAAAGCCGCTCATGAGCAGCCGTCGCGACGTCGTCATCACCGGTATCGGCCTTGTCTCCTCGCTGGGAGAGGGTCCGGATACCCACTGGCAGAAGCTGGCGCAGCCCGGCTTGCAGCCGGTGCTCGAAGCCGCGCGCTTTGCGCCCTACACCGTGCATCCCCTGCCGGAGATCGACTGGAACCTGCAGATCGCCAAGCGCGGCGACCAGCGGCAGATGGAAACCTGGCAGAGGCTGGGCACCTATGCCGCCGGCATGGCGCTGGATGACGCCGGCATCAAGGGCAATGACGAGCTCTGCACGACCATGGACATGGTGGTGGCCGCCGGCGGCGGCGAGCGGGACGAGGCGGTCGATGCCGCCATCCTCGCAGCGTCCGAGAGCCGCAACGACCGCGACGTGCTGCTCAACGAGAAACTGACCACCGAATTGCGGCCGACCCTTTTCCTGGCCCAGCTCTCCAATCTGCTCGCCGGCAACATCTCCATCGTCCACAAGGTGACGGGGTCGTCGAGGACCTTCATGGGCGAGGAAGGTGCCGGCGTCGCCGCCGTCGAGACCGCCGCGGCGCGCATCCGCTCCGGACAGTCGACCCACATACTGGTAGGTGGCGCCTTCCAGACCGAACATTCCGACATGCTGCTCGGCTATGAATTGGCCGGCTATCTGCATCGCGGCCCATGGAAGCCGGTCTGGCAGAGACAGGGCGCCGAGGGCGGTGGCCTGGTCTCCGGCTCCGGCGGCGCGTTCCTGGTGCTGGAGCAGCGCGAACACGCGCAAAGCCGTGGGCGGAAAATCTATGCCGAGCTCGGACCGGTCGTCTCAGGCCGCGCCCGGCGTTCGCGCGGCGAGCTTGACGCCGAGATCGCGGCATTGCTCAAACAGGCGGCTCTCCCGAACGGCAAGTTGCTGGCCCTGTCGGGCGCCTCCGGGGCGCATACCGCAACTTCAGCCGAAAAGTCAGCGCTGGATGCCAATCCGGCGATATCGGCGCGCGGCTTCGCCACGCTGACCGGGCATATGAAGGAAGCGCAGTTTCCATTCGCGGTCGCCCTCGCCGCCCTGGCCGTCGACCGCAAGGCCGCCTACCCCGTATTCGACGCCGCGGCCGAGAAGCCGTTCGAAGGCATTCCCGAAACCGTGCTCGCAACGGCGATCGGCTATCACCAATTCGAGGGCATGGCGCTGGTCAACGCTGCTTGAAGCAGCGCTGCGCGATCATGCTGCAAAGTTAAGAGGTTCCGGATGGCCAATCTCAGAGATCACATGGGCAGGCCGATCGTCGCCGTCACCGGCATCGGCGTGGTAACCTCGCTCGGCGTCGGCAAGGCAGACAATTGGGCGGCACTGACCTCCGGCAAATCGGGCATCCACCCGATCACCCGCTTTCCCGTCGACCACCTCAACACCCGCATCTCCGGCATGGTCGATTTCCTCGACTCAAGCTCGAAAGGCGCTAGCCTGCTGACCTACGAACTGGCCGAAACCGCCGCGAATGAGGCGGTGGCCGAATCCGGCCTCGATTCCTCTGATTTCGGTGGCCCGCTCTTCCTCGCCTCGCCGCCGGTCGAACTCGACTGGCAGGATCGCTTCGCGCTCTACAATTCCGACGGCAAAGGCGCCGGCGCCGAAAGGCTGCTCAGGGTGGCGCGCGGGCTGAAGGAAACAGATACGTTCGCAAGCACGCAGTTCGGCGCGATCGCCGACCGGCTGGCCGACCGCTTTGGCACGCGCGGCCTGCCGATCACGCTGTCGACGGCCTGCGCTTCGGGCGCCACCGCCATCCAGCTCGGCGTCGAAGCGATCCGCCGCGGCGAATGCGACCGGGCGCTGTCCATCGGCGCCGACGGTTCGGCAACCGCCGAGGCGCTGATCCGCTTTTCGTTGCTCTCGGCGCTGTCGACCCACAATGACATCCCTGAAAAGGCGTCAAAACCCTTCTCCAAGGACCGCGACGGCTTTGTGCTGGCCGAAGGCTCCGGCGCTCTTGTGCTGGAATCGCTTGAGGCAGCCCTTGCCCGGGGCGCCAGCGTTCTCGGCATCCTGCGCGGCTGCGGTGAAAAGGCCGACGATTTCCATCGCACCCGTTCCAAGCCCGACGGTTCCCCGGCGATCGCAGCAGTGCGCGCCGCCCTTGCGGATGCCGGCCTGAGCAAGGACGAGATCGACTACGTCAACGCTCACGGCACCTCGACGCCGGAAAACGACAAGATGGAGCATCTGTCGCTGTCGACCGTGTTCGGCGATCGCATCGGCTCGATGCCGGTCTCGTCCAACAAGTCGATGATCGGCCACACGCTGTCGGCGGCCGGCGCCGTCGAAGCAGCGTTTTCGCTGATGACCATGCGCGAAAGCGTCATTCCGCCGACCATCAACTACGACAATCCCGACCCGGCAATCGTGCTCGACGTGGTGCCCAACAAGAAGCGCAATGCCGAAGTCGGCACCGTGCTGTCGAACTCGTTCGGCTTCGGCGGCCAGAACACCTGCCTTGTCATGGCGCGGGAACCGGTCTAAGCGACCTTTTTCAGCCAGACTGAACTGACAGGCTCCATGCGCGCACTGCAACTTATCGAGGACCGCCGTCTTGAAACGGTGGACCTGCCGCCCCCGCCGCCCCCCGCATTGGGCGAAGTCACGCTGCGCATCAAGGCGGTGGCGCTGAACCATATCGACGTCTGGGGCTGGCGTGGCATGGCCTTCGCCAAGCGTAAGCTGCCGCTGGTCGTCGGCGCCGAAGCCTCCGGCGAGGTCGAAGCTGTCGGCCCCGGCGTCTCCAGCCTGCTGCCCGGACAATTGGTGTCGATCTACGGCGCGCGCACCTGCGGCCTTTGCCGCGCCTGCCGCGAAGGCCGTGACAATCTCTGCGAACATGTCTCGGGCGTCCACGGCTTCCATCTCGACGGCTTTGCGCAGGAGAAGATCAACCTGCCGGCGCGCCTGCTGGTCCCGGCCCCTCCAGGCGTGACCGATGTCGGCGCTGCCGTCGCCCCCGTTACCTTCGGCACCGTCGAGCACATGCTGTTCGACAATGCCAAGCTGCAGCCCGGCGAGACCATCCTCATCCATGCCGGCGGCTCCGGCATCGGCTCGGCGGCGATCCAGCTGGCCAGGCGCATGGGTTGCACCATCATCACCACGGTCGGTTCCAACGACAAGATCGACAAGGCCAAGGCCCTCGGCGCCGACCATGTCATCAACTACCGCGACGATCGTTTCGAAGGCGTCGTGCGCAAGCTCACCAGGAAGAAGGGCGTCGACGTCGTCTTCGAACATGTCGGCGCCGACACCTTTGCCGCCTCGATGCTGTGCCTCAAGCGCGGCGGCCGCCTGGTCACCTGCGGCTCGACCTCCGGCGTGTCGACGCAGATCAATCTGATGCAGCTGTTCCAGCAGCAGCTGAAGCTGCTTGGGTCCTTCGGCTGCCGCATGGAGAACATGGCCAACGCCATGCAGAAGATGGCGGCGGGACAGGTCGCACCTGTCATCGACACCGAAGTCGGCTTCGACGGCATCGACGCCGCGTTGAAGCGCATGGAAGGCCGCGACGTGTTCGGCAAGATCATCCTGCGCGTTTCCTAGGACTATGGTCGGCAAGGTGTTCAAGAAAGCCCGCCGGGACTTCATGTTCCGCTATGGCCGAAGACTGCGCCAGATGGAGCACTGGCTGGTGGCGCGCGTGGCGATGACGATCATCTCGCTGCTGCGCCTCTTACCCGCGGACAGGGCGCTCAATTTCGCGGACCGGGCGGCCCGGCGCATCGGTCCGTGGGTCGGGCGCCACCGTGTCGCCATCAACAATCTGCGCCTTGCCTATCCCGAGAAGAGCGATGGCGAGATCGAGGCCATCGCCTCCGACATGTGGGGCAACATGGCCCGGCTCGCCGCCGAATACATCTTTCTTGACGCCCTCTTCGACTATGATCCGAACGCAGCGACGCCCGGCCGCGTCGAAGTTGGCGGCGCCGATCATTTCCATCAGATTGCCGGCGAGGACAAACCGCATATCCTGTTCACCGGCCATCTCGGCAATTTTGAATTGCTGCCGGTCGCGGCCGCGACGTTCGGCATGAAGATCACGGCGCTGTTTCGTCCCCCGAACAATCCTTACCTCGCCGACTATATCCATTCGACGCGGCGTTCGAGCATGGGCGCCTTGCTGCCGTCTTCGACCGGCGCCTCCTTCGCGCTGGCGTCGATTCTGGAGAAAGGCGGCAATATCGGCGTTTTAGTCGACCAGAAATTCTCCAGCGGGCTGGAGACGATCTTCTTTAATCGCCCATGCCAGAGCAATCCGGTTCTGGGCATGCTCGCCCGTCACTATGATTGCGACGTCTATCCGGCGCGATGTGTGCGGCTGCCAGGCAACCGCTTCCGCCTCGAGATCGAGGACAAGCTGACCTTGCCGCGCAATGGAAGCGGCAGCGTCGATGTCGCGGCCACCACCCAACTGCTCGCCGACGTGGTCGAGCGCTGGGTGCGCGAGGATCCGGGACAGTGGATGTGGTTCCACAAAAGGTGGGAAATCTCGGGCCGGCGTCGGCGCCGGCGCGGACAGGCCAACGCCACCGGCCAGCGGCAGCGTCAATCCTAAGGCGTCGATAGCCTCAGTTCGTAACAACGATCCGCGTATTGCCGAAGCCGACTTCGCGCACCATCGCATAGAACATCGCGGCATTGGCGGTGTGCAGTCGCACGCAGCCATGCGATGCCGGACGCCCCAGCTGCCTGACCGCGCCGGTGCCGTGGATGGCGTAGCCGCCATGGAAGAACACCGAGTAAGGCATTGGCGACATGTGGTATTTCTTCGAATACCACATCCGCGCCGTGCGTTGCGGCCGATAGGTGCCGCGCGGCGTGAAATAGCCACTGCGGGCGGTCGACACGCTCCAGCGATAAAGCACCTGGCCGTATTGGCTGACGGTCATGGTCTGCGACGAGACGTCGATGCTGGCCACCAGCGAGGCAGCCCTGCTTTCGATGGACGTGCCGAACAGCATCGCAGCAAAAGCAGCTGCCATGAGAACGATTTTAGTCATGAGATCAAACCCCTTTGATGCCCCTTGCCTGCCCTGTCATCACGCGGTTTTTCATCTTTTTAACGACAGGTGAGTGATCTAACACACACTCCTTGATAAATTCGCCAATCTAAAGCAGCGAATTTGAACGATTTTCCCGCCATAGTTGCCGCTGCGACACGAAGTTTCGGCGCCAGTGCCGCGATGCTTGCAAAACCACCCCCTTGCCTGCTCAAATCCGGGAATGAACAAACGACTCTTCAAAGCGATAGACGCCCGTGTTGATGACCTGGTCGCACTGACCGCCGACCTGATCCGCTTCCCGACCATCAACCCGCCTGGCGAAGCCTATCGCCCCTGCGCCGAATATATCGGTGCGCGCCTAGGCAGGCTTGGCTTCGAAACCGAATTCATCCGCGCCGAAGGCACGCCCGGCGACACCGACCGCTATCCCCGCGTCAATGTCGTCGCCCGCTTCGACGGCCGCTCGCCTGGAGCCTGTGTCCATTTCAACTCGCACATCGATGTGGTCGAAGCCGGCGAAGGCTGGAGCGTCGATCCCTTTGCCGGGGTGGTGAAGGACGGCAAGGTCTACGGCCGCGGCGCCTGCGACATGAAAGGGGGCATGGCCGCCTCGATCATCGCGGCGGAAGCCTTCATGGAGGTATTCCCCGACTTTCCCGGCGCCATCGAAATTTCGGGCACGGTCGATGAGGAGTCCGGCGGCTTCGGCGGCGTCGCCCATCTGGCGAAGCTTGGCTATTTCTCGAAACCCAAGGTCGACCACGTCATCATCCCGGAGCCGCTGAACAAGGACCGCATCTGTCTTGGCCATCGCGGCGTCTGGTGGGCGGAGATCGAGACCAAGGGCGAGATCGCGCATGGCTCGATGCCGTTCCTCGGCGACAATGCGGTGCGCCACATGGGCGCCGTGCTGCAGGCCTTCGAGGATGAACTGTTTCCGGCGCTCGACCGCAAGGTGACGCGCATGCCTGTCGTGCCCCAAGGCGCAAAGCGCTCGACCATGAACATCAACTCGATCCATGGCGGCCAGACCGAGGATTTCCGCCCCGGCCTGCCCTCACCCAACGTGCCCGACGCCTGCCGGCTGACCATCGACCGCCGCTTCCTGCTCGAGGAGGACCTTGCCACGGTCAAGAGCGAGGTGACCGATATCCTCGACCGGCTGAAGCGCGAGCGCAAAAAGTTCGACTACGAGATTCGCGACCTGATGGAGGTGCTGCCGCTGATGACCGAGCGCGACGCGCCGGTGGTCAAGGCGGTGGCGCAAGGCATCATGGCGATCTTCGACCGTGAGCCGGATTATGTCATTTCACCAGGCACTTACGACCAGAAGCACATCGCCCGCATCGGCCACATCTATGATTGCATCGCCTATGGCCCGGGCATTTTGGACCTCGCCCACCGGCCCGACGAATGGGTCGGTATCTCTGATATGGTGGAGTCGGCCAAGGTGATGGCGATCGGGCTGAATGTGCTGCTTAGGGGCACGGCCGCGGACTGAACCATCGACTTCGCTGAAAAAACATTCCTCCCCGCGCCGCTGCGGAGCATGAAACGCAATTTACTCCACCTCGAAATCACGCTTCTATCGCACCAGGGTTCGAGCATTTGGGAGTTGCACGATGAAATTGTGGAAAACCATTCTTGCCGCCGCGGTGCTGGCACTGGCCGGCAGTCAGGCATTTGCCGCACGCACCGACCTGGTGATCGGCATTACGCTCGAGCCGCCACATCTCGATCCGACCGCCGGTGCTGCCGCGGCGATCGACGAAGTGCTCTACGCCAACGTCTTCGAGGGCCTGACCCGCATCGGTCCGAATGGCGAAGTGCTGCCCGACCTTGCCGAGAGCTGGGCCATTTCCGACGATGGCAAGGTCTACACCTTCAAGCTGCACACCGGCGTCAAATTCCATGACGGCAGCGATTTCGACGCCGGCGACGTGAAGTTCTCGCTCGACCGCGCCCGCGCCGACAATTCGGTCAACGCGCAAAAAGCCCTGTTCGCCTCCATCGATACGGTCGAAGTCGTCGATCCGACGACGGTCAAGGTGACGCTGAAGAACCCGCAGGGGTCGTTCCTCTACAATCTGGGCTGGGGCGACGCGGTGATCGTGGCGCCCGAGAGCGCCGACACCAACAAGGAAAAGCCCATCGGCACCGGCCCGTTCAAATTCCAGAGCTGGGCCAAGGGCTCGTCGATCACGCTGGTGAAATCGGACACTTACTGGGGCGCCCCGGTGTTCCTCGACAAGGCCGAGTTCCGCATCGTTCCCGACGCCGCCGCCGCCGTGCCGGCGCTGCTCTCCGGCGACATCCAGGCTTTCCCTTTCTTCGATCCCGACAGCGTCGCGCAGGTCAAGGACGATCCGCGCTTCAAGGTGGTGATCGGCTCGACTGAGGGCGAGACCATTCTGGCGATCAACAACAAGAAGCCGCCTTTCGACAAGCTCGAGGTGCGGCAGGCAATTGCCTTCGCGCTCGACCGCAAGGCGATCATCGACGGCGCCTCGGCCGGCCTCGGCGTGCCGATCGGCTCGCACATGTCGCCCGCCAGCAAGGCCTATGTCGACCTCACCGGCCTGTACCCGCACAATGTCGACAAGGCCAAGGAGCTGCTGAAGCAAGCCGGCTTCGAAAACGGCATTAAGGCGACGCTGAAGCTGCCGCCGCCTTCCTATGCACGGCTTGGCGGCGAGATCATCGCCTCGCAGCTGCGCGATGTCGGCATCGACCTGGAAATCATTCCAGTCGAATGGGCGCAGTGGCTGGATCAGGTGTTCACCAAGAAGGATTACGACCTGACCATCGTCTCCCACACCGAGCCCAACGACATCGATATCTACTCGCGCAAGGACTACTACTTCAACTACGACAACCCCGCCTTCGACAAGATCATCGCCGAGCTGAACCTCACCTCCGACGACGCCAAGCGCAACACGCTGCTCGGCGAAGCACAGAAGATCCTGGCCGACGACGCCGTGGTGGGGTTCCTCTATGAACTGCCGAAGGTCGGCGTCTGGGACGTCAAGCTGCAGGGCCTGTGGGAGAATGCGCCGATCCAGGCGAATGATCTGACCAAGGTGAAGTGGACGGATTGAGGCGGCGGGCCAAAGGGCGGCGTTTGCGCTCCGTCACACCCCCCTCTGCCCTGCCGGGCATCTCCCCCGCAAGGGGGGAGATCGGGCTATCATCTCCGCTTTCGCCTATCGCGAACGTTGAACGCTGGTCGACGACACAGAACCTGCTGATCTCCCCCCTTGCGGGGGAGATGTCCGGCAGGACAGAGGGGGGTGGGCGGGAACTCGACTTTCAAGGCGCAGCCGCACCGGGCGCCCCTCCACCATGACCGCCTACCTCCTCAAACGCCTCGCAATCGCCATCGCAACCTTGATCCTGGCCTCGATGGTCGTCTTCGCCGTGCTCGAAATCCTGCCCGGCGATCCGGCGCGGCTGATGCTTGGCCTCAACGCCAGCGCCGAGCAGGTCGAACTCCTGCGCAACCAGATGGGCCTCAACGCGCCGCTTCTCCTGCGCTACCTCCACTGGGTCGGCGGTCTGCTCAGCCTCGATTTCGGCCGCTCCTACACTTATTCAGTGCCGGTCATCGACCTTGTCCGCGAGCGCATGGCGGTTTCCCTGCCGCTGGCGCTGATCGCGCTGGCGCTGTCCACCATCATTGCCATCCCGGTCGGGCTCTATTCCGCCAGCCGGCGCGGGCGGGCCGGTGATACGATCGCCATGGGCGCCGCCCAGCTCGGCGTCGCCATCCCGAACTTCTGGTTCGCGCTGATGCTGATCTACCTCTTTGCCGTCTGGCTGCGGCTGGTGCCGGCCGGCGGCTTTCCCGGCTGGAGCGCCGGCGCCTGGCCGGCGCTGAAATCGCTGCTGCTGCCGGCCATCGCCCTCGCTCTGCCGCAGGCGGCGATCCTGGCGCGCGTTGCCCGCTCGGCGCTGATCGAGGTGCTGAACGAGGACTATATCCGCACCGCCCGCGCCAAGGGCCTGCCCTATCGCGCCGTGCTGTGGCGGCACGCGCTGCGCAACGCGATGATCCCGGTTCTGACCATTCTGGGCCTGCAATTCGCCTTCCTGCTCGCCGGCACCATCATCATCGAGAACGTCTTTTATCTCCCCGGCCTCGGACGGCTGGTGTTCCAGGCGATCACTCAGCGCGACCTGATCGTCGTCGAAAGCATCGTCATGCTGCTGGTCGTCGCCGTCATTGCGGTCAACCTCGTCGTCGACGTCTCCTACGCCATCGTCGATCCGCGCCTTCGAGGCCGGCAATGACGCTGCACATCGACATCCCGCAGGAGACGTTGGGCAGCATTCTGGCCAAGGCCTTCCGCAACCGCTCCTTCCTCATCGGCTTCGCCATCACGGTGCTGGTGGCTGCAATAGCGGTCATCTCCTACGTCTGGACGCCCTACGACGTGACCAAACTGGTGATCTCGGACAAGACGCTGGCGCCCTCTGCGGCGCACTGGTTCGGCACCGATCATTTCGGCCGCGACATCCTGTCGATGATCATGGTCGGCGCCCGCAACTCGATTGCCGTGGCGCTGGTCGCGGTCGGCATCGGCATGGGCGTCGGCGTGCCGCTCGGCGCCTTCGCCGCGGCGCGCGGCGGGTTGGTCGACGAGGCGCTGATGCGGCTGACCGACCTCGTCTTCGCCTTCCCGGCGCTGCTGTCGGCGATCATGATCACCGCCATCTTCGGACCGGGCGCAATCAACGCCATCATCGCCATCGGCATCTTCAACATCCCGGTGTTTGCGCGCGTCGCCCGCGCCGGCGCGCTGGCGATCTGGCCGCGCGAATTCATCCTCGCCGCCCGCGCCGCCGGCAAGAGCAAAGCGCAGATTACAACCGAGCACGTGCTGCCCAACATCGCCACGCTGCTTCTGGTGCAAGGCACCATCCAGTTCGCGCTTGGCATTTTGGCCGAAGCCGGCCTCTCCTATGTCGGCCTCGGCGTCCAGCCGCCAATGCCGAGCTGGGGCCGCATGCTGTTCGACGCTCAGACGCGCATGGTGGTGGCGCCGTGGATGGCCATCTTCCCCGGCATGGCCATTGTCGTCACCGTGCTTGGGCTCAATCTGCTCGGCGACGGCATCGCCGACATACTCGACCCGAAATCGCGGCGGCAGCGATGAGCCTGCTGCAGATCGAGAACCTGTCGCTGGCCGTCGGCGACACGCCGATCCTGAAAGGGGTCGAGCTCTCCGTCGCGCCCGGCGAGGTGATGGGCCTGGTCGGTGAATCCGGTTCCGGCAAATCGATGACGGCGCTGACCATCATGCAGCTTCTGCCGCATGCGGCGCGCGCCACCGGCCGCGTGACCTTCGACGGCATCGATATTCTGGCCGCAACCGAGGACCAGATGTGCGCGCTGCGCGGCGACGACATCGGCATGGTGTTCCAGGAGCCGATGACGGCGCTCAACCCCGTCAAGACCATCGGCGAGCAGGTCGCCGAAGGCATACGCTGGCACACTAGGGCAAGCCGTGCCGACGCCGAAGACCGCGCGCGCAAAATGCTCGACCGCGTTGGCCTGCCGGAGGCCAAATTCCCGCTGTCGCGCTATCCGCACGAACTGTCGGGCGGCCAGCGCCAGCGCGTCGTCATCGCCATTGCCTGCGCATTGAAACCCAAGCTGCTCATCGCCGACGAGCCGACCACGGCGCTCGACGTGGTGCTGCAGGCGCAGATCCTCGACCTCTTGCGCGGCCTTGTCAGCGAAAACCGAATGGGCCTGCTGTTGATCTCGCACGATCTCGCGGTCGTCACCGAAATGGCCGACCGCATCACCATTCTGCGCCATGGCGAGGTGATGGAAGCCGGCGACACCGCACGCACGCTGTCGGAACAGCTGCATCCCTACACGCGCCAGCTGGCGCTGGCCTCCATGCACGTGCCCGCGCGCGCCAAGGTTCACGCCGCCGGCCAGGGCAAACCGCTGCTTGAGGTCGAAGGCGTGACACGGGACTATCCGGGCCGGCGCACCTCCCTGTTCAAGTCAGCGGCTCCGATCCGCGCCGTCGACGACGTGTCCTTGTCGCTGGCGCCGGGCCAATCGGTGGCGCTGGTCGGCCGCTCCGGCTGCGGCAAGTCAACGCTTGCCCGCATGATCCTGGCGCTCGACAAATCGACATCGGGAACGATCCGCTTTCGCGGCGAGACCATAACCGGCAAAAGCGAGGCGGAGCTCAAAGCCGCGCGGCGCGACATGCAGGTCGTGTTCCAGGATCCCTACGGCTCTTTCGACCCGCGCCAGAAGGTCGTAAAACTGGTCGCCGAGCCGCTGCATGTACTGGAGACGAAGCCGACACCGGCTGAGCGGCGCGAGATGGTGGCGCATGCGCTGCACGAGGTCGGCCTCGGCACCAGCGACATGGACAAATATCCGCATGAGTTTTCCGGCGGCCAGCGCCAGCGCCTGTCGATCGCCCGCGCCATCATCACTAGGCCGAAGCTGGTCGTCGCCGACGAGCCGGTCTCGGCGCTCGACGTCTCGATCCGCGCCCAGATCCTCGACCTGTTCGCAGAGCTCAACCAGAAGCTCGGCATCGGCTATCTCTTCATCACCCACGATTTGACCGTCGCCCGCGCCATCACCGATGAGGTGCTGGTCATGCATGACGGCAGGATCGTCGAGCGCGGCAAGACCGGTGACGTGCTCGATCATCCGCAGTCGGAGGCGGCCAGGGCGCTGGTCGCGGCTGCGCCCGATCTGCATCGGGCGATCGCTCACCGTATGCAGGAACAGGGGTAAGTGACCGGTTCGCGCAGCGAATTCATCGTGCCAGTGGCACGATGAAAGGTCACAAACGCTGGGACGCTGCGAAGCAGCGGGGACCCGGCTGGGCGGCCGTTGCCCCTGGTCTGCCTCACTCCTCCGGCTTCACCACATCGACCGGGCTGATGTCGAGCAAATCGAGCGTGCGGCGCAACAGCCGCACTTCGCTCTCGGCCAGTTTGGAATCGGCTTTGGCGATCTCCGCCATGTGGAGCGCCAGCAACTTGCGCCGTTCGACATCGAGATCGCGGAACAGCGCAATGGCTTGCGAACCGTTGGTCTCGTAGCCGAAATCATTGAGATATTCGATGACCGCGTCGATGCTGGTTTCCGGGATGCCGAAGGCGTCCTTGCAGATGCGCCGGAAGGCGACCATCTCGCTCTCCGAAACCGAGCCGTCGGCCAGGATCATGCGAAACAGCATCAAGAGCTCCGCCGACAGCACAGGGTCGTCGGCAACCTTGCGCACGCCGGGGTCACCATCGAAGATCGAGCGTATCTGGTCGAGCAATGCCATCGCCAACAGTGTCCCTTTCCCGAGCCCGCCCAGCGCACATGACCCAAAACTGCGCAGCGGTACTGAGATAATGACATGCACCACAGGAAATCCAAGCGCAACGCGCTTGGATGGACGTAGCGCGGAATCGGCCTTGCGCAAACCGGATGGCCATGAGAAGGCGCGGCACCACCTTTCCCGCCGGAATGTTCAGAAAATCCCGATGCTCGACCTCGCCACCCAGACCGTCATCATGCTTGCCTTGGCCGCTTTTGCAGCCGGCTTTGTCGATTCGATAGCCGGCGGCGGCGGGCTGATCACCATCCCGGCCCTGCTGCTTGCCGGCTTCCCGCCGGTCGCAGCACTTGGAACCAACAAGCTGCAGGGCATTTTCGGCACCGCTTCGGCGACCATCCACTACGCCATGAATGGCCATGTCGATCTGCGCCGACAGCTGCCATCGGCGCTTCTGGCCCTTGCCGGCAGTGCCGTCGGCGCCTTGCTGGCGGCATTCGTGCCGGGTGATCTCCTGCGAGCGCTGCTGCCGCTGCTTTTGATCGCCATCGCGATCTACTTCGCCGTGAAACCCAACATGAACGATGTCGACCGCGCCGAGCGCCTGTCGCACTTCCTGTTCGGGCTGGTCATCGCCCCTTTGGTCGGCTTCTATGACGGGCTGTTCGGGCCGGGAGCCGGCTCCTTCTATATGCTGGCCTTCGTCAGCCTTGCCGGCTTCGGCGTGCTCAAGGCGACGGCACACACCAAGCTGCTCAATTTCGCCTCCAACATTGGCGGCTTCATCGTCTTTGCCGTCGCCGGCGTCGTCTACTGGAAGATCGGGCTGATGATGGGCGTCGCCCAGTTCCTCGGCGCCCGGCTCGGCGCCAGCCTTGCCATCCGCATCGGCGCCCGGCTGATCAAGCCGCTGCTGGTGATCATCTGCCTGTCGCTGGCGGTGAAGCTGCTGGCCGACCCGGCGAACCCATTGCGCCAGCTGATTGGTGTATAAGCCTCACGCCTGATAGAGTGCCGTTGTACGAATCATGTTGGAGGGACCACACATGAATCTTAGTGCACCCACTCAGCTTGTTTTCATCATATCCCTAGTTATCGCCATCATCGGCGTGCTCGCCGCGCTTGGCGTTCTTGCGTTCATTCCTCTGGCTGCGGTGTGGATTGTCCTCATCGCATACATCGTGCTTGCCGCCGCCTGCCTGATGCGCGGCGCCTAGGCACCCGCGACTTCTGCATTCGAAGCGCCCGGTCAAAGCCGGGCGCTTTTGCTTTGGATGCATGGTCTGTTAGGCTCTTCCGCGCGGAAGGATGACCATGAAGCAAAGCGGACGCGCAGACCCGAGGATGACGAAACGATGGGCGGCCCTACCTCGCTAACCCAAAAATCGCATCGCAATCGAGATGGCGCTCCAGTTCGGCTGCGATCTCGTCCAGAGCGTTTTCCACGTCCGCCCGATAGTCGACGCCGCCGCCTTTCACGCCGAGGCTTTCCAGGAATCTCGCCCGGAAAGCGTCGGCGGAAAACAGGCCGTGCAGATAGCTGCCAAAAACCTTGCCATCGGCGGAAATGGCACCGTCGTCGATGCCGTTGATCACAGCCGACGGCCGCGCCATGTCCGGCCCGGTGGTGCGGCCGAGATGGATTTCGTAGCCCTCGAGCGCCAAGCCGAACGGCACCGAGCGCGCGCTGACATTGCGCACCGTCTTTTCCGGTTCCATCACCGTCTCGATGTCGAGCAGACCAAGACCTTCCGCCTCGGTGACGCTGCCCTCGATGCCATCGGGATCGCGCACCAGGCGGCCGAGCATCTGGAAACCGCCGCAAATGCCGACGATATGGCCGCCGCGTTTGCGGTGCGCGAGGAGATCGCGATCCCAGCCATTCTCGCGGAATTTCATGAGATCCCCGATCGTCGATTTGGAACCGGGAATGACCACCAGGCCGGCATCCTCCGGCAAGCGCTGCCCTGGCGGCACGAACACCACTTCGACCTGCGGCTCGGCCTTGAGCGGGTCGAGGTCGTCGAAATTGGCGATGCGGCCAAGCATCGGCACGGCGACCTTCAACGCCCGCTTCTCGCCCGATGCCAGGCGTTCGAGCACGACCGAATCCTCCGAAGGCAATCGCGCCGCCGCCTTCAGCCACGGCACGACGCCAAAGCAGCGCCAGCCGGTGAAGCTTTCGATCGACCGGATGCCGTCGTCGAACAGCGAGACATCGCCGCGGAACTTATTGATGAGGTAGCCGACGATCATGCGCCTGTCTTCCTCCGGCAGGATCAGATGCGTGCCGGCGACCGAAGCGATGACGCCACCGCGGTCGATGTCGCCGACCAGGATGACCGGCACGTCGGCGCGCGTGGCAAAGCCCATATTGGCGATGTCGCGGCTGCGCAGGTTGATTTCGGCCGGCGATCCGGCGCCCTCGACGACGACCAGATCGGCGCCCTCACCGACCTTCGTCCAGGACTCCAGCACGGCGTCCATCAGCCCCGCTTTCATTGTCTGGTAGTCGCGCGCTCGCGCCTCGCCGAACACCTTGCCCTGCACGATCACCTGCGAACCGATATCGCTCTGGGGTTTGAGCAGCACCGGATTCATATGCACGGTCGGCTGAACACCACACGCCAGCGCTTGCAGCCATTGCCCACGGCCAATCTCGCCGCCGCCGGGGCGGTTGTCGCCCGGAATGTCGGCGACGGCGGCATTGTTCGACATGTTCTGCGGCTTGAACGGCCTGACTTTCAGCCCGCGATTCCTGGCCGCGCGGCAGAGCCCCGCCACCAGCACCGTCTTGCCGACATCCGAACCCGTGCCTTGCAGCATGATCGCCTTGGCCATGCTCAGCCCCTGCCCTGCGCGCCGGAAACGGTCGACTTCTGCGACAGCGGCCCGCCGCGCCAGATGTAGAGCGCCAGCAACGGTTCGCTGCCGGTGCGCATGGCATGGCTGACATTGGAGGCGTGATGGATAATTTCGCCCGCCTGGCGGATGTGAAAGCCGCCCTCGCCCATGCGCCATTCGGTGCCGCCGGTCAGCGGAATGTAGATCTCCTCGGCAATGTGATGATGGTCGGGATAGGTGATGCCGGGTCCCAGGATCAGCAATCCGGCCGCGACCTCTTCATTGGCGAAATGGCCGCGCGTGCCAAACACCTCCAGCCAGCCGTATTTTTGCAAGAACGCTTCACCAAAATCGCTCGCGTTGTAGGTCTGCCCCCAGCACAGATCGTCACGACGCTCCGCCAGCAGTTGCACCAGAGGCTGCGGGTCCGGCGGCGCCAGTTCGACAATGCGGTCGAGCAGACCAAGGCAAGGCAGCGGATGCGCTTCGAGCACGCGCGCCGTCATATTCCAGCCGATCCGGGTCACGGCGTCCCGCACCAGCGCGTTGTCCACGCCCCGGAGATAGGCATGGAAGCGGTCGAGCAATTCGTCGAAATATGTCGGCACGCAATGCTCCGTTGATCCATTCATGCACAGCGGCTGCGCGGCGAGCCGGGTTGCGCGGCGGCATCATTGGTCTAGATTGAGCGGCGCGCAAAGCCAAAAACAACAGGCCAGCAAGCCAACCCCAGCTGGGGAACACAGGGAGCACGCCATGGACGCCGCGGTCGATGCGAGCACCAGCCAGTTCGAGCTCAACGAGGAACAGCGCGCCATCCAGGAGATGGCACAGGCCTTCGCCGCCGATCGCGTTGCGCCCAATGCGCTCGAATGGGACCGGGCAAGACACTTTCCCGCCGATGTAATCCGCGAGACCGGCCCGCTCGGCCTCGGCGGCATCTATGTCAGGGACGATGTCGGCGGCTCGGCGCTCGGCCGGCTCGACGCCGTGCTGATCTTCGAGGCACTGTCGCACGCCGATCCGGCGTTTTCCTCCTTCATCTCGATCCACAATATGGCGGCGTCGATGATCGACCGCTTCGGCGACGACGAGCAGCGCCAACGCTTCCTGCCGAAGCTGACCTCGATGGAATGGCTGGCGAGCTACTGCCTGACCGAGCCGGGCTCAGGCTCGGATGCCGCGGCGCTGAAGACGCGCGCGGTGAAGAGCGGCAACGACTATGTGCTTAACGGCGCCAAGCAGTTCATCTCCGGGGCCGGCGACAGCGACCTCTATGTTGTCATGGCGCGCACCGGCGCCGACGGGCCGAAGGGCATTTCCACCTTCGTCGTGCCGAAGGATGCGCCCGGCCTCTCCTTCGGCGCCAACGAGCACAAGATGGGCTGGCACATGCAGTCGACCCGCCAGGTGATCTTCGAGGACTGCAAGGTGCCGGCTGCAAACCTGCTGTCGGGGGAAGGCGCAGGTTTCGGCATCGCCATGGCCGGCCTTGACGGCGGCCGCCTCAACATCGCTGCCTGTTCGCTCGGCGGCGCGCAATCTGCGCTCGACAAGGCGCTGTCCTATACCGCCGAGCGCAAGGCTTTCGGCTCGAAGATCAACCAGTTCCAGGCGCTGCAGTTCAGGTTGGCCGACATGGAGACCGAATTGCAGGCAGCGCGGATCTTTCTCTACGCCGCCGCCTCGAAACTCGACCGCAAGGCGTCGGATGCCGGCAAATGGTCGGCCATGGCCAAGCGCTTCGTCACCGACATCGGCTTCAACGTCGCCAACGAGGCGCTGCAGCTGCATGGCGGTTATGGCTATCTTCATGATTACGGTATCGAAAAACTGGTGCGCGACCTGCGCGTCCACCAGATCCTCGAAGGCACCAACGAGATCATGCGCGTCATCATCGCGCGGGCGTTGATTGGACGGCAGTAGGCAGTAGGCAGTAGGCAGTAGGCAGTAGGCAAAGGATGACCGGCAAGATCAACTCGTACAAGGATCTTATCGTATGGCAGCAGGCGATGGATCTGGCTGTCAGCACCTACTCATTGACCAAGACATGGCCCAAAGAGGAATTGTATGGGCTGACCAGCCAAATCCGCCGTTCAGCAACCTCTATCCCTGCAAACATCGCGGAAGGCTATGGCCGAGACAACCGAGGCTCCTATCAGCAATTTCTCAGGATAGCCCAAGGCTCGCTGAAGGAGTTCGAGACACACCTCCAAATCGCTCAACGCATTGGCGTTGCCACGCATGGGCAAGCTGAGCACCTGCTTCTGGCGGCCGAGGCCATCGGAAAGATGCTTCGCCAACTTATTATCAAACTCGCACCCGAATAGGTCGCCCTACTGCCTACTGCCTACTGCCTACTGCCTACTGCCTACTGCCTACTGCCTACTGCCTACTCATCATGGAGCACCGCTATGACCACCATCGCCTTCATTGGTCTCGGCAATATGGGCAACCCGATGGCTGCCAATCTCGTCAACGCGGGGCACGCGGTGCACGGCTTTGACCTGATGCCGGAAAACCTCACCGTCGCCCGCGAGCATGGCGTCATTGTCATGGCGAATGCCGTGGCGGCGGTGAAGGACGCCGATGTCGTGATCACCATGCTTCCCGCCGGCAAGCACGTGCTCTCGGTCTACGAGGACATCGCACCCAAGGCCAAACCAGGCGCCCTGTTCATTGATTCCTCGACCATCGATGTCGAGTCGGCCCGCAAGGCGCATGCCGTAGCAAGGAAGCACGGGCTGCATTCGATCGACGCCCCCGTCTCCGGCGGCACCGGCGGTGCTGCTGCGGGAACGCTGACCTTCATGGCCGGCGGCGCCAAGGATGCCTTCGCCAAGGCCGAACCGGTCCTGAAGCCGATGGCAGGCCGCATCGTCCATTGCGGTGACGACGGCGCCGGTCAGGCAGCCAAAATCTGCAACAACATGATGCTCGGCATTTCGATGATCGGCGTCGCAGAGGCCTTCGTGCTGGCCGAAAAGCTCGGCCTCTCGCATCAGGCCCTGTTCGACGTTGCCTCGACCTCGTCGGGCCAGTGCTGGTCGCTGACCACCTACTGCCCGGTGCCGGGTCCCGTGCCGGCCTCACCCGCCAACCGCGACTACAAACCGGGCTTTGCCGCGGCACTCATGCTGAAGGACCTGAAACTGGCGCAGGAAGCCGCCCAAAGCGCCGGCGCGGTGACGCCGATGGGGGCCGAAGCGGCCCAGCTTTATGCGCTGTTCAACGCCCAGGGAAATGGCGGCGACGATTTTTCCGGCATCATAAATTTCCTTCGCGGCAGTTCTCTATAAGTTTCGAATTTGGCAGCGCTTTTCTCGATTTTTATTGCGCGGAAAAATTGCAAATTTAGATTTGCTTAAGCTCTCGATAACCCGGCGGTAACGATGTGCCTATATAACGGATGGCGAGGCGGACACATCGCATCCGCCCGGCGCTCCGGATCAGGTCTCGCGTACCGGAGCCCGTAAGTTTCGCAAGTGTATTGTTGGCGAAATGCCATGCGTATCTGGCAAAGCCGCGTTCCGATGGAGCGCGGTTTTTTGCGTTTTGCAGTCCTATACTGTTCGGTCTGAATTATATTCCGATTGCAGCGTTCGGAATTGCCTGATGGTCTTCATTGACCAGCACGATCGGTGCGCTGACCCCTTCGACCCTGACGATAAGCAGGCGCACAGTCCGGGCGCCCTGATTGCAAGGCGTCCGGCGGTCGTTCCATCTACTTCTTGCGCAAATCCGCTTGCGCCAGATCCAGCGCTTTGGCGATGCGATCGCAAGCCATGTCGATCGTCGCGCGGGTCCAGATCAGCGGCGGCGACAGGATCATCGTGTCGCCGGTGGCGCGCAGCATCAGGCCTTGCGCGATGGCGTGGTCGCGGACGGTGACGGCGGCACTGCCCGCCGGCAGGAAGCGCTCCTTGGTCGCCTTGTCCTTGACGATCTCGACCGCGCCCATCAGCCCGATCGATCGCACCTCGCCGACCAGTTCGTGGCCGGCAATGCGCTCCTGCAGCGCCTGGGCGAAGTAAGGTCCAGTGTCGTTCCTGACCCTGTCGACCAGGCCTTCTCGCTCCATGATCTCGAGATTCTTCAGCGCCACCGCGCAGGCCACCGGGTGACCCGAATAGGTATAGCCGTGGTAGAATTCGCCGCCCTTTTCGACCAGCGTCGCCGCGATACGGTCGCCGACCAGCAGCGCCGACAGCGGCTGATAGCCCGAGGTCAGTGCCTTGGCCGTGGTGATGGTGTCGGCCTCGACGCCGAAGGTCTGCGCCGCAAACCATTCGCCGGTGCGGCCATAGCCGGTGATGACCTCGTCCAGCATCAAAAGCACATCGTATTTGCGGCAGATGCGCTGCACTTCCGGCCAATAGCTCATCGGCGGTATTTTCACCCCGCCCGCGCCCATCACCGGCTCGCCGATGAAGGCCGCCACCTTGTCGGCACCGGCTTCGAGGATGGCGTCCTCGACGGCCTTGGCCGCGCGCAGGCCGAAATCATGGTCGCTTTCGCCAGGCAGCGCCAACTCATAAGCATAGGGCATCATGACATGGACGATGTTGGGAACCGCCCCGCCGAGCTGCTTGTGCATCAAATCCATGCCGCCCAGCGACGTCCCGGCGACGGTCGAGCCGTGATAGGCCGACTTGCGCGAGATGATGCGGTTCTTCTCCGGCTTGCCTTCCAGCACCCAATAGTGGCGCACGAGCCGCAGCGCCGTGTCGTTGGCCTCCGAGCCGGAGGAGCCGTAGAAAACCTGGGCGATGCCCTTGGGCGCCAGCTCGGCCAGCTTCTTCGACAGCAGCACGGGCGTCGGCGTCGAGCATTTGAAGAAGGAATTGTAGTAGGGCAATTCCTTCATCTGCGCGTAAGCGGCGTCGGCCAGCTCGTCGCGGCCATAGCCGACATTGACGCACCACAGCCCGGCCATGCCGTCGAGTATTTCGGTGCCGTCGGCATCGTAGATGAACGGGCCGTTGGCGTGGGTGATGATGCGCGAGCCGGTCTCGCGCAATTCCTTGTGGTCGGTGAAGGGATGCAGATGATGCGCGGCATCAATCTGCTGAAGCTGCTTCAGCGAATAGTTCTGGTAAGTCATGGGTTTGCTCTTTCCTCTGGAATCAAACCGGCAAGCTGCCGGGGCGACTTCGTCAGAGGACGGCGGGCGGCGAATAGCCGATGCGGGCGCACAGCCTGAGCAGTTCGGCGCGCAGCGTGCGCGGCGACGGTGTCACCGCGACCCCGAAGGCGCCGGATGTGCTCATGTAGACCATGGCGGCAGTCTATGCCGCCCGAGGCCCGGAATTCAAGCGGTGCCGCTCAATACCCTTTGCAGGAACACGTATTTCATGGCGGTTTGCGCCGCTTGCGGCCGGCGGTCGCCGCGACCGCCATGGCCGCCTTCCGTCTCCTCGAAGAACAACGTCTTGCCGTGACCTGCTTCCTGCAGCTTCGCCGCCATCTTGCGGACGTGGCCGGGATGGACGCGGTCGTCGGCGGTCGATGTCGTGAGCAGCACCGGGGGATAGACGGCATCGGCCGAGACATGATGGTACGGCGAATAGGCGGCGAGCCACTTGGCTTCTTCCGGTTTTGCCGGATCGCCATATTCGCCGATCCACGAGGCGCCTGGCGGCAGTTCGGTGTAGCGCAGCATGTCGAGCAGCGGCACCTCGATGATGACGGCGCCGAACAGTTCGGGATGCTGCGTCAGGGAAACGCCGGTAAGCAGGCCGCCATTCGAGCCGCCCTGGATGCCGAGGGAAGCAGCCGTGGCTATGCCGCGCCTGACGACGTCCTGCGCCACCGCGGCGAAATCGTCGAAGGCAGTCTGGCGATTGCCCTTCAGCGCGGCCTGATGCCAGGCCGGCCCGAACTCGCCGCCACCGCGGATGCAGGCCTGCACATAGGCGTTGCCCTTTTCCAGCCACAGCCTGCCGCGCACGCCGGCATAGCCGGGCAGCAGCGGTATTTCGAAGCCGCCATAGCCGTAGAGCAGCGTCGGCACCGGACCCTTCTGGTCGCGCCGCCTGACGACGAAATACGGGACCATTGTGCCGTCCTTCGAGCGCGCCTCGAACTGTTCGGAGACCAGCGGCGCGGCGTCGAACCGAGCCGGCTGCGATTTCACGGTGGCCAGCGTCGCCCCGTTATCATCCGACCAGATGATCGAACTCGGCGTCAGGAAATCGGTGAAGGAGAAGGAGACGCTGGAACCGAAATGCTCGGCATGCGCGATGCCGACATTGCCGTTCTCGGGCAGCGCCACCGGCTTCAGCGACCAGCGGTCGCCGCTGCGCTCGGCGACAACGACCTTGCCGCGCACATTGTCCATCAGATTGATGAACAGCCGGTCCTGAGTGCGGGCAATGCCGGCGACCGAAACACGGTGCGCTGGCGCGAGCATGGTTTCAACAGGGCCCAGGTCGCCGGTGTCGATCCAGTGTTCGAAATCGAAGGAATAGAGGCCGTCCGGCAAGCACTCAGTGCCGCCCGGCGCCGTCCATGGGCTGCGCACCCCGAACACCAACCGGCCCTTGAACAGGGTGCTGTCGGTGACATCGTCGGGCAACGGGATGCGGCGGTTTTCGCCCGACGGCAGGCGCAGAAAACTGTGCGAGGAGAAGAAGGCGATCGTGCGGGCCAGAAACAAATACTGCCTGTCGCCATCATGCTCGACCCCCGCGCCGGCCGCGAGATCCTGCTTCTCGGCCTCGAAGATCGGCGTCGCCTCCTCCAACCGGGTACCGCGCTTCCACAGCTTGACGACGCGCGGATAGCCGGACTGGGTCTTGTCGTCTTCATCGAAGGCAACCGAGACAATGACCGTGTCCTTGTCCAGCCAGGAAAAACCGGATTTCGAGGCCGGAGCGCGGAAGCCGCCCTCGATGAATGATTTGGTCTCGATGTCGAATTCCCGCATCTCGCTGGCATCGCCGCCATCCGGCGACATCGCCACCAGGCAAAGGTTGAAATCGGGGTAAAGGCGGCTGGCGCCGCTGAACACCCACTTCACCCCCTCCTTGGCCGACAGCACGTCGAAGTCGATGATCGTCTCCCACACGGGCTTTTCGGTCTTGTAGGAGGCGACCGTCGTGCGGCGCCAGAGGCCGAGCACATTGGTCTTGTCCTGCCAGAAATTATAGACTTGGCCGTTGAGCGCGGCGCCCACAGCGATGTTGTCTTCGGCCGTCATCAGGTCGAGCGCCGTCTCGAACGCCGCCTGGTAGGACGGATCGCCCTGTAGTTCGGCCACGGTGATCTCGTTCTGGCGATGCACCCAGTCGAGCGATTCCTTGCTGGTCCGGTCCTCCAACCAGAGGAACTTGTCCTCCACGGTGGCATCCGTCTGGCGTTTTGTCGTCGATTGGGTCACGCATGGTCTCCAGGCTAGTGGCGGGCAGCCCTGCCTACATCGCGTTGCAAGCGGTTTTATTCAAGATGGTACGTCAGGTCATCGGGGGAATGCGGCCTCAAACCATCCGCCGGCGCAGGACCGTGGCCACAGCCAGTGCCAGACAAATCGTGCCCAGCGTGATCGGCAGGCCGGAGGCGCCGATCACATCCATGACGCCACCCGCCAGCGGCGGCACCACGATGCCGCCGACGCCCCACATCAGGGAGAAGGCGGCATTGCCGGCGACCAGCGCCGAGCCGGTAAAGCGGTCGCCGAGCTCGATGATCGACATGGTGTAGATGCCATAGGAGACCGCGCCCCAGATAAAGACGCAAGGCCAGATCAGCGGCGTCTCGATGAGCAGCGGCAACAGGGCGCAGCCCAGCACCGTCACCACGACGCAGATGAATCGCACCAGCCGCGCCGTCAGCCGTTCCGCCAGCAAGCCGAGCGGCACCTGCATGGCGATGTTGCCTGCGATCATCACCGACAGCAGCGCCGACATGCGCGCTTCCGCGATGCCATAGTGCGTGCCGTAGACCGGCAGCAGCGCCAGCACGCCCTGTTCGAAACCGGCGGCAACGACCACCGCCGACAGCAGTAGCCATGCCAGTGGCACGAAGCCCATGACCGAAACCCTGTGCCCGGCTTCGTCGACCTTCGGCAGTCGCGGCAGCACCAGCGCCAGGCAGGCGCCGCAGAAGATGAAGGCGGCGATCCCCACCAGGAATGGCGGCCATCCCACGGTGCCGACAGCGAGCAGGCAGAGCGGCCCGGCAGCGAAGCCGGCCGAGATGATGGTTGAATAGACACCCATGACGCGACCGCGGCGCGATGGCGGCGCCAGTGCAATGACCCAGATTTCGCTCAAGACATAGAGCGGATTGGTCACCACCCCGATCAAGAAGCGCAGAGGAAACCACAGATAGACATTCTGCGTCCAGCCGATCAGCGCAAGCACAATAGCCGAAAGCGCCGCGCAGGTAAGCGCGGTGCGCCCTGCCCCGAACCGGCGCGCCAGTGCCGGGATCAGCGGCGACGAGACAATGAAGCCGATCGGCGTCATTGCCGCCGAGAGCCCGATGATGGCCGGCGAAACGCCTTGGCGTTGCAGGATGAAGCTCAGCAGCGGATAGGACAGGCCTTGCGCGATGGCGAACACCGAGACGGTCGCGATCACGCCGCTGATCGCCGCCCACTGCATCTTCTCGTTGTCAGCTTCCGCCAGGTTCATCATTGGCACCTAAACCAGGTTCAGGACTAGCTTTTCTGTCCGACGCGGGTAACCCCCGTCCTGGGAAAAACCGTTTGCTCCAGACAAGGCCTGTCAGGAGTTTTTGGGCCTGTCAGGAGTTTTTGGCCTGTCAGGAGTTTTGGGCCGTCAGGAGTTTTGGCGCTTGAACGATCGATAGAGCGCGAAGCTCACCAGCAGCGCGTCGAGGCCGGCGATCACCACCGGCAGACCGAGCGGACCGATGGTCTGCATCAAGGCACCGGCGCCAGGCGGGCCGACAATGCCGCCGGCGCCCCACATCAATGCGAAGGCGGCGTTGCCGGCGACCAGCACGGTTCCCCTGAAGCGGCTGCCGAGCTCCACCAGCGCCATGGTGTAGACGCCGTAGCCGACAGCGCCCATGACGAGAAGGACGAGCCAGATCGCCGGCGTCGTGATCAGCAACGGCAGCAAAACCGCGCAGGTCGTTGTCGCCAACGCACAGAAGATGATCATCGCCCGCCCGCCGAAACGCTCGGCCAGCAGGCCGAGCGGGATTTGCAGGAAGATGTTTCCCAGCGACAGTGCCATCACCAGGGCCGCCAGCGTCCTTTCGGGCAGGCCATAGGCGGCACCGAAGACCGGCATCAAAGCGTAGGTGCCCTGCTGGACCGCCGCCGAAACCAGCACGGCAAACAACAGCGCCGGCGCCAGCCTGGCGAAACCGAAAAAGCCGCCGGGCAATTGGCAGTCATCCTCGAAGCCGGCGAGGCTTGACGAAACAGCACGAAGGATCGCGGCGCACAGGATGAAGCCGGCCATGCCGACCAGGAAAGGAACCCAGCCCGATATCCCTACCGCGGTCAGGACCAAAGGCCCCGCAGCATAGCCAGCGCCCAGCACGGTGTTGAATGCCCCCATCACCCTGCCGCGGCGCGACGGCGGCGCCAGCGACAGCGCCCATACTTCGCCCAGTATATAGAGCGGGTTGATGACGATACCGATGATGAAGCGGATGACGAACCAGCCCACCCAGTCCTGCAGGTAGCCGATGCCGAGGAAGCACAGCGCCCCAATCAATGAGCAACCCACAGCCAGGTTGCGCGCGCCGACCAGCCGAACGGCTGCCGGCACGAACGAGGCCGAAAGGATCAGACCAAGCGGCATCATCGCTGCCGACAAGCCGATCAGCGCCGGCGACATGCCTTGCTTCTGCATCAGCAGCGTAAACAGCGGCGAGCTCAGCCCTTGCGCCGCACCGAACATCGCGAGGGCGGCAGTTACGCCGGCAAGCGCTGCCCATTGCGTCCCTGCTTCGCCATCGCTCGAACCGGTCGCAGCCATGATGCCTTCCACATGAATTGCCGGCCCATCCAGCGGCAAACCACTGAGCTAGCGGTTCGATTTAGGGAAAGGAAGGGCCGCGCCTGAAATCCCCTTGCGCCAAGAGCCGCAGTGGGCGCGTCCTGTCCGCCAATCCCCGGCAATGTTGTCAGCTATCGGACTGCCGTTCGGGCATGTCGCTTCCCTCGTCCTAGTGGTCGCCGCCTCCGCAATGGTCGGACAGCCGCCGGTCCATTATGCCGCCCGCTACCAGCATCGTACGAGGACCATCATGACCGCCGCCCTGCATCCAGCCGAACCGCCTTTGGCAACCGACCGTGCCCGTCGCGGTGGCCGTGCGGGCAAGCGCGCCGGCGGCTCGGCCGCCTTCGAACAGCCGGCTTTTCGGCAACTGAGAAATCCGCTAACGCCGACCAAGCTGGTCTCTGACGACGAGCTGGAATCGATCCACCTCGCCTCGCTGCGCGTCTTGAGGGAAATAGGCGTCGACGTACTGCATGACGAAGCGCGCCGCATCATGAAGGAAAATGGCGCTGATGTCCGCGAGGGCAGCGAGCGCGTGCGCTTCGACAGCGACATGATCCTCGATCTCATCTCCAACTGCCCGTCGGAATTCACGCTCCATGCCCGCAACCCGGCGCACAATGCGCGCTTCGGCGGCAACAATGTGATCCTGTCGATGATGGCGTCGGCACCGAACTGCTCCGACCTCGATCGCGGCCGCCGTCCGGGCAACCAGCAGGACTACCGCAACTTCCTGCGCCTGGCACAGATGCACAACATCCTGAACTGCACCGGCGGCTATCCGGTCGAGCCGACCGACATCCACCCGTCGGTGCGCCACCTCGAATGCATCCGCGACCTCGCCACGCTGACCGACAAGGTGTTCCACATCTATTCGCTCGGCAAGGAGCGCAATGTCGACGGCATCGAGATCGCCAGGATCGCCCGCGGCATCAGCCATGAGCAGATGCTCGAAGAGCCGTCCGTCTTCACCATCATCAACACCAACTCGCCGCTGAAACTGGATGTGCCGATGATGGAAGGCATCATCCAGATGTCGAGCAAGGGTCAGGTCGTCGTCATCACGCCCTTCACTCTGTCCGGCGCGATGGCGCCGGTGACCATCGCCGGTGCGCTGGTGCAGCAAAATGCCGAGGCGCTGTCCGGCATCGCCTTTGCCCAGATGGTGAGAAAGGGCGCGCCGGTTGGCTATGGCGGCTTCACCTCGAATGTCGACATGAAGTCAGGCTCGCCGGCCTTCGGCACGCCTGAATATATGAAGGCGCAGCTTGTCGGCGGCCAGCTTGCCCGCCGTTACAAGATCCCCTACCGCACCTCCAATACCTGCGCCGCCAACACCGTCGACGCGCAGGCAGCCTATGAAAGCGTGTTCTCGCTGTGGGGCGCCATCCAGGGCGGCGGCAATCTGATGATGCACGGCGCCGGCTGGCTCGAAGGCGGCCTGCGCTGTTCCTACGAGAAGACCATCCTGGACATCGACCTGTTGCAGATGGTGGCCGAGTTCCTCACCCCGCTCGACCTGTCCGACGAAGCGCTCGGCTTCGACGCCATCCAGTCGGTCGGCCCCGGCGGCCATTTCTTCGGCACCCAGCACACGCAGGACCGCTACAAGACAGCCTTCTACTCGCCCATCCTCTCCGACTGGCGCAATTTCGAGACCTGGGCCGAAGCCGGATCGCCGACCGCGCTGGAAAAGGCCAACAAGGTCTGGAAGGAGCGGCTGGCATCCTACGAGGAACCTTATATGGACCCGGCGATCCGCGAAGAGCTCAACGACTTCGTCGAAAAGCGCACGTCCGAAGGCGGCGCGCCGACCGATTTTTGATCAATAATGTTGATGAACTGATTATTCGTATGGATCTGATGAACAGTCGAGGCCCCCCCCCCCGCGCTGCGGGGGGCCCCCCACCCCCCCCGCCGGCGGGGGGGGGTAGGGGCGCGGGAAGTGGGGGGGGGGGGCACGCACACACGCGCCCGGGGGGGGGGGGGGGGGCGGGCCGCGGGCCCG